>DATKFG010000153.1:0-7472 GCA_035511515.1 Burkholderiaceae bacterium | reverse complement strand
GCGCCGTATTGGTGCTGGCGCGCTGGCGCGTCGCGCTGGCATCGGCCGAGACCTGGGGCAATTGAGCCGAGCGGGTAATGCCGTATTGCGCAAAGGCCTGATCGACGTTCGCTGTCGCGATGCGCAGGTCTTTATTGTTCTGGAGCGCGGTTTTGACGAGGTCCGACAGGACCGGATCGTGGAACTGATCCCACCAGTCCGCATTGGAGATCTCCGCGGCTTCGGTCGGGCCCAGCCGCCACGCGGCCGGCACCTCCACGGCCGGCCGCCGGTAATCAGGACCGACCGCGCAACCGCAGAGCGCCAAGGCCAGCACCGATGCCGCCGCCAAAGCGTGCGGCCTGTGGGTTTTCGGGGTGGAATCGCGCATGGGCTTTCTCACTGGGGATCGGCGGGCGAGAGCGCCGGGTTGGAATCGTTCGATGGGTCTGCGTCGGCGGGGCCGGCTCGACCCGCGCCACCGCGCCGGAATGGCCACTGGCCTTCGCTGAGGCGCTGCAGGAGCACATAGAACACGGGGATGAAGAACATGCCGACGAGGGTTGCCGCCAGCATGCCGAACACGACACCCGTTCCCAACGCCTGGCGCGCACCCGCTCCGGCGCCGGACGCCAAGGCGAGCGGAATGGCGCCGAGGATGAAGGCGAACGAGGTCATCAGGATCGGGCGCAGCCTCAGCTTCGCGCCGTCCAGCGCCGACTGCTCGATCGATTCGCCCTGCGCGCGCTTCAGCCTCGCGAACTCGACGATCAAAATCGCGTTCTTGGCCGCCAGCCCGATCAGCATGATCAAGCCGATCTGCGTGTAGACGTTGTTGTCCATGTGCCGCAGCAGCAGGCCGAGGAACGCGCCCAGCACCCCGAACGGAACCACCAGCAGGATCGCCACCGGCATCGCCCAGCTCTCGTACAGGGCGGCGAGCACCAGGATCACGAACAGGAGCGACACCGCGAAGATGAAACCGGTCTGGCCGCCGGTCTTCTTCTCCTGGTAGGTCGCCTCGCTCCATTCGTAGGTGTAGCCGGCCGGAAGCGCGCGCGCCAGCTCCTCCATCGCCGCGATCGCCTGCCCCGAGCTGTAGCCGGGCGCGTTGACGCCGTTGATCGTTGCGGCGCTGTAGACGTTGTAGCGCTCGTAGTACTGCGGCCCGTTGAACGTCCGGTTGGTAACCAGCGTGCCCAGCGGCACCATCGCGCCGGCATCGCTGCGCACGTAGTACCGATTCACATCGTCGGGCTGGGTCCGCTGCGACCCTTCGGCCTGAGCCTCCACTTTGTAGGTCCGCCCGAACAGGTTGAAATCGTTGATGTAGAAGCTTCCGAGCAGCGTCTGCAGCGTGAAAAACACGTCGTTCAAGGGCACTCCCACCGATTTCACCTTCTCACGGTCGACGGTCAGCTCGATCTGCGGAATGCGCGTGTCGAAGGCCGTATAGACGAATCCGATCTCGGGACGCTTGCGCACTTGCGCGAGAAACGCCTGCAGCACCTGCGAGAACTGCGCAGTGTCCGCGCCGGCGTGGTTCTGCAGCACGAACGTGAAGCCGCCGGCCGTGCTCAATCCTCGAATCGGAGGTGGATTGAGCACGAGCACGCTCGCGTCGGTGACGGCGGAATTGAGCCGCGCGTTCAGCGTTCGCACCAGCGCTTCGACACTTTGGTCGGGCGTCTTTCGTTGGTCCCAGGGCTTCAACCGTATAAAGGCCGTTCCGTTGTACGACGTGGTCTGGCCGGTCAACAGGTTGAAGCCGCTGATGTAGACCACGCCTTCGACACCCGGTACTTGGCGGGCGACGCGCGTCATCTGCGACATCGCCTCGTTGGTGCGCTCGAGCGACGCTGCGGGCGGCAGGCTCACCAGCGCGTACACGGCGCCCTGATCCTCCAGCGGGACGAGCCCCGTCGGACGGGTCGCAGTCAGGCCGTAGACCGCGACCAGCAACGCGCCGAAGGTCAGCATCACCATCGCCGCGTGGCGCTGCATCACCGCGACCTTGCGCACATACCCGTCGCGCGAGCGATCGAAAAGCCGGTTGAAGGCGGTGAAGAAGCGGCCGAGTGATCCGGTCTGCGCGTGCTCCTCTACGCGCCGCAGCAGCAGCGCGCTCATCGCGGGTGTGAACGTCAGCGCGCAGATCGCCGACAGGATCACGGAAACCGCAAGGGTCAGCGCGAACTGCTTGTACAGCTGGCCCGTCAGACCTCCCAGGAACGCGATCGGAACGAACACCGCGGCGAGCACCAGGGCGATCGCAATCACCGGGCCGCCCACGTCCGCCATCGCGGACTTGGCCGCCTCCATCGGGGACAGGTTCTCGGCATCCAGGCGCTGCTGCACGGCTTCCACAACCACGATCGCGTCGTCCACCACGATCCCGATCGCGAGCACCAGACCGAACAGCGTCAGCGTATTGATCGAGAAGCCGAGCGCCGAGAACGCTGCGAACGTGCCGATCAGCGAGATCGGCACGACCAGGATCGGGATCAAGGTCGCGCGCCAACTCTGCAGGAACAGGTACACGACAACCACCACCAGCGCGAACGCCACGAACAGCGTCTTGACGACCTCTTTCAGCGATTCGGTGACGAACGGCGTCGTGGTGTATGGAATCGAGTACGCCAGCCCGGGCGGAAAGTGTTGCGCCTGTCCGCCCATCACCTGCTTGACCTGCCGGGCGACGTTCAGCGCGTTGGCGTCGGGCTGCAGGTAGATGCCGATCAGGGCCCCCGGAATGTCGTCGTTGGCGGCGCCTTGCGTGTAATCCGCGGCCGAAAGCTCCACGCGCGCGACATCTTTCAGGCGCACGATCTGCCCGTTGGCCCCTTCGCGAAGGACGATGTTCTCGAACTCGGACACCTGTGCCAGGCGCCCCTTCACGAACACCGTGTACTGCAGCTGCTGGCCCTGCGGTGCGGGAGGCAGGCCGAAGCTGCCCGAGGGCGCTATGACGTTCTGCTCGCGCACCGCGTTGGCGACATCGGGCACCGTCACGCCGAGGCGCGCCATGCGCTCAGGGTCGAGCCAGATGCGCATGCTGTAGTCGCGCTCTCCGAAAATTTTGACCTGTCCGACACCGGGCACGCGGCCGAGCGCGTCGTACAGGTTCAGCAGCACATAGTTGCTCACGAATACGGTGTCGTAGCGCCGGTCCGGCGACGTCAGGGCGATGACCTCGAGGAAGTCGCTGGTGGTCTTGCGCACCGTCACGCCGTTGCGGACCACGTCGGCGGGAAGCTGGCTTTGCGCGATCGCGTAGCGGTTCTGCACTTCGACCGCATCGATGTTCTTGTCGGTACCGATGTCGAAGGTCACGGTCAGGGTGTACGAGCCGTCGTTGCCGCTCTTCGAGTCCATGTACAGCATGTCCTGCGCGCCATTGACCTGCTGCTCGATCGGTGCCGCAACGGATTGCGCCACGACATCGGCGTTGGCGCCCGGAAACGTGGCCGAGACCTGCACCTGCGGTGGAACCACCTGGGGATACTGCGCGATCGGAAGTTCGAGCGCCGCGAGCGTCCCGACGAGGACCATCAGCAGCGCGATGACCGAGGAAAAGACCGGTCGTTCGATGAAGAAGTTGAGCATGACTCCTCCCTATCGGCTGGCCGGGGCGGCGGCGCCCGCATTGCTGTCGGCGGCCGCGGCAACGATGAGGGCTTGCACCGCAATGCCGGGTTTCAACTTGCTCATTCCCTCGACCACCACGCGGTCGCCCGGGTTCAGCCCGCTATCGACCACCCACTGATTGCCCGCGCGGTAGTGCGCAACGATCTGTCGCGACTCCACTTTGTCGTCGGTGGCAACGACGTAAACCGACTTCAACCCCTGTAATTCCTGGACCGCTCCCTGGGGAATGCGGATGGCGCTGCGGCTCTCGAACGCGGGCACGATCACGCGCGCGAATAAGCCCGGACGCAGCAGCCGCTCGGGGTTGCGGACCGAGATGCGTGCCTGCAACGTGCCCGATTTCTGGTCGATCGCCGCATCGACGAAATCGAGCGCCCCCAGCAGCGGATAATCGGTGCCGTCGGCAAGGCGCAGGCGAAACGGCGGCGCCTCACCCGGGCGCTCGTCGGGGGCGTGCTTCAGCCGCTTTTGCAGCTCGAGGAACTCGTATTCGGTGAGGGTGAAGTTGACCCACATCGGGTCGCTGGAGTACAGCGTCGTGAGCAGCGTCTGCTGCGCCGTGACCAGAGACCCGGGCTTGACTTGCGAGCTGCTGATGAAGCCGTCTCGCGGAGCGCGCAGCGTCGTGTATTCGAGGTTCAACTCCGCGTTGCGCACCAGCGCCTTTTGCGCCTCCACCAGCGCGGCCGTGGCATGCTCCTGGGCCACCGCGCTGTCGTAGTCCTGCTGGCTTACCGCTTTTTGCTCGATCAGCCGGGAATTGCGCGCCAGCGCCTGCTGCGCATTGAGCAGGTTCGCCTCGGCCTGTGCGAGGCTCGCCAGCGCCCGCTCGAGTTGCGCCTGGAATGGCCGCTGGTCGATCACATAGAGCAGGTCGCCCTGTTTCACGTGTGCGCCGTCGACGAAGGTCTGTCGCTCGAGCAGGCCCGTCACCTGACTGCGGATTTCGATCGTGGACGGCGCCTGCGTCTCGCCGACATATTCGTCGTACACCGTCACCGGGCGCGGCTCGACTTGAATGATCGATACTTTCGGCGGAGGCGGCGGCGCCGGTTTGGCGCTGCTCTGGCAACCGAGAATCGCCACGCTCGCCACCGATCCGGCCATCCAGCGCGCAATGCGCCAGGGTTCCGTGCCATTTGTCATCTCAGTTCCCTTCTTCGCGAGCAATCGCATTGATCGATGGAAATGCGCACTTCCTTATGCAAGCCGCGTGCCTGCCCGCGAACTCCTCTCACCCATCTACGAAGCCAAGCAACAACAATGACTTGCGCAAGCGGCGACGGCATGACCGAGTCGGAGTGCCAATGGATTGGCGCGAGATGCCAGCCCTTGGGCTTCACATCAAATTCGAGCGCACGGACTCGACTGGTTTGGCAGACTCCGTCTTGGCCGAGAGCACATGAGTTTTCACGAGCGCGGCGAGGCGCACGGCCCGCACGCGCGCCTCATCGCGCCGTGCCGCACCAAGGCGATTTCCGAGGGCATCCATCCTCGACAGCACTTCGATCTGCAACTCTTCGGGAACGCCCGCTTGCAATGCCACTTCGAGCCATGCGTATGCCTCGACCAGATCCTGGCTGCCGGCTGGTCCTCGGGCGTAGTCGTCGCTGATGCGGACCATTGCAGGCGTGACGCCGGCCTCGGCCGCTTTGCGATACATCGCGCGTGCTAGCGCCGGGTGCCGCGCCGTGCCCATGCCTATGTCGGCCATGACGGCGACGCTGTAAGTGCCATGCGGATTGCCGCCTTCGGCCGCTCGCTGGAACCAGTGAAAAGCGTTGACGTAATCGCGTGACAAGCCCACGCCGAACAGGTACATCGTCGCGAGGTTGTTCATCGCCTCGACGGAACCCCGATCGATGGCTTTCTGATACCAGTAGAGGGCCATCGGATAGTCGGGCGGCGCCTGCACCCCGAGGCTGTACAGGACGCCAAGATCGTTCATGGCGTCGACGTTGCCCGCCGCGGCCGCTGCAGCCAGCGCCTCGACTACGTTCCGCCCGGGTGGCGACGGAGCGCTCGGAGCGGCCGCCGGCGGCGGGTTTTGATCGGTTCCGCCTGGCCCGATCGTGGCTTCCGCAGTCGCATCCGACGCGAGGGGCAACAGCAATGCGCTCGTCGCCATGGCAGCAACCATCATTCGTACGCGCTTCATCGAAAGCTCCTTTCCTTGTTTCGGTTCAACGATGTTTCATCTGCCTGCGGACCGAGCAAGGCGCGTTCCCGTGCGACGAGTCTTCGCGATTCGATGCCTGAAACGCCGTGCTAACAAAGGCTTAGGACGGGGCGCGCAAGGTGGCGGCGCGTGAGAAGGGCAAGGTGTCAGCGATCGATTGCCAACGGACGGGCGCGACCGCCAGCGGGCGGGCGTCAGCGAAGCGACGTCAGCTGATGCGAGAACTGTCCAAACTTACACAAGCGCCCGGCGCAATGGGAGCAAGCAACGCCCTTGCTCGGGTCGGTGGTTCAGGACGGGCCCGAGTTGGGCCAAAAGCTGAAGTGATATCCGACAGAACATTTAGAGCGCCGGTTCCAGGGTAGGGCATTCATCGAGGAGCATTCAGTTTTTCAACCTTGCGGCGCGCCCTGTTCAATGAGACGGCGCGGCGCCGAAAGTCTCTCCAGGGATTGCCGCGCTTTTCCAGGCGATCGAAAACGGTTCGGATCGTTACGCCGTCCGGCCGCAGGTTCTTGCTGTCCAGATCGCTCCAATCGAGCGGCATCGACACGGGAGCGCCGGGGCGAGCGCGAACCGCATAGGCAGGAGCTATCGTCTGGGCGTACGCATTGCGATTGATGTCCAGGAAAACGCGCCCGAGCCGTTTGTCCTTACGCTGCTCCAGGGTCCGCTGTTCCGGATCCCGGCTCACCACGATCTGGGCCAGCTGCCGGGCGAAGGCGCGGACCGAGTCGAACTCCTCCTCGGAATCAAGCGGCACGGCCAGGTGCAGCCCGCGCGACCCCGTCGTCTTGACGTACACCGGCAGTTCCAGTTCGTCGAGGAGTTCACCCAATGATCGCGCGGTCGCCAGGACCGACGCGAAGCTTTCAGGCCGGAAGTTTTCGCCGGGAGGGTCCAGATCGAAAACCATCTGGTCGGGATGATTCAGCCTCGTGACGCGGCTGAGCCAGACGTGAGGAGTGATGCAAGCCTGGTTCGCAAGATAGACCAGCGTTGCCGCATCGCTGCAAACGGCCTGGGTGATCGTCCCCCCTTCTTTTTTGACCGTCACTCGTTCGATCCAGTCGGGATAGTAGGACGGGACCGCCTTGTGGAAGAAGCTCGCCTGTCCGAGTCCATCCGGATAGCGCTCCATGGCCAACGGCCGCTCCCGCAGGTGAGGCAACATCCAGGCAGCGATGCGACGGTAGTAATCGACCAGGTCCCACTTCGTAATTCCATCGGCCGGAAACAGCACCTTCGCGGGGTGCGTGATCTCTATGCTGAGACGGCCAACTCGAATGCTCTGTCCGGAAACCGCCATGGTTCCAAGTGATTGATTCAGTGGATTTTCTGGCACGTGGGACGGTCGGCCGGCCCGCGATCTGGCGAGGGCCGGCCGCGCATCGCACGTTACCGGTTGGCAGCCTGTTGCTGATCGCGATCGCCGGTGGCGGGGATCGCTTGCGCCTGCGCGCCGCCCCGTGCCTGATGCCACCGGTCGGCGTCCGCTTTCGTCACGTAGTCGTAGAAGTAGAGCCCATAAATGTAGCGGGTGCGGTCGACGAACATGCGCAGTGCGTCCGGCCCCTGCTTGACCAGTTCGCAGGCCCGCTTTTCTTCGGGCAATGCCTGGCTGGTGCAGCGATATTCGGCGTGCACGCCCATGCAAGCGCTCGCT
>DATKFG010000152.1:0-4888 GCA_035511515.1 Burkholderiaceae bacterium | reverse complement strand
CAATCACGGCAACGCCCACTACGACCTTGGCGCGGGGGGCCGTGGCTATCCGACCGACTGCCACGACGGCACCCACGCCTCGCAGATCGACTACTCCAGCTTCGGCCCGACCACCTGGGGTGGCTGTCATCTGATCGGGGTTTCACTCGGGGTCGACTACAAGTTCTGAGTCGACTGCTCGTCCTGTTCGCCACGGCCTGACCCACAAGGGCGGAGAAGTTCTCCGCCCTTGTGCATTCGGGTATCCTGATTGCGCAAGGAGCACTCATGCGAATCGTCATCATCGGTCAGCAGGATTTCGGCAAAGCTGTCCTGGAGGCCTTCGCGGCGCGCGGCAACGAGGTGGCCGGCGTGTTCTGCGCCCCGGAAAAGGAGGGCGCCAAGCCGGATGTGCTGAAGCTGGCGGCGCAGGAAAAAGGAATCCGCGTCCATCAGTTCGCCTCGCTGCGCAGTCCGGAAGCGCGCGATGCCATTCAGCAACTTGATGCTGATGTGGGCATCATGGCCTACGTGCTGCAGTTCGCGCCGCAGGAGTTCATCAACATTCCGCGCCACGGAACGATCCAGTACCACCCGTCGCTGCTGCCGAAGTACCGCGGACCCAGTTCGATCAACTGGCCGATCATCCGGGGCGACACGAAAACGGGCCTGTCGATCTTCCGGCCCAACGATGGCCTGGATGAGGGTCCCGTGATCCTGCAGAAGGAAACGCCGATCGGGCCGGACGACACGCTCGGCAGCGTCTACTTCGACCGGCTCTTTCCGATGGGCGTGGCCTCGATGCTGGAGGCGGCCGACCTGGTCGTGGCCGGGCGTCACCACGAGACGGCGCAGGACGAATCGAAGGCTTCGTACGAGGGCTGGTGCCGCACCGCCGAGGCGCGCATCAACTGGGCCAGTCACATCGATTTCACATACGACCTGATTCGCGGCTGCAATCCGGCACCGGGCGCCTGGACCACGTTCAACGGGAAAAAAGTGCAGATCTTCGACGCCCGCAAGCACTTGACGCGCCGTTTCGGTGCGGTCCGGGGCAAAGTCGGCGAAATCGTCGAGCTCGGATCCGACAGCCTGCGCATCACCGGCCAGGGCGGGCAGATCGAGGTCTTCAAGGCCAAGGGCGAAGACACGAAGAAACTGCCGGCGCCCGAGCTGGCGCTGTCAC
Source organism: Burkholderiaceae bacterium (assembly GCA_035511515.1). Classification (GTDB taxonomy): domain Bacteria; phylum Pseudomonadota; class Gammaproteobacteria; order Burkholderiales; family Burkholderiaceae_F; genus VBCK01. The sequence goes on along the minus strand of DATKFG010000152.1, from coordinate 3,723 downwards.
TCGGTTTGCGCATAGGCTCCCTGCTCGAATAGACCGGCCCGCATTGCTACACTGAGTAGCGAGGTCCTCAGAGGGGACCGGTCCTGAGGGGGGACCGATCTGAGCGAAGAGTCACCCCTCGCCCGCCACCCTCATCCTGGCCTTTTACCGCGGAGCGGGAGAGGGAACCGTTCGGCTCCCCTCTCCCGCGAAGCGGGAGAGGGGTCGGGGGTGAGGGCTGCGGGAGAGGGGCCGGGCTTCGCCCTGCGTAGCCGGGCTGCGCCCGGCGAAGCAGGGGGTGAGGGCGCGCGCCGCCCGGCAAGCGCGATGCAGGAAATGCCGCAATGAGAATCGCCATCATCGGCGCCGGCGCGGTCGGCGGTTACGTTGGAGTCAGGCTGGCGCTGGTCGGCGAGGAAGTGACCTTCTTCGCCCGGGGCGCCAACCTGGCAGCGATCCGCGCCAACGGAATCAAGCTGGTGTTGCCGGACGGCTCCGAGCAGATCGCCTCCAACGTGCGGGCCACCCAGGACTACGACGCAGCCGGACCCCAGGACCTCGTGATCCTGGCGATGAAGGCCCACCAGGTCGAAGCGGTGGCGGACGACGTTCCGAAGCTCTTCGGCGCCGACACCGTCGTGGTCCCGATGCAGAACGGCATTCCGTACTGGTACTTCCACAAGCATGGCGGCGAGCTGGATGGCACCTGCGTGAAGAGCGTGGACCCGCACGGCCAGATCCTGCGAAAGATTTCACCGGAGCGCGTGATCGGCTGCGTCGTGTATCCGGCCTCCGAACTGGTCGAGCCGGGCGTGGTGCGCCTGGTCGAAGGCGACCGCTTTCCAGTGGGCGAGCTCGACGGCACGACTTCGCGGCGCGTGACGGCGGTTTCGGAATGCTTCACGCGCGCCGGCTTCAAGGCGCCGGTGCTGGAAAACATCCGCGCCGAGATCTGGCTGAAACTGTGGGGCAACCTGACCTTCAACCCGATCAGCGCGCTGTCGCGTTCCACGCTGGCCGACATCTGCCAGTATCCGCTCAGCCGGGAGCTGGCCGCCGCGATGATGACCGAGGCGCAGGCGGTCGCGAACAAGCTGGGCATCACGTTCCGCGTTCCGCTGGAAAAGCGCATCGCGGGCGCCGAAAAGGTCGGCAAGCACAAGACCTCGATGCTGCAGGACGTGGAAGCCGGCCGCAGCCCCGAGGTCGACGCGCTGGTCGGATCGGTGGTGGAGCTGGGTTACCTCACGCGCACGCCGACTCCGCACATCGGCACGGTCTACGCGCTGACCAAACTGCTGGCGAAGATGCTCGAAGAGGAGCGCGCCGCACCGGCTCAAGGCAGCGGCGCGGGGAGCTGATGCGCTGATGGCCGGCCGCTGTCCGAGGCGGCCATTTCTTTTTTTACCTTCCAGCTGACGGGTAGCGCGCCTCCATCGCGCCGCGTGCTTGTCGCCTAAAGCTCGTTACCGACGATGCGTCCCAAAAGGGACGCTTTCGTAAGCGTGTCTGGCAATCCACACTCTTCGGCGATCGGCACCCCTGCTTCGCGCACTTGACATTGCTAAGGACACGGCTCCGTGCCGAGACGCCGCTACACGGAGGAAGGAACACGCTTGCGATAGTCGTTTGCTGAATTTTGCGCGGACATAACCAGACGACAGCTGCGCGCGCCCCTTCAAAGGCGCCGGCTGACCGAGGAGGGGGGACTGTGCGCGTTGCGCTTAGAGGGTTGGTGCTGGCCTTCACGGCGGCGAACCGGGCGGCTGGATCGATTTCTGCGACATCACAGAAACCTGGGGCACGGCCCGAAAGGGACGCTGTTCTAGGCTCAGTCGGCCAAAGATAATCAAACGTAACAGCGCGGCGGCGTGGCCATTTGGTGGTTGTGGTTCGCGCTCGTAGCGTCAAGGAAGAAATCAGCAAAAGAAGGAGCGCAGCAGGCGGGCGGCGAAGTAGCAGCAATAGAAGACAGCGCAAGCCGCAACGGAGGAGGGGGCCGTGCCGGTTTTTGCCAAGAGGTTGCTGTTCGCGTGGGTGATTGGCTTGGCGGTATCGCAGGCCCACGCGGGCGCGCCGATGACCACGCCGTCGAGCTTTTCGGTGACGCCGCAGGGAGCGGCGGCCTACCAGATACCGATCAAGGTGGCGCCCGGCGTTGCAGGCGTCGAACCGAAGCTCTCGTTCGCCTACAACAGCCAGGGCGGCAACGGCATCATGGGGGTGGGCTGGAGCCTGTCGGGGCTGTCGTCGATCATGCGCTGCCCGCAGACGATCGCGCAGGACGCCACGCACGGAAGGGTCAGCTTTGCGGCGACGGACCGCTTCTGCCTGGACGGCAAGCGCTTAAAGATCTTCGACCCGCACAACGCGGGGCTGCCGTACTGGGCCGCGGGCGCGGCCAACGAGTACCGCACCGAGATCGCCAGTTTCACGCGGGTCGTGGCCAACGGCACGGCGGGTTTATCGGGGCCGGCCTGGTTCCAGGTGTGGACCAAGAGCGGGGAGATCATCGAGTACGGCAACACGCCGGATTCGCAGATCACCGGCAACGGGTACTTCACGCCGGTGATCTGGGCGGTGAACAAGGTCAGCGACCGCTACGGCAACAACATCACGTTCAGCTACAAGCAGACCAACGGGATCTTGGAGTTTTACCCGACTGCGATCAACTACACCGCCAATGCGAATACGGGTCAGGCATCGAATCAGCGGGTGCTGTTCAACTACGAGAACCGGCCCGGCACGGACGTGATCCGGGGCTACGGCCCCGGTGGCATTCCTGTGCTGACGGGCCAGGAGCTGCTGTCGGTGCAAGTGCTGGCGGGCACGAACAGTTCGGCCGGACCACTGCTGGTTCGGCAGTACAACCTGACGTACACGACCAGCACGGCCTCGGGCCGCTCGCTGCTGCAGTCGATCAACGAGTGCTCGCCGGCCACGCCGACGGTGTACTTACCGCCCCCCGCTGTGCAAGGAGGGCTGTGTCGGCCGCTACTCGGTTTCACGTGGCCATCGGGCAGCGGAATGCTGACGCCCGACGGCCCGAACAATGGTGGCGTGGTCGGGGGCTGGGCCCCGACCCGGAGCTCGGACTACGTGGCTGACATCAACGGGGATGGCAAATCCGACCTGATCCGCCTGACGTTCGACGGCACGACGACCGACCCGGCCTACGCGCAAGTGGCGCTCTCCACCGGCACGTCCTTCAATGTCGTATCCAACAATACCGTGGGGCCCTGGGGGGTCGTATATAACCAGTCGGGTTCCGGCTGCCCTCCAATCGGCGGGTGCTCTGTGGTCAATGGGTTCGTCAACGTCTTCGGTGACGTCAACGGAGACGGTAAGGCGGATCTGGTGCGGATCCATAACACGACCACTCAGTACAACGCGCAGCTGATGCTTTCGAACGGCACCGGATTCAATGCCGCCACCTACAACGGTCTGATCAGCCCCTACGGCGTTTTCGCCGATGCCGTGCCGACGTATTACGACACCACGCAGGGCGGCGGCGTGGGCTATTCGTATCAGCAGACGAGCGTCACGTTCGCGCCGCTGCTGGAGGACATCAGCGGCGATGGACGCGCCGATCTGGTGCTGGTGGGGATGTCGGCGACATCGCCGGGAGCATCAGCTGTCGTGACTGCACTTGCGACCGGCACGGGCAACAGCGGCACGTTTGCGACACCCACGACGGCCGTGACGGGGGCTTCGAGCAACGCGTACGAACCGGGTGAGGTCGTA
>DATKFG010000151.1:0-29849 GCA_035511515.1 Burkholderiaceae bacterium | reverse complement strand
GGGCGAGGGGCGATACGGCGTGCCTGCGTGAAGCATCGAGCCATGCGACGCCCGATCGCCCCTCGCCCGCGCAGCGGGAGAGGGGTCGGGGGTGAGGGTCGTCAGGATTGCCGCGCGACGTCGCCGTGGAGCAGGAAGACGGCGGGGCGCCGCCGCAACGCGGGGCGCTCAGCCGGCGCCATGGCGCGCCATTGCCCGATGCGCCGCGTGATCGTCGCCTCCGAGGCGCTTCCCAGGTCCAGCGCCAGGCCCAGGCGCGTCGAGTCCGCGCACTGCGCCAGGATGGCGTCGAACAGGCGCTCGGTGCGATAGGGCGTCTCGATGAAGATCTGCGTTTCGCCTTCGACCGCGTCGCGCTCGATGCGCCGCAGGCTCTGTGCCAACTCAGCGGCGGGCTGCGGCAGATAGCCCAGGAAGCGAAAGTGCTGACCGTTCATGCCGGAGGCCATCAGCGCCAGCAACACCGACGATGGACCCACCAGCGGCCGCACGCGCAGACCAAGATCGTGGGCGCACGCAACGATGGTGGCTCCCGGGTCCGCGATGCCGGGACAGCCGGCCTCCGCGACCAGCGCAGCGTCGCTTTCGCCGGCGCGCAGCGGCGCCAGCCACTCGAGCGCCTGCGCGGGCCGCGGCGCATGGCCGATCTGGACGATCCGGACCTGCTGTATCGGGCCGGGATGTCCGGCCGCTTTCAGGAACGCGCGCGCGCTGCGGGCGTTCTCCGCCAGCACGTACTGCGCCTCGCGGGCGATCCGCAGAACCGGCGGCGGCAGCACGTCGCAGGCGGCGGCATCGCCCAGCGGCACCGGCAGGACGAACAGCGTGCCGGCCATGGCGTCAATTTTGCGGCAGCGCAACGCCGCAACCGGCCAGCATCGAGGTCAAGCGGATCAACGGCAGCCCGATCAGCGCGCTGGGATCGTCCGACTGGACCGACTCGACCAGGCAGATTCCGAGCGATTCGATCTTGGCCGAGCCGGCGCAGTCGTACGGCTGCTCGATCCGCAGATAGGCTTCCAGCGCCTCGCGCGTCAGCCGCCGGAAGCGCACCAGCGTGTCTACGCAATCGAGCTCGCTGTGGGCGTCGGCGCGGCGCACCACCGCCAGCGCCGTGTGGAACAGCACGCTTCGTCCTTGCATCTGCAGCAGTTGCCGCAAAGCGTTCGGATGATCGAGCGGCTTTCCGATTGCAACGCCGTCCAGCGCGGCAACCTGGTCCGATCCGATCACGATGGCCTCGGGGCGACGCGCACTGACTGAAGAGGCCTTCAGAAGGGCGAGCCGTTGCGCCTGTTGCAGCGGCGTTTCGCCGGCGTGGCCGGCCTCGTCGATGTCGGGCGCCTCCACGTCGAACGGCAGGCGCAGCCGCTCCAGCAGCTGGCGCCGGTACGGCGAGCTGGACGCGAGTACGATGGAGGCGGGCATCCTGTGACGCTCGTTTTCCCTCACCCCTTTCCCCTGTCCCCCGGGCAGAAGGGAAAGTTCGAGCGGGAAGTGGGTGGTCAACCTTTCGGGCAGGCAGTTTAGCGGTGCCGAATGAAACGGACAGTCGACGTGTTCGAGCTGGCGCGCGAGGCGGCCAGCGTGCAAGGGCAACTCGAGGCCGCCGAGCTGCCGCGTCTGTCGGCCCTGCTGACGCCCCCGATGGGCCGGATCCGCTTCAGTTTTGAGGGCTACATCGACGAGCGCGGCCGCACCGCCGCCCGGCTTCGGATCGAAGCCAGCCTCGGCTTGAACTGCGACCTGTGCGGCCGCCGGCTGCAATGGGCGCTGGACGAAACCAGCGGATTTTTCTTCGTCGACGACGAACAGCAACTGGCCGCGCTACCGATCGAACCGGAGGGCGAGGAGCCGCTGCTGGCGAGCCGCCGCTTCGACTTGCAGGACCTGGTCGAAGAGCAGACCATCCTGGCATTGCCGATTTCGCCGCGCCACCCGTTGTGCGAAGAGGCGCTGGGCAGCGACAGGCCGGAGCAGGCCGCCAACCGGCCTTTCGCAGCGCTGGGCGCGCTCAAGCGGGGCCGAACCGATATACAATAACGGGTTTGACTTTGTGAACCGGGTGTCCCGATGGCTGTTCAACAGAACAAGAAATCGGTTTCGCGACGCGGCCAGCATCGCGCGCACGATTTTCTCACACCTCCCCCGCTCGCCAACGAGCCATCGACCGGCGAAGTGCACCGCCGTCATCATGTCAGCCCGAACGGGTTTTACCGGGGGCGCAAGGTTCTGCAGACCAAGAACGACGAGTAGCCTGGAGCCGGACGCCCGATGACGGTCCGGATCGCGATCGATTGCATGGGGGGCGACCAGGGCCTGGCGGTCACGGTGCCGGCGGCCGTGCGCAGCGCGGCTGACGATCCCGAAACGGTGTTCCTGCTGGTGGGTCGTTCCGGCCAGATCGAGGCGGCGCTGCGCGAGGCCGATGCAGGCCGGGCACCGGGGCGACTGAACATCATTCACGCGGAACAGCAGGTCGAGATGGACGATCCGCCGGCGGTGGCGTTGCGCTCCAAGCGCGACTCCTCGATGCGGGTCGCTTTGCAGCTGGTCAAGACCGGGCAGGCCGATGCCTGCGTGAGCGCCGGCAATACCGGGGCCCTGATGGCGATCGCCCGCTTCGTGCTCAGAACGCTCGATGGCATCGACCGGCCGGCGATTGCGCACCTGCTGCCCAACGAAAAGGGTGGGTTCACGACGGTGCTCGATCTGGGCGCCAACGTCGACTGCACCGCGGAGCAGCTGCTGCAGTTCGCGATGCTCGGTTGCGCGCTGGAGTCCGCGCTGCAAGGCACCCAGCGGCCGACGGTGGGGCTGCTCAATGTGGGCGAGGAAGTGATCAAGGGCAACGAGGTGGTCAAGCAGGCGGCCGAACTGCTGCGCGCGAGCGGGCTGAATTTCTACGGAAACGTCGAGGGCGACGACATCTACCGAGGCACGACCGACGTGGTGGTGTGCGACGGATTCGTCGGAAACGTTGCGCTGAAGGCCTCGGAGGGACTGGCGCAGATGCTGGCCGGATTCGTGCGGGAGGAGTTCACGCGCAACCTGTTCGCGCGGCTGATCGCGCTGATCGCGTTGCCGGTGCTGGGGCGTTTTCGCCGCCGCGTCGATCACCGCCAGCACAACGGGGCGTGTCTGTTGGGCCTGCGCGGCATCGTGATCAAGAGTCACGGCTCGGCCGATGTCGTCGCGTTCGGCTTTGCGATCCGGCGCGCGGTGGAGGCGGCCCGCCATCAGCTGCTCACGCGCACCGAAGCCGCCGTGGCCCCGCTGCTGGCCAATCAATCCAACCGGCCGGCCGAAGCGCGCGCCGGGGCGCTTTGAACGGCTGATGCGAGCGGCGGGCGGATCACGCGTCATCGGCACCGGCAGCGCCCTGCCGGCGCGGACCGTGACGAACGAGCAGCTGGCCGCCGAGCTGGCCACGCGCGGCGTGCACACATCCGATGCGTGGATCGTCGAACGCACCGGAATCCGCCAGCGCTACATCGCCGAGCCCGGACTGACCACCACGGAGCTGGGCCTGCGGGCGGCCCGCTCGGCGCTGGCAGCTGCGGGCGCCTCGGCCGATTCGATCGACCTGATCATTCTGGCCACCTCGACCACGGACCAGATTTTCCCCAGCACCGCCTGCCTGATCCAGGCCGAACTGGGCATTCGGGGCGGCGCCGCTTTCGACGTTCAGGCCGTGTGCAGCGGCTTCGTGTACGCACTGGCGGTTGCCGATGCGCTGCTGCGCGCCGGCGCTCACCGAAAGGCGCTGGTGATCGGGTCCGAGGTCTTTTCCCGGATCCTGGACTGGAACGACCGTGGCACCTGCGTCCTGTTCGGCGATGGCGCCGGCGCGGTCGTGCTGGAAGCGTGCGAGCGGCCGGGGCTGCTCGCGAGCTGCCTGCACGCGGACGGCTCACGCGCCGGGATTTTGTGCACGGCCGGGCGCCTCGACCAGGGCAAGGTCCAGGGGGACCCGTTTCTGAGGATGGATGGAGCGGCCGTGTTCAAGATCGCGGTCGAAGTGCTCGAAAGCTCGGCGCGCGAAGTGCTGCAGGCGGCGGGCCTGGGCGTGAACGAGCTCGACTGGCTGATTCCGCACCAGGCCAATATCCGGATCCTGACCGCCACGGCGCGCCGTCTGGGGCTGCCCTCCGAGCGGATGATCGTCACCGTCGATCGCCACGGCAACACCTCGGCCGCCTCGGTGCCGCTGGCGCTGGACTGGGGCGTGCAGGCCGGCAAGATCCGCGCCGGCCACACCGTGTTGCTGCAAGGGGTCGGCGGCGGACTGACCTGGGGCTCGGTGCTGCTCAGAATGTGAAAACCCATGCCGACCCTTCTGACGTGATGGCACGCGTGGCGTTCGTCTTTCCCGGGCAGGGTTCCCAGTCGGTCGGCATGCTGGGCGCCTTCGCCGCCGATCCGGTCGTCGCCGACATCCTGCGCCGCGCCTCCGAGGCGCTCGGGGAGGACATCGGCCGGATGATCCAGGACGGCCCGGCCGAGCAGCTGGAGCTGACGGTCAACACGCAACCGTGCCTGCTGACCGCCTCGTACGCGATCTACGCGGCCTGGCGCGCCGCCGGCGGACCGCAGCCGGCCCTGATGGCCGGTCACAGCCTGGGCGAATACACGGCCCTGGTGGCGGCCGATGCGATCTCGCTGGAGCAGGCCGTGCCGCTGGTCCGCTTCCGGGCCAAGGTGATGCAGGAGGCCGTGCCGGTCGGGGTCGGCACGATGGCCGCCATCCTCGGACTGGACGATGCCGGTGTCGTGGCGGCCTGCGCCGAGGCCGCGGGCGGGCAGGTGGTCGAGGCGGTCAACTTCAACGCGCCGGCGCAGGTCGTGATCGCCGGCCATCGCGACGCGGTCGCCCGCGCTTGCGAGACCAGCCGCCAGCGCGGCGCCCGGCGCGCGGTGCCGCTGCCCGTGTCGGTGCCGTTTCACTCGAGCCTGATACGGCCCGCCGCGCAGCGGCTGCGCGAGCGCCTCGCCACGGTCGCGGTGCGCCGTCCCGCCGTCCCGGTGATCAACAACATCGACGTGCGCGACGAGTTCGACCCGGACCGCATCCGCGATGCGCTGGCGCGCCAGGCCGCGGGGCCGGTTCGCTGGACCCAGATCATTCAGGCCATGAGCCAGCGCGGCATCACGCACGTGATCGAATGCGGCCCCGGCAAGGTGCTCAGCGGACTGACCCGCCGCATCGTGCCGGCCCTGAACAGTTTTTCGGTGAGCGACCCGGTGACGCTGAGCCAGGTCCTGTCGGCGGTGCGAGGCTGAATTGAACGGGCTGCCGGTACTGCGGGCGGATGCATTGCAGGGCGAAGTGGCGCTGATCACCGGTGCCTCGCGCGGAATCGGGCGGGCTATTTTGCTGCAGCTGGCGCGCGCCGGCGCCTGCGTGGTCGGCACCTCGACATCGCAGGCCGGCGCCGAGGCGATCACGGCGCAGCTCGCCGAGCTGGGTGCCAGCGGCCGCGGAGCGCTGCTGAATGTGCGGCAGGGCGCGCAGATCGATCCCCTGGTGGAGTCGATCGTGCAGTCTTACGGCAAACTGTCGGTGCTGGTGAACAACGCCGGGGTGACCAGCGACACGCTGGCGCTGCGCATGCGCGACGAGCAGTGGGAGGAGGTGATCGACACCAATCTGACCGGCGCTTTTCGGATGTCGCGCAGCGTGATGCGCGGCATGATGAAAGCCAAGCACGGCCGCATCATCAACATTTCCTCGGTCGTGGGATCGAGCGGCAATGCGGGCCAGGCCAACTACGCGGCGGCCAAGGCCGCACTGGAAGGCATGACCCGCGCTCTGGCGCGGGAACTGGGAAGCCGGGGCATCACGGTCAATTGCGTGGCGCCGGGCTTCATCGATACGGACATGACGCGCACGTTGAGCACGGCCCAATCGCAGGCGGTTCTGGCCCAGATCCCGCTGGGCCGGCTCGGACAGGCCGACGAAATTGCCGCCGTCGTGGCTTTCCTGGCTTCGCCCGCAGCCGGCTACATCACCGGATCGACGGTGCACGTAAATGGCGGCATGTACATGGCCTGATGCGCGCGCGGTCTTGATATCAAGCTCTGATAGAATGCGGCCCGCTTTTAAGAGGTGCTGGCAGTTGTCGGCGCTGACGAGTGCGTCCGCGAGCATGCTGGGGCCGAGAGCCTGGTCCGAGACGCTGAGGGTTCGACCGGTACAGTTGTGTCGCCGCTGCGGCGACGGGCCAACAAGGCGCAGGAGGAGCACATGGACAGCATTGAACAGCGGGTCAAGAAGATCGTCGCTGAGCAACTCGGCGTCAATGAGGCGGACATCAAGAACGAGTCGGCTTTCGTCGACGACCTGGGCGCCGACTCACTCGATACGGTGGAACTGGTGATGGCCCTCGAGGACGAGTTCGAGTGTGAGATTCCCGATGAGGAGGCCGAGAAGATCCGCACCGTCCAGCAGGCGATCGACTACGTCAACGCGCACCTGAAGAAGGCCTGAGAGTCCGCCGCGCAATCGATCCTTTCGAGGTGAAGCACCGATGACGTCACGACGTCGCGTCGTGGTCACGGGGCTCGGAATCGTCTGCCCCGTCGGCAATGATCTGCAGAGCGCCTGGCCGCAATTGCTGGCGGGCACTTCCGGGATCACGCAAATCACGCGTTTCGATGCCTCCGGCTACCGCTGCCGGATCGCGGGAGAGGTCAAGAACTTCGACGTGTCGCGTTACGTTGCGGCCAAGGAAATCCGCCGGATGGACACCTTCATCCACTATGGCGTGGCCGCCTCGGTTCAGGCGATTGCCGACAGCGGGCTCGAAATCAACGACGCCAATCGGGACCGGATCGGTTGCATCGTCGGATCCGGCATCGGCGGTCTGCCGCTGATCGAGGACAACCACTCCGAAGCGGTCAATCGAGGACCGCGCCGCATTTCACCGTTCCTGATTCCGGGAGCGATCATCAACATGATTTCGGGCAACGTCTCGATCATGTACGGCTTAAGGGGTCCGAATTTCGCGGTCGTATCGGCTTGCACCACGGGGCTGCACTCGATCGGCGAGTCGGCCCGCATCATCGAGCGGGGCGATGCCGATGCGATGCTGGCCGGCGGGGCCGAGTCGACCATCTGTCCGCTCGGCATCGGCGGCTTCGCCTCCATGCAGGCGCTGTCGGTCCGTAACGACGACCCCGCCGTCGCGAGCCGGCCGTTCGATCGCGGCCGCGACGGCTTCGTGCTGGGCGAGGGCGCCGGCGTCGTGGTGCTGGAAGATTACGAGGGTGCGCGCCGCCGCGGCGCGCGCATCTACTGCGAGCTGATCGGATTCGGCATGACCGCCGACGCCTACCACATGACGGCCCCGGATGTGGATGGTCCGCGCCGCTGCATGCAGATCGCGCTGCGCGACGCCGGCATCGATGCGGCGCAGGTTTCGTACCTGAATGCGCACGGCACTTCGACGCCGCTGGGCGATCTGAACGAAACCAATGCGATCAAGGCCGTGTTCGGCGATGCGGCGCGCGGCCTCGTGGTGAATTCGACCAAATCGATGACCGGCCATCTGCTCGGGGGCGCGGGGGGCATCGAATCGGTGATCACCGCGCTGGCGGTCTACCACCAGGTGTCGCCTCCGACCATCAATCTGACCGAGCCGGATCCGCAGTGCGACCTGGACTATTGTGCCAATACGGCGCGCGAGCTCAAAATCGACTACGCGCTTAAGAACTCGTTCGGATTCGGCGGCACCAACGGCACGCTGGTATTTGCACGTGCTCCTTAGGACCGCGCCTTCGGGCATGCGGCAGCGCGCGATCGCAGCGGCGGCCGGACTCAGTGGGTCGCTGGCGGCGTTTTGCCTGACAACGGCCCTGGCGAGCGGCGAGGCGGCACCGCTTGGCGGCTTCATGGCCGGGGCGGTCGCGGCGGCCGCCCTGGTCCTGGCGGCCCGGCGCGGCCGCCAGGACCAGGCTGCGCTGCGTGTGGGGCCCCAGGGAACGGTCTGGCTGGACTGCGGCAGTGCGGGGGAAACGCAATTGCGGCCGGTAGGAATCACCCGCAATCTGATCTGCCTGGCGCGGTCCGGCCCTGGATCGCCGGCCCGGGCGGTGTGGCGCGATAGTGTCTCGCCGGACGGGTTCCGGCGCATCGCCGCTTATGGCCTGTGGCAGCGCGGCACCTTGGCGGATCGGGCCGAATCATTCGAACTTATCGTGCGGGAAGCTGTCACAGGTGGGCAGTGGGTTCCGCGGACCGGAAGGCCTCGGGGCCAATGAGCGAGCGCGACGTCGACTGGGAACTGGTCACTCGCGTACAGCGCGGAGACAAGCACGCGTATGAATTGCTGGTTTCGAAATACCAGCGCAGAATCACGCGCCTGCTGTCCCGCATCATCCGGGACCCGTCCGACATCGAGGATGTCGCCCAGGAGGCCTTCATCAAGGCGTACCGGGCGCTGCCCAGTTTTCGGGGCGAAAGTGCGTTTTATACATGGCTGTATCGGATTGCGATCAACACGGCCAAGAATCACTTCGCGGCGCAGGGCCGGCGCGCTGCCACGCGCAGCAGCGGCGAGCTGGAAGATGCGGAAAGTTCCGAGGACGGCGCGGCGCTGCGCGACGTTGCAACTCCCGACGCGTTGCTGCTGTCCAAGCAGGTCGGAGAAGCGGTCAACCGGGCCATCGAGCGGTTGCCGGAAGATCTGCGAACGGCCATTGTGCTGCGTGAGCTCGAGGGCATGAGCTACGACGAAATCGCGACCGCCATGAACTGTCCGGTGGGTACTGTGCGGTCGCGTATCTTCCGTGCGCGCGAGGCGGTGGCCGCGGAGTTGCGGCCGCTGCTGGGCACGCGGGAAGATCAACGCTGGTGAAGGAGACTGTTCGATGAGCACGACGCAGGGAGCCGGAAAGCCGGTTCAGGCCGAGGCGGATCTGGAACTGCTGTCGGCATGGCTCGACGGCGAGCTGGAACAGGGTCAATACAGCGCGATGCTGGACCGGTTGAAAGTCGACCCGGCTTTGCGCGCGCAGTTCGAATGGTTCAACCTGGCGGGCGATGCCTTGCGTTCGCATGAAGTGGCCGCCTGCCATCATCCGGCGCTGGTCGGGCAGGTCAGCCGAGCGCTGCAGGCCGAGCCGGTCCGCATCGGTCCGGGGGCCCTATCGGGGTCGAGGCTGCGACGGCACATCGCCACCGGCGTCACGGTGGCTGCGGCGGCCGGAATGCTGGCCGTGGTTGCGTTGCCGCAATTGCGGGGATCCTACGTTGCCCCGGCAAGCCCAGCGTCGGTCGCCAGCGAAAACCGTACGGTAGCCACCGTTGCGGCGGCCCCGCCGGCCGCCAAGGCGGAGCCCGCCCGCAGCCCGCAGCTGGATGCGTATTTCCGGGCCCATCGGGAGTTGGGGGCGACCGGCGTGATGCCTTCGGCCGCGGCGTACATCAGAATGGCGGGGGAGCCGGACCGGTGAGGTCGGCCGGCACGGGGTGCCGCCGGTGGCTGGGGGCATCGCTGCTGGGCACGGTGTTCTGTCTGGCAGGGCCCGTTGCACAAGCTGCAGACGCTGGCGCTGCTCTAAGCCCGGTCGAATGGCTGCGGGCGATCCGCACCGCCGCGCAGCGCGCCAATTACACCGGCACGATCGTGTACCAGCGCGGCGACGAAGTGCACTCCTCGCACATCGTGCACTTCTTCGACGGCACCGCCCCGCGCGAGCGCGTGTTGACGCTCGATGGCAGGCCGCGCGAATTCATCCGGCACGGCGACGAGGTCCAGTGCCTGTATCCTAAGGCCCGTCGCGTGGTGATCGAGCAGACCGGACCGCGCACCACGTTTCCGGCTCTGGGCCAGATCGGCCTGAGCCGGGTTCTGGACCACTATTCACTGACCGTCGGCGACGCCGAGCGGGTCGCGGGTATCGAATGCAGGGTGCTGGAGCTGGCGCCCCGCGATGTGCTGCGGTACGGCTATCGTTTGTGGGTCGAACCCCAAAGCGGTCTTCTGCTGAAGGTGCAGGTGCTTGGCGCGGACGATGCGATGATCGAACAGATCGCGTTCAGCGACGTGCGAATCGGCGAAACGGTCGATAAGGCCGAACTGAAGCCGTCCTGGTCGACCGCCGGCTGGCAGGTCGTGCGCCATCCATCGCATCAGATCGAGCTCAGCCGCCAGGGCTGGAGCATCACGGCGCCGGAGGGTTTCCGGATGCTGACCGAGGTCGAACGCAACCTGGGAGACGAGCCGGGACCGGCCGCGCTGCAGGCGGTGTATTCGGACGGGCTTGCCACCGTGTCGGTGTTCATCGAGCCGGGCGCCGCGCCGGCCGATCCGGCGCCGCTGCAGCATCGGGGGCCATGGAGCGCGTTCATGCGCCGGGTCGGAGATGCGCGGGTGACGGTGGTGGGCGAGGTGCCGCCGACCACGGCCCAGTCGATCGCCGACTCCGTCCGCTTCGTCGCGGCCCATTGATCGTATCGAATTGAACCGGGCGCGTTCGCGCCATCTTCTAACAAGAGTCGAGACAACATGTTAAAGGTACTGGTACGCAATCTGTCAGTCGCGGGGGCGGTGACGCTATCGGGGGTGTGCGCCGCTCAGCCGCCGGATTTCACCGACCTGGTCGAGCGTGCCGCGCCGGCCGTGGTGAACATCCGCACCACGGCGCGACTGTCGCAGCGCATGCAGCAGTTCCCGGACCTCGACGAGAACGACCCCGGGTGGGAGTTCTTCCGGCGCTTTTTCCCGCAGCCGGGTCCGATGCCCAACCCGCACCAGGGGCCGATGCCGCGCTCGCCGCGCCCGGACCGCGAGGTGCCGCGCGGCCAGGGATCGGGCTTCATCATCTCGCCCGATGGCTACGTGTTGACGAATCACCACGTGGTGGACGCCGCCGACGAGATCATCGTGACGCTGCCCGACAAGCGCGAATTCAAGGGCCACCTGGTCGGCTCGGATCAGCGCAGCGACGTGGCGCTGGTCAAGATCGACGGCACCGCGCTGCCGTCCAGCAAGATAGGCGACCCGGTCAAGTTGAAGGTCGGCGAGTGGGTGATCGCGATCGGTTCGCCGTTCGGACTGCAGAATACGGTCACGGCCGGCATCGTCAGCGCGAAGGGACGCGAGACGGGCGAGCTGCTGCCGTTCATTCAGACCGACGCGGCGGTCAATCCCGGCAATTCGGGCGGCCCGCTGATCAACATGCACGGTGAGGTCGTCGGCATCAACTCGCAGATTTTCACGACCTCCGGCGCCTATGCGGGTATCTCGTTCGCGATCCCGATCGACGAGGCGATGCGCATCAGCGACCAGTTGCGCACGTCGGGCAAGGTGGTGCGCGGCCGCATCGGCGTGCTGATCGGCGAGGTGTCGCGCGAGGTGGCCGAGGCGATCGGCCTGCCGAAGCCGGCCGGTGCGCTGGTGTCGAGCGTCGAGGGCGACGGACCGGCCGACAAGGCCGGCGTGAAACCGGGCGATGTGATCATCAAGTACGACGGCCGGCCGGTCGAGAGCTCCAACGACCTGCGCCGCATGGTGGCGTCGACCAAGCCCGGCTCGAAGGTCGGCGCGACGGTCTGGCGCAACGGCGCCCCGCGCGAGGTGCAGCTCACGGTGGGCGAAATGCAGCCGGATCAGCCCAAAGCGGCCCGTGGCGAACAGGGGCACGGCGCCGGGCCGGCCGCCGATGCGCTCGGCCTGGTCGTGTCCGATATTGCGCCGGATCAGCAGAAGGAACTGAAGGTCAAGGGCGGCGTGCAGGTCGACTCCGTCGACGGGGCGGCGGCGCTGGCGGGCATCCGCCAGGGAGACGTGATCGTTTCGATCAACAACGTGGAAGTGTCCGGCGCCAAGCAATTCGCCGAACTGGTGGCCAAGCTGGATCTGGGCAAACCGGCAGCGCTGCTCGTCCGCACCGGCGAGCAGAGCCGATATGTGATCGTTCACCCGTCGCCGGAGCACTGACCCTCTTCCGGCCTGCGGCCGGAAGAGGCAGGAGGAAAGGAACGAGGGGGCTCGGCTGGCCCCCTCGTGCTCCCCCAGCCAATGTGAATGGCTGATCGCAAGCGCAGGAGCGAGGCCCGGGGGGTGAGGGTCGCCTAGCTGCACCGCAGCGAAGGCCGGGTTACACTTCGACGTTTATCGGCAGCCGACGCAGGGGGTGATCCGAGGGGTTCACCCCCTTTGCTCGTTTACTGCATTCGAATGCAGCACATCCGCAATTTCTCGATCATCGCGCACATCGACCACGGCAAGTCGACGCTGGCCGACCGGCTGATCCAGCGCTGCGGTGGTCTGGCCGACCGGGAAATGGCCGAACAGGTGCTCGACTCGATGGACCTGGAACGCGAGCGGGGCATCACGATCAAGGCGCAGACCGCCGCCCTGCGGTACGTCGCGCGCGACGGGCAGGCCTATGACCTGAACCTGATCGACACCCCGGGCCACGTCGATTTTTCGTACGAAGTCAGCCGCTCGCTGTCGGCGTGCGAGGGCGCTTTGCTGGTGGTCGACGCCTCGCAGGGGGTCGAAGCGCAGACAGTGGCCAACTGCTACACGGCGATCGAGCTGGGCGTTGAAGTGCTGCCGGTGCTGAACAAGATGGATTTGCCGCAGGCCGATCCCGAGCAAGCGCGCCTCGAGATCGAGGACGTGATCGGGATCGATGCGCACGATGCGATCCTGGCGAGCGCGAAAACGGGGCAGGGTGTCGACGAGATCCTGGAGCGGATCATCGAGCGCATTCCGGCCCCGTCCGGCGATCCGGCCAGGCCGCTGCAGGCGCTCGTGATCGATTCGTGGTTCGACAACTATGTGGGCGTCGTGATGCTGGTGCGGATGGTCAACGGCGTGCTCAAGCCGAAGGACAAGGTGCTGCTGATGGCCACCGGCGCGACCCACCTGTGCGAGCAGGTCGGCGTGTTCACGCCGAAGGCGCAGTCGCGCGAGGTGCTGAGCGCGGGCGATGTCGGCTTCGTGGTGGCCGGCATCAAGGACCTGCGCGACGCGCGGGTCGGCGACACGGTCACGCATGCGGCCCGGCCCGCCTCGCACGCGCTGCCCGGATTCAAGGAGATCAAGCCGCAGGTGTTCGCGGGGCTTTTCCCGGTCGAGGCCAACCAGTACGAGGCGCTGCGCGACGCCCTGACCAAGCTGCAGCTGAACGACTCGGCCATGCACTTCGAGCCGGAGGTGTCGCAGGCGCTGGGGTTCGGCTTCCGGTGCGGTTTTCTGGGCCTGCTGCACATGGACATCGTGCAGGAGCGGCTCGAGCGCGAATACGGAATGGAGCTGATCACCACCGCGCCCTCGGTGGTCTACGAGGTGTTGCTGCGCGACGGCTCGCTGGTCCGGGTCGACAACCCCTCGAAGATGCCCGATCCGGCCAAGATCACCGAGATCCGGGAGCCCATCGTGGAGGTCACGATCTTCGTTCCGAAGGAATACGTGGGCGCCGTGATCACGCTGTGCACCAACAAGCGCGGCGTGCAGACCAACCTGAGTTACCACGCGCGGCACGTGCATCTGAGCTACGAGCTGCCGCTGGCCGAGATCGTGCTCGACTTTTTCGATCGGCTCAAGTCGGTATCGCGCGGCTACGCCTCGATGGACTACGAACTGCGCGAGAGCCGCCCGGCCGACGTCGCCAAGGTCGACCTGCTGATCAACGGCGACCGGGTCGACGCCTTGTCGGTGATCGTGCACCGCTCCAACGCGGCCCGCCGCGCGCGCGAGCTGGTGTCCAAGATGCGGGAGCTGATTCCGCGCCAGATGTTCGATGTCGCGATCCAGGGCGCGATCGGTTCGACCATCATCGCGCGCGAAAACATCAAGGCGCTCAGAAAGAACGTGCTGGCCAAGTGCTACGGCGGCGACATCACGCGCAAGCGCAAGCTGCTCGAAAAGCAGAAGGCCGGCAAGAAACGGATGAAACAGGTCGGCAACGTCGAAATCCCCCAGGAGGCGTTCCTGGCCATTTTGCAAGTGGAGGATCAGTGACTCTGATGAGCGCATTGACCGCCGTGGTGCTGGGCGCGCTCGGCCTGTATGTGCTGGCAATGATCGGCGGGCAGGCAGCGACGGACTTCGCGCTGTTCCTGTTCATCTGTACCGCCGTGAGCGGCCTGTACTTCGCCGCCGAGCTATGGTGGTTCGCTCCGCGCCGGCGCGAGCGCACGGTGCGGGCGCTGCTCGAGTTCGATCGGAGCAACCGGCAAGCCGCGGCTTCGCGCCCGGAGGCGCTGGCCAAGGAGCGCGCCGCGCTGCAGGAACAAATGTCGCGCCGCCCCTGGTGGGTCGAGTACACGGCCGGCTTTTTTCCGGTGATCGCGCTGGTGTTCGTGCTGCGATCCTTTCTGTTCGAACCGTTCCGGATTCCTTCCGGCTCGATGATTCCAACGTTGCAAATAGGGGATTTGATCCTGGTGAACAAATACGAGTACGGCATCCGTTTGCCGGTACTGAACCGCACGGTGCTGGACCTGGGCCACCCTCGCCGGGGGGATGTGATCGTGTTTCGCTACCCGCATCAACCCACCCAGGATTACATTAAGCGGGTAGTCGGGCTGCCGGGCGACCGCGTCGACTATCACGACCGGCGCCTGACCATCAATGGGTCGCTGGTTCAGATGCGCGAGATAAGTCCCTATTTCGATCCCGGACGGGTTCAGAGCTACCTGCAGTTCAACGAGGTGCTCGGCGACGTCGAACACCGGGCCATTTTCAATGAGGGGGACGGAACCCCGATTCATCCTGCACTGCAACATACGAATCGGGAAGCTTGTGTCTACAGTGCGGGCGGCGTCACCTGTACAGTGCCCCCGGAAAGCTACTTCGTGATGGGTGACAATCGCGATAACAGCGAGGACAGCCGCTTCTGGGGGTTCGTGCCGGACCGCAACGTGGTCGGCCGCGCCTTCTTCATCTGGATGAATTTCGGCAATGTCGGACGAATCGGTCGCTTTCACTGAACGTCCCTGCGCGATGCCCGCCCGTCAGCGGGGGCTGAGCCTGGTGAGCCTGATCTTCCTGGGGCTGATCGCCATTTTGCTGCTGACGGTCGGCTTCAAGCTGGTGCCGTCCCTGGTCGAGTACCTGGCGATCGATCGGGCCGTGCAACGGATCAAGAACGAGGGCTCGACGGTACGCGAGATACGGTCGGCATTCGACCGCGCCTCGACCATCGAGGACATCAAGTCCATCTCCGGCAAGGACCTGGACATCACCAAGGACGCCGACGGAGTCGTGATTTCCTACGCGTACTCGTACTCGGTGCCGATCGTCGAAAACGTGCGCCTGGTGATCGATTACTCGGGCTCCACGCGAGACCGGCGTGGGAAGACGCCATGAACGGGCGGGAAAATGGACCTGGAGGCGCTTGAACAGCGTCTGCAGTATCGGTTCGCCGGCGCCGCGCTGCTGCAGCAGGCGCTCACGCACCGTTCGCACGGGTCGGTGCACAACGAGCGGCTGGAGTTTCTCGGCGATGCAGTGCTGAACTGCGTGATCGCCCAGTTGCTGTTCCAGAAGTACGGCCGGCTCGATGAGGGTGATCTGTCCCGGCTGCGCGCCAACCTGGTCAAGCAGCAGTCGCTGTCGGAAATCGCCGAGCGGCTGGGCCTGAGCGAGTTTCTCCGACTCGGCGAAGGGGAGATGAAAAGCGGCGGGTTCCGCCGGCCGTCGATCCTGGCCGATACGATCGAAGCCATCTTCGGAGCCGTATTCGTCGACGGCGGGTTCGAAGGGGCGCGCGACGTGATCGCGCGGCTGTTCGAGCCGGTTCTGAAGACGGTCGACCCCAAGACCCTGGGCAAGGACAGCAAGACGCTGCTGCAGGAGTACCTGCAGGCCAAGCGCCTGCCGCTGCCCGTTTATACGGTGGTCGAGACGCGCGGGGCCGCGCACAACCAGGAATTCGAGGTCGAGTGCGCCATCCCGAAGCTCGAAGTCGGGGTGCGCGGCAGCGGGCGCAGCCGGCGCGCCGCCGAGCAATCGGCCGCCAAGCAGGCCCTGGAGGCGGCGCAAGCCGTCGCGCAGGCCATGCGGCGCGCGCGCCGCAAGTCCGGCCCGGCCTCCGAGGCCGCGCCGGCCGTGGTCGAGCCCGGCACTGAAACCGGGACCGAATCGGCCGAAACGGAGCCGGCCGGCCAGGCCTGAGGGGTCGAAGCCGACGATGCCGGAGTTTCGAACCGGCCTGATCGCCCTGATCGGCCGGCCCAACGTCGGCAAATCGACGCTGATCAATGCGCTGGTGGGGCAGAAGGTTTCGATCACCTCGCGCAAGGCCCAGACGACGCGGCACCGGGTGCGCGGGGTGCTGACCGGGCCGGACGCGCAATACGTCTTTGTCGATTCGCCGGGCCTGCAGTGGCAGCGCCGCTCGCTGTTGTCGGACCGGATGAACGCGGCGGCCGCATCGCTGGTCGGCGAGGTCGACGTGGTGGCGCTGCTGATCGACGCGCGCGGCTGGCATGCCGACGACGACCGGATCGTGCGGCTGCTGCCGCGCCCGGCCGACGGCGGCGGCCAGGCGGTGCTGATCATCAACAAGATCGATCGGCTGCGCAGCCGCGATCAGCTGCTGCCGTTGATGCAGCGCTCTCACGCACGCTATCCGTTCGCCGATATCGTTCCGGTCAGCGCCGAGCGCGGCGACCAGCTGCAGGACGTGCTGGCCGTGCTGCGCTCGCACCTTCCGCCGGGCCAGCCCCTGTTCGACCGGGACCAGGTCACCGACCGCAGCGTGCGCTTCCTGTGCGCCGAGCTGATCCGTGAAAAGGCCTCCCGGCTGCTGGGCGACGAGATTCCGTACGGTCTGGCCATCACGATCGAGCAATGGACCGAATCGGAGGCCAACGCGCTGATCGCCGCCACGATCTGGGTCGAGCGCGAATCGCATCGCGGCATCGTGATCGGCGCCGGCGGCGCCAAGCTGCGCGATATCGGCCGCTCCGCCCGGCTGGACATCGAGCAGGAGCTGGAAAAGCCCGTTCACCTGGACCTGCACGTGAAGCTGTGCCGGCGCTGGCGCGACGATGCGGCCCAGATGGCGCGGCTTGGATACGGACGGCCCGAATGAACGACGCTGGCGGCGCCGTCGATCCGTCCGGGCGCGCCCCGTCCCGCCGGCCGCCCCCGAACGATGCGCGGGTGGACCACCAGCCCGGGTTCGTGCTGCACAGTTACGCGTGGCGCGAAACCAGTTTGATCGTGGAAACCCTGACTCGCGACTTCGGCCGGATGGCCCTGGTGGCGCGTGGCGCCAAACGCCCCACGTCGCAATTCCGCGGCATCCTGATGCCGTTTTCGCCACTGGCGCTGTCCTGGTCGGGGCGCTCCGAGTTGAAGACGCTGGTGCGGGCCGAATGGCAGGGCGGGCTGGCGCCGCTGCGTGGCGACGGCCTGCTGGCGGCGTTCTATCTGAACGAGCTGCTGGTGCGCCTGCTGCCGCGCGCCGATGCGCACCCAGGGTTGTTCGGCTCGTATGTGCAGGCGCTGGCCGCGCTGGCGACACGGGAGGGCGGACGCGAGCAGGTCCTGCGCCGCTTCGAGCTCGATCTGCTGCAGGATCTCGGGGTGGCGCCGTCATTTCGCTTCTGCAGCGACGGCGAGCCGGTCGAGGCCGGGCACTGGTATTGCGTCGATCTGCAGCGGGGACTGCTGCGCAGCCTGGATCCGGCTGAACCCGACCGCCTGCCGGGCCTGACCGTGATGGCGCTGGCCAGCCGCGACCTTTCCGATCCTTCGATTCTCGCGGCGGCGCAGCCCTTGCTGCGACGACTGATCGGCTACCATCTGGAAGGAAGGCCGCTGAACGCGCGCCGCGTGCTGCTGGACCTGCGCGGGATGTAATGAGCCGCATGTTCCCTGTCGCCCTCACCCCCTCCCCTTTTCCGGCCTTCGGCCGGAAAAGGAAGGGAGGAAGAGAACGAAGGGGGCTGGGCCGGCCCCCTCGTGCTCCCCCAGCCAATGTGAAGGCGCGGGCGAGGGGCGATCGGTCGCCGCAAGTGCGTAACGCGTTCACATGTGCACGCAGGATCGCCCCTCGCCCGCGCAGCGGGAGAGGGGAGGGGGTGAGGGTGGTTTCGTGGTTTGCCTGAGCGTCAATCTGAACAAGGTCGCGTTGCTGCGCAACGCGCGCACGCTGGACATTCCGAGTCCCGTTCATGCCGCGGTGCTTGTGATGCAGGGCGGTGCCGATGGCATCACGGTCCATCCCCGGCCCGACGAACGCCACATCCGGCCGTCGGACGTGCGGGATCTGGCAGCGCTGCTGAAGTCCTGGCCCGCGGTCGAATTGAACATAGAGGGAAATCCACTGCATCAGTTGATGGACCATGTCCGGGCGGTGCGGCCGAGCCAGTGCACCTTCGTTCCGGACGACGTCGGGGCTGCGACCTCGGACCATGGCTGGGACCTGGAGCGGGACGGCGAGCGGCTGCGCCCGTTGATCGCCGAGGCCCGATCGCTCGGCTGCCGTGTGAGCCTGTTCATGGATCCGGATGCGCGCCAGATGCAACTGGCACGCGAACTGGGCGCCGATCGGGTCGAGCTGTACACCGAGCCGTACGCGCGCGCATTCTCGACCGGGCAACAGCCCGCGAGCCTGCAGCGCTACCAGGACGCCGCAGGCGCCGCTTTGCGGGTCGGCCTGGGCATCAATGCCGGGCACGACCTGAATCGGGCCAACCTGGGCGCGTTTGTGCGCGCAGTGCCTGGCGTGCTCGAGGTGTCGATCGGGCACGCGCTCGTGGCCGACGCGCTCGAGTTCGGGCTGCAGCGCACGGTCGGCCTGTATCTGGCCGAGATCCGGCGCGCCGAGACGAGTCTGCGGGAGCTCGCGTGATCTTCGGAATCGGCCAGGACGTGATCGAGATCGAACGGGTGGCCGGCGCGCTGGCGCGCCATGGAGAGCGCTTCGTCTCGCGCATCCTGGGCCCGCGCGAGCTGGCCGTGTACGAAGCGCGCCGGCGCCGCTGGCCGCACCGCGGCACGGTCTTCCTGGCCACGCGGTTTGCGGCCAAGGAGGCCATCTCGAAGGCGGTCGGCCTGGGCATGCGCCAGCCGATGAGCTGGCGCTCGGTCGAAATCGTCAACGAGCCGGGCGGCCGGCCTTCCGCGGTCGCCAACGGACGGTTCGCCGCTTACCTGGCCGAGCGACGGTTGCGGCTGCATGTGTCGGTGGCCGATCTGGCCAACCTCGCGGTCGCGCAGGCGATCGCCGAGACGGTCGACGGCTGAAGCATCGGCGCCACGCGTGCTCGGCCCTCTGGTCATCGATCTACAAGGAACGTCGCTCACGCCGCAGGAGCGGCGGCGCTTGCGCCATCCGCTGGTGGGCCAGGTTTTGCTGTTCACGCGCAACTTCGCCTCGCCACAGCAGCTCAGCGAGCTGGCCGCCGAGATCCGCTCGCTGCGGGACCCCGCGCTGCGGATCTGCGTGGACCACGAGGGAGGGCGGGTGCAGCGGTTTCGCGACGGCTTTTCCGCGATTCCGGCCATGTCCCGGCTGGGCGCGCTGTGGGACCGCGATGTGCTGGCAGCGTGCCGGACCGCGACCTCGATCGGGCACGTGATCGCCAGCGAGCTGCGCAGCCGGGGCGTGGACCTGACCTTCGCGCCGGTGCTCGATCTGGCCTGGGGCCGCAGCGCCGTGATCGGCGACCGGGCTTTGCACTCGGACCCGCGCGTGGTGGCGATGCTGGCGGCCCATCTGACGCACGGGTTCGCGCTGGCTGGCATGGCCAGCTGCGGCAAGCACTTTCCCGGGCACGGCTGGGCGGCCGCCGACTCGCACCACGAGGTACCGCAGGACCCGCGCCCGCTGCAGACGATTCTGGCGCAGGACGCAGCCCCCTATCGCTGGCTGGGCGTGTCGCTCAGTTCGGTGATGCCGGCGCACGTGGTGTACCCGCAGGTCGACGCGCGGCCGGCCGGGTTCTCACGCCGCTGGATCGGCGAGATCCTGCGGGGCGATCTGGGGTTTGCCGGCGCCGTCTTCAGCGACGATCTGTCGATGGAAGGTGCCGGCGTCGCCGGCGACATGGGTGCACGCGCCACCGCGGCCCTGGAGGCCGGGTGTGATTTCATCCTCGTGTGCAACGACCCGGAGGGTGTCGAGCGGCTGCTCACCGAGCTGCGCTGGCAGCCCGGCGCCACCTTCGCTCGCCGCCTGGAACGGATCGCCCCGGTCGGGTGGCGCGATGACCCGGCGCAATGGCGGCGCAACGACGGCTACCTGGCCGCGCTGCGCGACCTGGATCAGCTCGCGTCCGGCCCGGCCTGAGTCAGCCGTACCTGAAACAGCCCTCGGACCGCGTTGCAGGCGTACAGCGCCTGCGCCCGCTGCAACTCGCCCCGCGGGATCGGCCGCTCGATCGCCTCCAGCGACAGGTCTGCCAGCAGCCGGGCCCGCATCAGACCGGGCAGGGCGCCCGAATCCAGCGGCGGAGTCACCAGCCGACCATCCAGGCGAACGAACACGGAGCTGCGCGCGCCTTCGACCAGCTCGCCGCGCTCGTTCAGGAACAGCAGGTCCCACAGCCCTTCGGAGAGCGCCTGCTGCAGCCCCTCCTCGTACTGCGGCCGGTAGCTGGTCTTGTGCGCCTGATGCCAGGCGTCGGAGCGCACGGTGGTCTGGGCGATACGGACCGCAGGCACGTCCGGCAGGGTCTGCAGCGGCTCGGCGAACAGGCGCACTTCTCCCGCCTTGTTCAGCAGCAGACGGACCCGGTGGGCGCCGGCCGGCAGCGCCGTCAGCTGCCGCACCAGCGCCGTGGCGACCTCGTCCGCCTCGAACCGGAAGCCGAAGTAGGCGGCCGAGGCTTGCAGCCTTCCAAGGTGATCGTCCCACAGCGCGACGAAGTCCCGCGGCGTCGAAGCGGCCGGCGGGGAGACCGGCGCCGGCAGATCGGCCCGCATCGTCTCGATCAGCTCGAATCCGGGGTCGCTCCGGGTCAGGAATCTGGCCTTGACGAAGCATTCGTTCCATTCGCCCTGCGGCGTGGAATCGGCGACCACGCCACCGCCGATTCCGAGCCGGCCGCGCCCGTCGGGCTGCAGTTCCAAGGTTCGAATCGCCACGTTCAGGCACAGCGTTCCATCGGGATCGAGGTACCCGATCGATCCGGTGTAAATGCCCCGGGGGCGCTGCTCCAGCTGCGCAATGATCTGGCGGCTGCGGTGCTTGGGAGCGCCGGTGACCGAACCGCACGGATACAGGGCCCGCAGCATCTGTTCCAGCCCGGCCTGCGGCGGGATGCGGCCTTGCACGGTCGAGGTCATCTGCAGCACGGTATCGAACGTCTCCACATCGAAGAGGCTTCGCACCCGCACCGAACCGACTTCGCAGACCCTCCCGAGGTCGTTGCGCAGCAGGTCGACGATCATCAGGTTCTCGGCGCGCGACTTCGGATCGGCGCGCATCTGCTCGGCCAGGCGGCGATCTTCGTCGACGTCGCGGCCCCGGGGCAGCGTGCCCTTCATCGGTCGCGTCTGGATCAGGTCGCCGTGTCGCCGGATGAACAGCTCCGGCGAGAGCGAAACGACGGTGCGGTCGGCCCCCTCGATCAAAGCCGCATAGGAGACCCTCTGGCGGCCGCGCAACTGCCGGTACAGCGCGAGCGGATCGCCGTACCAGCGAAAGTGCAGCGGAAACGTCAGGTTGATCTGATAGGTGTGGCCGTCGCGAATGAAATTCTGCACCTGCTCGAACCGGCGCTCGTACTGATCGCGGTCGATGTCCGGTTCGAGGGCGGCCACGCCGGCCGGCGCCGCCTGGGTGCCCCGCGCGGCCAGCTCGCGCTCGATCCACTCGTCCACGTCGCGCGTCGTTGCGGCCCTGACGGACTCGAAGGCGAGCGCCTGCGCGCAGTAGGCGCGCGCGCCGGCCAGCGGGCCGGCGGCTGGATCGAGCAGCTCGCCGAACTCGTAGTCGAACAGCAGCACCACCGGCAGCCCGCTGCGACGCCAGGATTCGATGCGCCCGAAAAAGCCGGGCAGGTCGTCGGTGTGCGCACACTGCACCGCGCCGGCCGCACCCAGGTAGCGGCGGCTGCGCGCCTGGTCGCCGGCCAGCAGGTCCTCCAGCAGCACGAATGAGCCCGGTGAAGGCATCAACGCCCCCGGTCAGGCCGGATCGTCGCGTCGATCTGCCGTCAGGCGCGCTCCATGTACGAGCCGCTGTCGGTGCTGACGCGGATCTTCTCGCCCGCGCTGATGAAGCCGGGAACGTTAACCGTGATCCCGGTCTCCATCTTGGCCGGCTTGAAGGAGTTGGTGGCGGTCGCATTGCGGATGCCCGGTTCGGTCTCGACCACCTCCAGCACGACGCTGGTGGGCAGCTGCACGCCGATCGTGCGGCCGTTGTGGAAGTTGATCTGCACTTCCAGGTTCGGCAGCAGGTAGCCGGTCTGGCCCTCCAGGGACTCGGCCGGCAGCGTCAATTGCTCGTAGGTTTCGTTGTCCATGAACACGTAACTGTCACCGTCCTGATACGAATAAGTCATCTGGCGCTGATCGATGACCGGCCGCTCGACCTTCTCGTCCGTGGCAACGCGCTCGTTGCGTTTCTGACCGGACTCGATGTCCTTGATCTCGATCTGCATGTAGGCGCCGCCCCGTCCGCCCACGTGGACGTGGTAGGACTTCAGCACGCGCCACAGTCGCTTGTCCCATTCGAGCAAATTGCCCGCGCGGATTTCGGTCGCGAGGATCTTGGTCATTTCGGTTTCCCTGCTCGGTTTCTTGGATTGCTTCGGGGCGTGCCGCCCCGGGTGGAGAAGCACGGACCGCCCGGGGCCTTACAATGAGCCGGCGTCCGCGGTGAAGAACCGCTCATTATATTGCGATCACAGCAGCCGGCCGTGACGGAACCGCCGCGCTTCGACCCGAAGTCCTTTATAGGAACCCTTCCGCATCTGCCGGGGGTGTACCGGATGCTCGACGCACGGGGCGCCGTGCTGTACGTGGGCAAGGCGGCCGACCTTAAGCAGCGGGTCGGGTCCTATTTCGGGCGCACCGTGGGTCCGCGCACCGCGCACATGCTGCAGCGGGTGGCCAGGATCGAGATCACCGTGACCCGAAACGAGGCCGAGGCCTTGCTGCTCGAAAACAACCTGATCAAGACGCTGGCGCCGCGCTACAACGTGCTGTTCCGCGACGACAAGTCGTATCCGTACCTGAAGTTCAGCGACCACCCCTTCCCGCGCGTGTCCTACTACCGCGGCGCAATCGACCGGCGCGCCCGTTACTTCGGTCCCTATCCGAACGCCTGGGCCGTGAAGGAGACCATTCAGCAGGTACAAAAGGCGTTTCGCCTGCGCACCTGCGAGGACAACGTCTTCAGCCACCGCTCGCGCCCCTGCCTGCTGCACCCGATCGGGCGCTGCAGTGGCCCGTGCGTCGGCCTGATCAGCGAGGAGAAATACGCACTGGATGTCGAGCGCGCGCTGCGATTCCTCAATGGCGACAGCGGCGAGGTGGTGGCCGAACTGGAGCAGCGGATGAACGAGGCGGCCGCGCAACTGCGCTACGAAGAGGCCGCCGAGCTCAGGGACCGGCTGGCCGCCATCGCGCGGGTGCAGCACCAGCAGTCGGTCGATATCAGCGGCCTGTCGGGCGGCCGCGACGTCGACGTGATCGCGGCGGCGATCGAAGGAGCTCACGCCTGCGTGAACCTGGCGATGATCCGGGGCGGCCGTCACCTGGGCGACCGGGCGTATTTCCCCGTCGGGGGCCAGCCCGAGGCGGACCCGTCCGACCTGATCGAGGCCTTCATTTCGCAGCATTACGTGGAGCAGCGCTGCCCGGACCTGGTGCTGGTGGGAGCCGACGTGGACGCGGCCGAGCTGGTGCCCGCGCTGTCCGAACCCCACCGGAGCGTGCAGATCATCGGCCCGCGCGATGCCGGCCTGCGCGGCCAGCGCCGGCACTGGCTCGAAATGGCGCAGGCCAACGCCGCGCTGGCGCTGGCGCGTCATATCGCCGAGCACGGCTCCCAGCAGTCGCGCACGCGAGCTCTGATCGAGGCCCTCGGGCTGGAAATCGACGATCCGGAGGCGCTGCGCATCGAATGCCTGGATGTCAGTCACACGGCGGGGGAGGCAACCCAGGCATCCTGCGTCGTTTTCCAGGAGCACCAGATGCGCCCGGCGCTGTACCGCCGCTTCAATATCGACGGCATCGAGCCGGGCGACGACTACGGCGCGATGCGGCAGGCGCTGACGCGCCGCTACGAAGCGGTCGCCCGCGGCGATGGACCCGTTCCCAACCTGGTGCTGATCGATGGCGGCGCGGGCCAGGTCGAGGTGGGGCGGCAGGTCTTCGGCGAGCTGGGGCTGGATCCCTCGATCCTCGTCGGCGTGGCCAAGGGCGAGCAGCGCAAAGTCGGCCTCGAAACGCTGGTGTTCCCGGACGGCCGGCCTCCTCTGGTGCTGGGTCGCGACTCGCAGGCCCTGATGCTGATCGCGCAGATCCGCGACGAGGCGCATCGCTTCGCGATCACCGGCATGCGCGGGCGGCGCGCGCGCGCGCGCAAAGTCTCGCAGCTCGAAGAGATGGAAGCCATCGGCCCGGTGCGGCGCCAGCGGCTGCTGACGCGTTTCGGCGGGCTCAAAGGTCTGATGGCCGCCTCGATCGACGACATCGCCGGGGTGAAGGGCATCTCGCGTAAGCTTGCCGAACGCATTCATTCGCAGCTTCATGGCACGGCGCGACTCGCCGAACCGATCGAACATGGCGAGCCCACTTAGTCTGCCGATGCTGCTCACCTGGGCGCGCATCGCGATGGTGCCGCTGGTGGTGGGCGTTTTCTACCTGCCGGACGCGTGGATTGCGCCTTCGTGGAAGAACATCACCGCGTGTTCGCTGTTCACGCTGGCGGCCATTACCGACGCTTTCGACGGCTACCTCGCGCGCCGCTATGGGCAGACGAGCCAGCTGGGAGCTTTCCTGGACCCGGTGGCCGACAAGCTGATGGTGTGCGCCGCGCTGGTCGTGCTGCTGGGGCTGGGCCGCATCGATGCGCTGGTGGCGCTGGTCATCATCGGCCGGGAGATCGCCGTGTCGGCGCTGCGGGAGTGGATGGCCCAGATCGGGGCGTCGCGCAGCGTGGCGGTCAGCTCGATCGGCAAAATCAAAACCGTCGCGCAGATGATCGCGATCCCGGTGCTGCTGTTTCACGATCCGTTGTTCGGCGTGATCGACCTCAGGCCCCTCGGCACGGCGCTGATCTACCTGGCGGCGGTGCTGACGACCTACTCGATGCTGTACTACCTGAAGCTGGCCTGGCCGCACTTCGACGGGCGGCGCTGATCAGCGGCGCGTTCCAGGCACGACACCGTTTGGATATAATCGTTTCAGAACCTGCGGGAATAGCTCAGTTGGTAGAGCGCAACCTTGCCAAGGTTGAGGTCGCGAGTTCGAGACTCGTTTCCCGCTCCAGAGCGCAGGCGGGGGAGCCAGAAAAAAGGCTTCCCCATTTTCTTGCGGCCTCGCGTTGCGCAAGGCTGTGCCGATGAACGATCTAGCACGATCGTGCGGCGCGGCGGGGTGGCAGAGTGGCCATGCAGCGGACTGCAAATCCGTGTACGCCGGTTCGATTCCGACCCCCGCCTCCACTTCCCGATCGTTGTCTCGTTTCCGAAGGCGCTTGGGAGTTCGGTCCAGAGCGAATAGCTAACGCGCTAGGCTGTGATCGCTCGTCGCCAGTTCTCGCGCGACGTCTTCCAACACCGCGACGGGTACGCCGCGCTTTCTTAGCGCCGCGATGAGGCGGTCCGTCGAATCAGGTGCCAACTGCGCTTCGTCTCGGCGCAGCCCCTCGCTGATGTATGACTTCAGAAGTGTTTGATAGCCGGACAGCCCCTTGAGCGGGGCGATTTCCTTCAGAGATTCGACCACATCTACGGGAATACGCAAAGTAATCGCCGTCATGGGTCGATCCTTCGACAGTCTTTTTTTCAAGCGTTCAGAGCGCATAACGTGCTTCCTCGTCCGGCTCCGCGCGACGAGCGGAAACGATGCGAATGTGCGAGCCGTCGAATTCGATGTGCACGACATAGAGAAGTCGAGACGTCGAATCAAATCCTATAGCTGCGTCGCGCGCCTCGTCGTTTCGGGAGGCGTCGACCAAAACAAACAACGGATCGAAGAAGACCGTCGCCGCCTCCTCGAACCGCACACCGTGTTTGCGCCAGTTCGCCTCGGCCTTGGTCGAATCCCAAATGAAAACCTCGCCGGCCAACTCGAACCGGATATCCATCGGCGGCATTTTAGCTCATGTATTTACTTTGTCAATACGAACACGCGCGACCCACGCACGACCGGAGGGGATCACCACCAGGCCCAATTCGCGTCGTGCTTGTGCCAGGCGCGAAATACGGGGTCGAACGAGGGATCGGCGAGCCAACGCCGAAATATCCGATCGTTGGAGGTACGAATGCGGTGGTCGGACACCTTGCGAAACCAGCGAGGCGCGGAGCCCCCCATGGTGACGATCTTGTCGGAATGGAAAAGGGCGATGGCTTTTCGCCCTAATTTGGATCGAGGGTCGATCTTTACCCAGTTCGGATGCAGAAGTCGCGATTCGAATGCGCGCAGCACCCAGCGATATTCGTGACGCTCCCGTCTACGGCGAAAGGTTCGTGCCATGACATAGCTCCCGTTGTCGGTAACTAAGTCATGGCGTTCTCCTTCCCCGTAAGAATCAGCAATTCATGATCGCACGAAGGACTTCGAGTTCGGAACCGTCGACTCGGAACCTTGATTCGATCACCGCGCGACGCGCAGTGACGGGATGATAACTTTCTGGGGCCGGCTGGCAACGGTTACGTGCGCAGCCCAGGACGCTTCGAATGTGAAGACCATAGAGGCATTTGGTCTGCCATGATTATTCCCTTGACGGAATATTCCATCGAGGCCATACTCCGAACGATGAGCTTGGAGCAGCTTCGTAGCGAAGGACTGATCGATGGCTAAGAAGTTTGCAGAACTACGCTCGCGTATGTCACCCGCGTCTCGGGCGCGGGCAGAGGCCAAGGCCCAAACGCTGCTCGCCGAGATGCCCCTGAACGAGCTGCGCCAGGCGCGCGGGTTGTCCCAGAAGATGCTGGCGGAGTTGCTGCATGTCCAGCAGCCGTCGATCGCCAAGATCGAGAAGCGCACGGACATGTATCTGTCGACTCTGCGCAGTCACGTCGAAGCGATGGGCGGCCAACTGGAGGTGATCGCGCGTTTCCCGGATGGTGCGATCAGGATCAGCAACTTTTCTGAGTTGGAGGAGCACAAACGGGAAAGCACTCGGTCGTGATGGCAATACCCGATCTCGGGAAGAGACGTAAGAGGTGCACCGTAGTGCAGGCTGAACATGAAGCTGTCGCGTAAGTGGCGTGCTCGGAGAGACCGCGCGACCGACAGCGCGTCGTTAGACCGCACTTTGTTGGCCGTTCGTCCAGACGCTTTCGCGGCGTTCTTGGCCCGGCTGGACGCGCCGGCGCAGCCCAATGCGCGGCTGGGCAGAACGATGCAGACGCCGTCGCCGTGGGATAAAGGTTGATCCTGGCTGCGACGCGGCCTGAGCGGTGATCTGGCGGTGATTTCTGATGGAGCGCCCGGAACTCGGCTCCGGACGAGGGATTGACGAGCGACCCCCGCCTCCAATTACCATTTCTCCTTGAGTGCAGCACGTTGCAAGTCAGTGCAATAAGCCATTGATTTGCTTGAGGAATTCGCGCAGGGCGATTCCGTAGAAGAGTGCGGTATCGACACCGTCGCCGACCCTATCACACGACTCTACACGCTGCGGCGGATTTCGCGCACGCCGCGGCCGAGCCTCCGACGCAGCAGCGCTCGCAGAGTCACGCCTTCGGCATAGCCGACTTCGGCACCGATCTGGTCGACGCTGGCGTGGCTAGTCCTGAGAAGGTGGACCGCGCGCTCGATCCGCAGGTCCTGGAAGAAGGCGAGCGGCGACTTGCCCAGCACTCTCTGCATCCGGCGCGCCAAGGTGCGCTTGCTTGTGGCTAGCGCCTGGGCGGCCTGATCGAGCGAGAAGCCTTCAGCCAGCCGTCCGCGGGCCCAACGCTCGAACCGTTGTATCAGCGGATCGGCATTGGCTAGATGGTCTGGGATCGAGTAGATCGATTGCGAAGTGCGCACGTCCACTACCAGATACCTTGCGATGAGGTTGGCCAGCTCCGGACTGACGCGCCGGATCAGAACCAGTGC
This sequence comes from Burkholderiaceae bacterium, assembly GCA_035511515.1. GTDB lineage: Bacteria > Pseudomonadota > Gammaproteobacteria > Burkholderiales > Burkholderiaceae_F > VBCK01. The sequence goes on along the minus strand of DATKFG010000151.1, from coordinate 1,644 downwards.
CAAGTCGAGGTGGCTTAGCGCCGCGCCGGCGGTCACCACGGCGTTGGATTGCACGATGATGCGCGATTCGTCCAGCCGCACGCGCGGATAGCGCTGGCGGAACAGCGGCGATAGCCACCAGGTGGTCGTGGCCTCCTCGCCGTCTAGCAAACCCGTCTCCGCTAGCACAAAGGTGCCAATGCAGGCGGTCGCGGTCAACGCGCCGCGCTCAGACCATTTGCGCAGCACTGTGCCGGCTTCGCGCACCTCGCTGCCGGCGAGTGCCTTCACCAGCGGTTCCGGTCTCATGTGGAGGATGGCAGGCATCACCACCGCATCCGGTGTCTGCGCGCGCGTCGCAGCGATCACCGGCACGCTCAGGCCGCGAGCTGTGGTTATGTTCTTGCGCAGTCCCACTACCTTCAGCTGGAAGCGCAGCGAGGAAATGCCGGTCATCTCCGCCAGCGCGTTGGCCGTGCCGAACGCATCGAGCACCGCGGCTAGGCCGGTGTCGAATACGCCGTTGAGCGCAAGGATGTGGATTCGCATGGCAATTATGGTATCAAACTTGGCAATCTTGCCAATACTGCCGAGGCGGCCGCGGGACTAGTCTGCGCGTGACGATCCACCGCGACCTGGAGTCCAGCATGATCAATCATCCGTTGTTCGTCCGCCGAAAACGCGAGCCTGGCAAGGAGAAGAAGGTTGTCCTCGGCTCATGCGTAAGACGTCTGGCGAGCTCCTCAGTGTGTGTATCACTTCTGCTGATTTGCGCGACGGCCACCGCAGAGGACCCATCCGTCCCGACGCAGATCGTCGACTTGGCGAACATGGTGGTTGGCGTGCATCCGGGATTTCGCGCCTTTCATGCGAAAGGCGTTGTGGTGGAAGGCAGCTTCAAGGCCTCGCCCGAAGCTGCGCGACTCAGCCGCGCAACGCTGTTCAACGGCAGCTCAATTCCGGTGACCGCGCGCTTCTCTGATGGCAGTGGGATGCCGACAGTGCCCGACGGCTCGCCCGCGATGCCCCGTGGCATTGCCATCAAGTACCACCTGCCCGGCGGAACCGACACCGACATGGTGACCAACTCGTTCAAGTTCTTCCCGGTAGGGACCGGAGAGGATTTTCGTGATCTGCTGCAGGCCATCGTCGCGAGTCCACCCGATGCCCCAAAGCCCACGAAACTGGACCAGTTCTTCGCCAGCCATCCGAATGCGCCGAAGGCGATCGGTTCGCTCCCAATTCCGGACAGCTTTGCCGACGAGGAGTACCACGGCATTGACGCTTTCATCTTCGTCAGCAAGAGCGGCCAAAGGCAGGCAGTGCGCTACCTGGTAGTGCCGGAAAAGCTGGTGCACCTGACGCCGGAAGAGGCAGCCAAGCAGTCACCTGACTACCTGTTCGACGACCTGGCCAAGCGGATCGCGCAAAAGCCGGTAGTTTTTCACTTGAAGGCGCAATTGGCTGAGCCCGGCGACCAGACCAAGGATGCGAGCCAACCTTGGCCCGATGACCGCAAGGTCGTCGATCTCGGTGTGCTGACGCTGACCAAAGTGGTGGCCGACAGCGCGCAGGTCGAGAAGAAGTTGCTGTTCCTCCCCACCAACCTCACCCCCGGTATCGAGCTATCCGACGATCCATTGCCGAGCGTGCGCGCGGCCTCTT
>DATKFG010000150.1:0-3216 GCA_035511515.1 Burkholderiaceae bacterium | reverse complement strand
TGGCCACGCGCTCGGGCTGGTCGGAGCGCATGAAGTCCCGATACGGGTTGTCCAGGGGAATTTCCTCCGACACGATGCACGTTTCGCGCTCCAGCATCTCGGTGATTCGCATGCAGGAGGCGAAGCGCGGATCGATGCCGTCGACGGTGTCGTCCTCGGCGTGGAGGTTCAGATTCAGCCCGATCTTGGCCCGATCCATCAACGAGCCCAGGTAGCTCTTGGACTGGTATCCGACCGGAAACCCGCGCCCCACGCACTGGACCTTGATGCCCTGTGCATGGAAGCTGTCGATCACGGCACTGCGATGCGGGGTCCGGGTTCCAAAGAACAGGACGTCGATGTCCTTGGGCGCCAGGCGCGCCGGCCGGGGGCTCTCGAAAACGTGGCCGACCGGGAAAAAGCGGGATACCCGGCCGCAGTCCCGGTACTCATGCGCGGTGCGCTGCAGCCAGGACCATACGAAATCGACTCCGTGCGCGAATGCTTCGAAACCAGCGACGCGCTTGCGAAAGAAGGTCTCCTTGTCGCCGTCCCAGAGCATGCCGTGCTTTCCGTACGGGATGGTGCCGCCGACCATCAGTTCGGTGGCGATCACCCCGATCTTCAGTCCATGCGACTTCCTGAGCTGCAGGACCTGCTCGATGAACGCGGGCTCGGGGAAGTACTCGAAGAATACGTTGATCGCTTTGGGGTAGATCTCGTCCTGTACCACCGTCGTCTCGTGGCCGCACTTGCCCAGCGTTCCGCGCATGTAGTCGATCAGGGGGGACAGATACTCCCCGGCGGCGGTGGCGCCGTGGTTCTTCATCACGAGGTTGAACCACATGTTCGGCGTCCTTGAGTCGACGAAGTCAGAGCTTGAGCGCGAGGTCCTGGCTCGATTCCGAAAGTCCGGCCGGCGGGCGCGCCGGATGGGACACAGCGATCGAGATCCTGGACGGAGCTGCCGAAACGGTCGACGATGCGTTGCTCGCGGCCGCGGCTTTCGGAGCGGGGACCGGCGTTGGAGGTGCCTCGCGCATAGCTTCGCGCCGGGTGTCGGTGTGTTCGGCGAACATCTCCCCGAGCACGCCCGGAGTGGCCGCCTCGCAGCCGAGGTAGCCCTCGCACAACCGATAGACGAACCGCTCGCCCTGGTCGTCGAACAGCGTCGTCAGTTTGCCGTGCAGATCGATTCCGCCGTAGGCCACCCGCAGCGGGGCCGTGACGCCGTGCTTCTTCAGCAGTTGCTCCATCTCCCGCTCGGGGCTCACCGCGCCGCGCGGCATGGCTGCGTCCTCGGTGCTGCACCGGCGCCCGCAGCGCCTCATCTGGACGCGGTCCAGGATCGCGCACTGCTTGGCCGGGTTGTCCAGCCGGTTCGGCCACAGGTAGCCCAGGGCCGATCCGTGCAGCGATTCGCGCAGGGTCGGCGCCGCCCGCCGCAGCGTCGACTGCGAGAACACGGCGGCGGCCGGATCGACGAAGCTCGTGTAACGCAGGGCGAAGTTCGGGTTGTGCAGCGTCAACGGGAACCGGACCCGGCTGTCCCACGAAAACGAGGGCTGGGCCAGATGCAGGTCCAGCGCGGCCATCAACTCGAACATCCGGTTGATGTCGGCACAGCTGGCCGCCAGGTCGTCGTCCGGCAACCAGACGTATTCGTAGGCACGCCAGGCGTCGTTGGTGTCGCACAGCAGTGCGTGCAGGGCGTGCCACTTGGGCCCCTTGCTGTCGATGCGCACCATGGATTCTCCGGAAGCCGGATAGCGCAGGGCGTTGTCGCCGGCGTAGCTGACGACCAGGTCCCAGTTGCGCTCACCGCCGGTGGCGAGCCAGAGCGGATGCAGCGAGCTGTCGCCCGCGCGGACGACGACGAGGTTGGCGTTGCTCATGGGGTTCCTCTTGCGCAATGGTCTGTCGAAATCTCCGCGAGCAGCTTGCGCACCAGGTACTCCCAGGTGTGCTGGGCATCCGGGACGAGCGTTCCCTCGAAGGAGAGCGCGCGCTCGGCCGCGAACCGGATCGATTCATCGCTGAAGTGATACGGAAAGCACCCGGCCGCGTGATCGGTGCGTACGTTGAAATTGCTGGCGATCGGGACCCCCATCGCGAGCGCGCTGACCGCGCGCTCGTTGGTGCCGTGGCCGAAGTTGGGGTCGAAGTTCACCAGCCCCGCGTAGTGCTGGCACACGTGGCTGAAGGCGTGGTTGTGGTCGGGGTCCGGCTTGCAGAACCGGAACGACTCGGTGCCGCCCACGTGCTGTTCCCAGTTTTCGCCGTAGAAATCGACCGGCAGGCCGCGCAGCGCGCGCGCCACCTTGACGCGGCGGTAGCGCTTCAGGCACGAGTCGATCGCGCACAGGGCGGTCATCGCCTCCGGCCGCACCAGCGACTGGGCCGGTTCGCCGAACGCGCAGGCCACCGCGCTCAGCCCGTGCACGATGTTCGTGTGGCGCAGCGCCTCGGCGATCGTGCCGATACGGCGCGGCTCCAGACCCCAGGGGTTGTTGCCGCTGATCGTGCTTTCGAAATCGTCGTGGAACCGCGTGACCGCCAGCTCCTTGTTGGCCGAGGCCCAGATCAGCAGCCGATCGCCAAACGCCTTGGGCCCGCGGCGCCGGGGTGCCGAGTAGGCACCGGTCGGAAAGTAGTGGGCACGTTCGCCGATCAGCCGCGCATCGTTGCGCTCCAGGCTGGCCACGTGCAGATTCGGCATCCGGGTCCAGTCGTTCAGGAAATCGCGACAAGCCGCGACCCGAACGTAGTCGTACGGCCACGCATCGATCAGGTAGGCGATGAAATCGGTCTCGGCGGGAACGAGGCGCCACAGCGGCGTCTGATCGATCTGCAGCGCCAGCGGCAACGTGCCCGTCGTGATCATCAATTCGGCGTGCGGGGCCTGCAGGGTCGGCAGGTGCCGCCGCAGGTCCGGGTCGTTGATGTTGACGATCTGCGCCTCGTAGCCGTTGGCCTGCAGCGCGGCGGCCAGGCTGCGCGCCATCATGTCCGTGCCGCCGAACGGATGGGTGTTGGTCAGGACGACCGCTTTCGGATAGAGCGTGATCATGTGGCCAGTTCCGCCGGCGCCGGCTCCGTCTGCAGCAACTGGCGCACGCTGCGGGCGACCGACTGCAGGCCGATGCCGACCTGCTCGTGCAGCTCGGCGCGGGTGCCCAGCTCGAAGCGGTAGCTGCCCTGCACCCCCAGGTTCAGCACGCGGGCGTCAAGTCCCTG
>DATKFG010000149.1:0-51076 GCA_035511515.1 Burkholderiaceae bacterium | reverse complement strand
GGGTCAGATCTCGACACGCAGGTACGACGGCAGCCCCTGGCCGTGCGCTTCGGCGCGCGGGGCCTCCGCCGCCGGGCGCGAGGCCGTCGAATGCGGGACCGTGATCGTTGCCGCAATCTTCTTCAGCTCGTCCAGGTACGCCTGCACGTCCTGTAGCGCGTCCTCGAGCTGGCCGATGCGGCCGTCGAGCGATTCCTGGGCGTCGCGTATCCGCTCGACCGCGTCGGTGCGTTTTTTCAGCTGCTGGCGCTGCTCGCGCACCTGCGCCTCCAGCGGGGGCAGCAGCGAGCGGACCCAGGCCTCGGTGTCGCGTTCGGCCGCCGAGAAGATCGTGCGCGACTTGCCGACCACGGTTTCGAAGAACCGCTCGATCAGCGACCACTTGTCGCGCGTCAGGACCGCGATCGTGCCGAAATGGCCTTCATAGGCCGCCTCGACCCGGTCGACCTCGGCGAGGTAGGTGTCCAGCGAGAAGGTCATCGGCGGCGGAATGCTCCAGCCGGTGTCTTCCGCGAAGCGGCGCTGCACACCCAGCACCATCCGCTCGATTTCGGCCAGCGTCGCATTGGCGCGCCGGATCATTTCGCGCAGGTTCCCGAAATACTCCCGCACGGTGCTCATGAAACCCGGGGTCAGGCGCACTTTGCGCATCCGGTCGCGCGTGGCCATCACCGCCGTGCGCAGTGCCTGCAGCCGCAGGTTGGCGTAGCCCTGTTCGGCCAGCCGTGCCAGCACGACCCGCGCCGCCACCACCTTGCGCACGTTTTCTTCGAAATCGCGCTGCTCGGTCTGGGCCCGCAGCAGCATCCGCTCGACGGCGCTCTGGTTCTTGCCCTGCAGCGCGCGCAGCTCGTACAGCTGTTCGACCAGGTTGCGTTCGCGCGCCCCCAGCGCCTGGCGCACCTCGTTGACCACACGCGAGCTCACGGCCAGCGTCTGTTCGCGGATGATCTGCTGGCGCTGCGGCACCAGCAGATCGACCAGCGCCGCCTCCAGGGTCGGCAGCCGGCTGCGCTCCAGCAGCGCCGCGTCGCCGGTGACCTTGGCGACGAGCCCCTTCTGGGCCGACACCGCGAACACACGCTTGCGGTCGATCTTCAGCGTCTCGCTGACGCTGATCACCTGCCGGCGCACCTCGGCTTCGATTTCGCTCTGTGCTTTGAGCACGTCCCACAAGCCGTCGATCTTGTTCAAAACCGCAAGGTGGTTGGCCGTTTCCGGCGAATCGCCCATGATGTGGCGCCACACATCCAGGTCGCTCTTGGTAACCCCGGTATCGGCCGCCAGCACGAACAGCACGGCGTGCGCGCTCGGCACCAGCGACAGCGTCAATTCGGGCTCGGTGCCGATCGCGTTCAGTCCCGGCGTGTCCAGGATTACCAGGCCCTGCTTGAGCAGCGGGTGCGGGAAATTGATCACCGCGTGCCGCCAGCGCGAGATTTCGACCAGGTTCTCGGAGCCCTGGTTGATCAACTGGTCCGGGTCGTTGGGGTCGAACAGCCCGTACATGCGCGCTTCGTCGATGCCGACGCGCATGGTCTCGGCCACCAGCTGGAATGCCTTGAACATGCCGTCCGGCGAGGCCGTGTCGACCGGAAATACCCGCCATTCGCCCGAACTTCTCTTGAAGTCGGCCATGGTTCCGAGTCGTGCGCGGGTCTCGATCGGCAGCGCCCGGATGCAGGGCGGCAGCGACTCGTCGTACATCAGCTCGGTCGGACACATCGTCGTGCGCCCGGCCGAGGACGGCAGGATCCGGCGGCCGTAGTCGGCGAAGAAGATCGCGTTGATCAGCTCGGATTTGCCGCGCGAGAACTCGGCGATGAAGGCGACCACCAGGCGGTCGCCGCTGAGCCGCTCCAGCGCCAGGTCCAGGCGCCGGGCCGCGTCGGGCTCCAACAGGTGGGCGTCTTCCAGCCATCGGCGCAAGCGGGCGACCGACACCGCCAAAGTATCGCGCCATGCACCGTACTGCTGGAAGCTGGTGGCGAGCTGCGACATGTACGAATGCTCGGCGATCGTCCGGCGCCCGGCCCGGCGGTTGGATCAATCTAACACAGCCGCAGCGGGGCCAGTGTTGCGCCGCGCAGCCGCACCCACGCCGCGCTCAGCGCCGCTGGCAACGGCTGCACCAGTATGTGGCGCGCTGACCCTGCACGATCCGTTGAATTGGACGGCCGCACACTGGGCACTCCGAGCCATCGCGCCCGTAAACCCGTGCCTGCAGCGCGTAGCGGCCCTCGGCCCCGTCGGCCGCCGTGTAGTCGCGCAGCGTCGATCCGCCGGCCTCGATGGCCTCGCTCAGCACCCGCCGTATCGATGCGGCGAGCCGGGCGCAGCGCACCGGGCCCAGGCGCCGCGCCGGCAGGCGCGGATCGATGCGCGCGTCGAACAGGCTTTCGGAAGCGTAGATGTTGCCGACCCCCACCACCGCATCGCCGGCCAGCAACACCTGCTTGATCGAAGCCGAGCGGCCGCGCGTGGCCCGGTAAAGGCGCGCGCCGTCGAAACCGCACTCCAGCGGTTCCGCACCGAGCGAGGCGAGCAGCGGATGTTGCTCGACGTCACCGTGCGCGGCCGGGTGCCACAGCAGGGCGCCGAAACGCCTCGGGTCCGTCAGCCGGGCCAGTACCGAGTCGAAGCCCAGGTCGACGTGGTCATGCGGGCCTCGCGCGGGAACGCCTTGCGCCGGGTAAAGGCGCCAGGACCCGGTCATGCCCAGGTGGGAAATCAGCACGCCGTGCTCGAAGCGCCACAACAGGTACTTGCCGCGCCGGTCGATGCGCTGCAGGCGGCGGCCGGCCAGCGTGGAGGCGAGCGTGCGCGGCACCGGCCAGCGCAGCCGCGGCTCATACACCCGCAGCACGCTGACCGGCCGGCCTTCGAGCGCGGTCGTCATGGAGCGGCGGGTAACCTCGACTTCGGGTAATTCGGGCATTTTGCGGTCACGGCTAAACTGTCGATTCGACGAACCCATCCCGCCTTGGCGGGCGCTGCGAACATGTTCAAGCAAGGCAGACCCCTGGGGGCGGCTGCGGCACGGGCGGCGTCCGTGCTGTGCGCGCTGATTGTAGGGTGCGCAGGTCCGGCCAACCGCCCGACGGTCGCGCAGAATGAGCCCGCCGCGACCCCGGCCGAGGCGCCCGAGGCGAGCCGGCCGCTGCCCGAGGTCGAGCTGACCGGCCCGCTGCTGTTCGAAATCGTGGCAGCCGAGGTCGCGGTGCAACGGGGCGAGTTCAGCGCCGCCTTCGCCACGCTGACGAAGGCGGCGCGCGAAACGCGCGATCCGCGGCTGGCGCGGCGCGCGACCGAGGTTGCGCTGGGTGCGCGCGACGCCGCCCAGGCCCTGGAGTCGGCTCGCTTGTGGCGCGAACTGGATGGCGGCTCCACGGAGGCCGAGCAGACCTTCACCTCGCTGCTGGTGGCCAACGGCCGCTACGACGAGGCCAAGCCGCTGCTGCAGAAGCAGGTTCGGGACGAGGCCGAGCCCCTGGCCGCGCTGGCGCGGATCCAGCGCCTGCTGGCGCGCTCCCCCGATCAGGCGCAGGCGCTGGGACTGCTGCAGGCGCTGGCCGAGCCCTATCGCAGCGACCGCAAGCGCGCCTTCGAGGTGCACCTGATCCTGGCCCACGGGGCCCATGCGGCGGGCCAGAGCGCGCGCGCGGGCGAGGAGGCGCGCGCAGCGATGGCGCTGAAGCCGGATTCGGAACAGGCGGCGATCGCAGCGGCGCAGTTCATGCTGGAAGCGAAGAACCGGACCGAGGCGGCCGGGCGCGCCGATGCGATCGGGCTGCTGTCCGGGTTCCTGCAACGCAATCCGAACGCGGCCGCGGCGCGCCTGGAGTACGCGAGGCTTCTGGTGGGCGATGGGCGCAACGATGCGGCGCGCGCCCAGTTCGAGGAGCTGTTGCGGCGCGACCCGAACGGGCCCGATCCGTTGTTCGCCTTGGGGGTGCTCTCGCTGCAGGCGGAACTTCGCCCGCAGGCGCGCGAATATTTCGAGCGTTACCTGAAGGCGATCGAGGAGGGAGCCGACCGCGAACCCGATCCGGCGTACCTGAATCTGGCGCGGGTCAGCGAGGAGGAGCAGAAGTACGACGACGCATTCGACTGGCTGCACCGCGTGCGCAGTCCCGAACAGGTCGTGACGGCGCGCATCCGGGAAGCGTTCCTGCTGGCCAAGCTCGCCCGCGTGGACGATGCGCTCAAGCTGCTGGGCGACACGCCGTCCGAGTCTGCGGACGACCGCTCACAGATCCTGCTGTCCAAGGGGCAGATCCTGCGCGACGCCCATCGCTACCAGGAGTCGTACCAGCTGCTGGCAGCGGCTCTGCAGGCGGCGCCCGACGAGCCCAATCTGCTGTATGAAACCGCCATGTCGGCCGAGCGGCTCGACCGCCTGGACGTGATGGAGACGCACCTGCGCCATCTGGTCCAGCTCAAGCCGGACTACGCGCACGCCTACAACGCGCTTGGCTACACGTTTGCGGATCGCAATATCCGCCTGAAGGAGGCCTACGAGCTGATCGACAAGGCGCTGCAGCTGGCCCCGGATGATGGTTTCATTCTGGATTCGATGGGCTGGGTCCAGTACCGGCTCGGCAACCTGTCGGCCGCCCGCGATTTTCTCGGAAGAGCCTATCGGCTCAAGCCCGAGGCCGACGTGGCGGCGCACCTGGGCGAGGTGATGTGGCGGCAGGGGGATCGGGATGCCGCGCGCACCGTTTGGCGCGAGGCGAGCCGGCGCGAGTCCGACAACGAGACGCTGAAGGAGACGCTGCTGCGGCTGGACGTGAAGCCTTGAGCGCTGCACCCGGCCCGCGACCCGTTCTTACCTCGGGCCGGCTTGGCCTGGTGCTGTGCCTGCTGGCTGCCGGATGCGCTTCGTTGCCGGCGGCCCCCGATGGGGTGAGCTACGAGGGCCGGTTTGCGCTGGCAGTCGACGGGACCGATCGGCACCAGACGGCCAGCGGCCGCTTCGCGCTGACCGTGGCGGGATCCGACGTCACGCTGGACTTGAGCACTCCGTTGGGCACGACGGTTGCTCGCGTGCAGTCCGGACCGAGTGGCGCGCGGCTGACCGTGCCGACCGCGGGCGGCCTGCGCACCGAGCATGGGCCGGACCCGGAGGCTTTGAGCCAGCAGGTGCTCGGCTGGGCATTGCCGATGTCGGGCATCGGCGACTGGATCGAAGGACGCCCGGTGAAAGACCGGCCCTACCGGCTGGATCCCACCAACGACGGCGCCACCGAACTGCAGCAGGACGGATGGACGATCCGGTTCGACCCGCGTGGCCCCGACGGGCGCATACGGCGACTCGACCTGAGTCGCCCGCAGCAGGGCGAGGCGCCGGCCGTGTCGCTGCGCGTTGTTCTGGACCCGGGAGGCGGCTCATGACGCGGCTGATGCTGGGCCTGCCCGCGCCGGCCAAGCTGAACCTGTTTTTGCAGGTGGTGGGGCGCCGTCAGGACGGCTTGCACGACCTCAGAACCGGTTTCGTCGCGATCGGCCTGGCCGACACGCTGGACTTCGAGCGCCTCGACGATGCCCGCATCGAGCGCGGCGGCGACCTCGCCGGCCCGATCGAGCAGGACCTGGCGGTGCGTGCGGCGCGGCTGCTGCAGCAGCAATCGCAGTTGCGCCTGGGCGTGCGGATCGACGTGGAAAAGCGCATTCCGAGCGGCGGTGGGCTGGGCGGCGGCTCGTCCGACGCCGCCACCACGCTGCTGGCGCTCAATCGCCTGTGGCAGCTGCAGTGGACGCGCGAGCGCCTGGCCGCTGTGGCGGTGCAGCTCGGCGCCGACGTCGCGTTTTTCCTGCAGCGCGGACCATCGCTGGGCGAAGGCATCGGCGAGCGGCTGTCGCCGCTGGCCGTTGCGGCGCGCTGGTATGCGCTGATTCATCCTCAAGTTCATGTTTCGACTGCGGAAATCTTCCGGTCGAGCGAATTGACAGCGCACCTTGAACGCGCCAAAATCCAAAGCTTTCCCGAGGGCGGCCTTCATCGGCCTGGGAGCGGAGAGATGGGTTCCTGGGCACGCGGCAACGATCTTGAACCGATCGTCCGGAGCCGTGTGCCGGAAGTGGACGCCGCGCTGCGCTATTTGGCGCAATTCGGCGATGCACGCATGACCGGTTCCGGCGCCTGCGTGTTCGCGGCGTTCGAAACCGAAGCTCAGGCGCAGCGCGCGATCGCCGACGCCCCTGCCGTATGGTCCGCATGGGCCGTGGCCGGGCTGCCCGAACATCCGCTGGCGGCGTGGTGAGCTCGGTGGCGGTGCGCTGCATCGCCGAGCGGCCTGGGCCGGCGGGATCTGAATTGACTTCGAGTTTCACACTGGGGAGTCGCCAAGCTGGTTAAGGCAGCGGATTTTGATTCCGCCATTCGAGGGTTCGAATCCTTCCTCCCCAGCCATATCGATCCGTGATGGCGGCACCCGTTTCCGACAATCTGATGGTGTTTTCGGGCAACGCGAACCCGAAGCTGGCGCACGCCGTCGTGCAGCACCTGAACATCCCGCTGGGCCGCGCGGTGGTTTCGCGTTTCTCGGACGGCGAGGTGATGGTCGAGATCAACGAAAACGTCCGCGGCAAGGACGTGTTCGTGCTGCAGTCGACTTGCGCGCCGACCAACGACAACCTGATGGAACTGGTCATCATGGTCGATGCGCTCAAACGCGCCTCGGCCGGCCGCATCACCGCTGCGATTCCATACTTCGGCTACGCCCGGCAGGACCGCCGGCCGCATTCGGCGCGGGTCGCGATCAGCGCCAAGGTGGTGGCCAATATGCTGCAGGCGGTCGGCGTGAACCGCCTGCTGGTGATGGATCTGCATGCGGACCAGATCCAGGGCTTCTTCGACATCCCGGTCGACAACGTGTACGCGAGCCCGATCCTGCTGGGCGATCTGTGGAAGCACAACTACCAGAAGCTGGTGGTCGTGTCGCCCGACATCGGCGGCGTGGTGCGCGCCCGCGCGCTCGCCAAGCGGATGGAATCGGGCCTCGCGATCATCGACAAGCGGCGTCCGCGCGCCAACGTGGCCGAGGTGATGAACATCATCGGCGAGGTCGAGGACCGCACGTGCGTGATCATGGACGACATGATCGACACCGCCAACACGTTGTGCCAGGCCGCCAGGGCGCTCGCCGAGCAGGGCGCGCGCCAGGTCTACGCGTATTGCACGCACCCGGTGCTGTCGGGCCAGGCGGTCGAGCGCATAGAGCAGTCGGTGCTCGATGAGGTGGTGGTGACCGACACGATTCCGCTCGATCCGGCCGCCGCGGCGTCCCGCAAGATCCGGCAGCTCTCGTGCGCGGCGCTGCTGGGCGAGACGATTTCGCGCATTTCGCGCGGAGACTCGGTGAGCTCGTTGTTCATCGAGTAAGCCGTGTGGCGGCAATGGCGACGCTTGTGAATGCCGCGGGGGGTGCTCGAGGGGGGTCGCAGACCCCTCTCGAAGCCGATCCCCCCGCTTTTCGGTTCCGAAGCCGCCAGTAAGGGGCAAGAGATAACAATTTTCGAAGCAGAGGTTCATAACATGAAGGTGGTAGCTACGATACGAAAGGCGCAAGGCACGGGTGCGAGCCGCCGTTTGCGCCACTTGGGCAAGGTGCCCGGGATTCTGTACGGGGGCAAATCCGACGCGATACCGATCGAGCTGGATCACAACCCGCTGTTTCACTCGCTCAAACGCGAGAAGTTCCACGCGTCGGTGCTGGAGATGGAGCTCGACGGGCAGCCGGAAAAAGTGCTGTTGCGCGATTTCCAGATGCATCCGTACCGTTCACTGGTGCTGCACATCGACTTTCAGCGGGTCTCCGAGGACCAGAAGATCCACGTGAGGGTTCCGCTGCACTTCGTCGGCGCCGAGCATTCGCCGGCCGTGAAGCTGACCGGCGCGATCATCGGTCACGTCCTGTCGGACCTGGACATTTCGTGCCTGCCGCGCGATCTGCCGGAATTCATCGAGGTCGATCTGTCGCACCTGACCGCGCAGGACACGGTGCACGTGCGCGACCTGAAGCTGCCGCCGGGAGTGAACGCGGCGCTGCGCGGCAAGGAAAACCCGGTGGTGGTCAGCGTGACGCTGCCCAGCGTGCAGCAGGAAGAAGTTGCCCCGGCCGAAGAAGCTGTGGCCGCCGCGGCGGCTGCGGCAACGGCAGCCGCACCGGCAGCGCCCGCCGCGGGCGCGCCGGCCAAGGGCGCACCGGCACCGGCTGCGGCAAAGGCGGGCGCCGCTGCGGCGCCTGCCGCCAAGCCGGCCGCGGAAAAGAAGAAATAGCCAGCCGCCGGCGCAACCGGGACGGGTTCCGGGCGGGCTGTCGATGGTTCATCCACAGCCGGCCGGCCTTGCGCCCTGAGTGACCATGGCCGACGAACCCGCGGCAGCGTGCATCCGGTTGCTCGTCGGGCTGGGCAATGCCGAGGCGAGCTATCAGCGCACCCGCCACAATGCGGGGTTCTGGCTGGTCGACCGCTTCGCATCCCGGATCGGTGCCAGGCTGCGCCCCGAGCGCAGGTTCTTCGGCGAGCTGGCGCGCGTCACGGTCGGGGCGCAGGAGTTGATTCTGCTGAAGCCGTCGACGATGATGAACCGCTCCGGGCAGGCCGTGGTGGCAACGGCGCTGTTTTACCGGATCCTTCCGGATCAGATCCTGGTCGCACACGACGAGCTCGACCTGCCCCCGGGCGAGGCCAGGCTGAAACTGGGTGGTGGCACGGCCGGGCACAACGGCCTGAAAGACATCAAGGCTCGGCTGACGCAAGCCGATTTCTGGCGGGCGCGCATCGGGATCGGCCATCCGCGCACGCTCGGGCTGGAGCAGGATGTCGCCGATTACGTGCTGAACGCTCCGCGGCGCGACGAGCGGGACGCGATCGAGGATGCCATTGCGCGGCTCGACGCGGTGCTGGATCTGGCGATTGAAGGACAGTTCGAACGCGCGATGATGCGCCTGCACAGCAGCCCGCCTGCCGGCGCTGCTGAACCGCCCGACCGGGCGGGCGATAAATGAGTGGGCGATAAATAAGCGAGCGATCCATGGATACCGCCGTCGAGCCGGCCCCGGAGCGCTTGGCCTTCGTGCGCGGCCTGCTGCGCAACCTGGCCAGTGCGTTGGCGCTGGCGGTGCTGCGCCGGCGCGGCGCGGAAGCCTGGCGCGCCGACGGGGCGCAGCTGATCGGCCTGTTCGGGCTGAACCTGGCCGCGGCGCTGGCTTACGACCTTTACGCGGCCTACCCGGGTCCGGGCCGGTTCGACTGGGATGCATTGCCGGCGGCGGCTTTCTGGGCGCTGCCGCTGCTGCTGGGCGCCTGGCTGATGGCGCACCTGGCGCGCCAGCCCGACGCCGATCGGCGCGTGATGCCGATGGCGGTATCGGGTTTCGCGCTGGCCGCCCTCGGATCGTGCGCCAGCACTGCGCTGGCCGTGCTGGCCGATTTTTCCCCGGCCGTCGACCGCCTCTATCAGTGGCTGGTCTGGGTGCCCGTGCTCTGGGTTGCGTTCGCGTGGGGCTTCGGCGCGCCGCGCCTGGCCGGCCTGCGCGGGTGGCGCGTGGCCGTTGCCTGGGTGCTGGCCGCGGCTGTGGTGGTGGCCCCGCAATGGGCCGGCGATACCGGCGCCCGCCTGTGGGTGGCGGCCGACGCCGAGCCGGGCGACGCGGGTGCGGACAACGCCGCCGGCACCGAACGGGTTCTGTACGGGCAATCGGATCTGCTGGAGGACTGGCTGGATCGGATCGCTCCGGGACGGCCGGGCATCACGGAGCTGTACTCGATCGCGTTCGCCGGAAGCGGATCCGAGGACGTGTTCATGAGCGAGGCGCTCGGTGTCAACGAGATCATGGCGGACCTGTTCGACACCGGCGATCGCAGCATCGTGCTGGCCAACAGCCAGAAGCACGCCGGCCAGACGCCATTCGCCACGGTGACCGCGCTGCAAAGGGCGCTGGCCATCGTGGCCGAGCGGATGGACGAGGGCGAAGACGTCCTGTTCCTGTTCCTGACGTCGCATGGCGCGCCCAATCACACGCTGGACGTATCGCTGCCGCCGTACCAGCTCGAGGCGCTCACGCCCGCGCGCCTGCGGGGGCTGCTGGACGAATCCGGAATCCGGTTTCGCGTGATCGTCGTTTCCGCGTGCTACTCGGGCGGGTTCGTGCAGCCGCTCGCCAACCCGGACACGATGATCATCACGGCCTCCAGCGCCGATCGCACCTCGTTCGGCTGCCGCGATGGCCGGCAATGGACCGACTTCGGCCGCGCCTACTTCAAGGAGGCCTTGCCGGCGACCGGCTCGTTCGAGGGCGCGTTGCAGCGCGCCCGTGAACTGATTTCGCAGCGCGAGGCGGCCGCCAAATTGCCGGCCTCCGAGCCGCAGATCTTCGTCGGTGACGCGATCCGCGAACGCTTGCAGACCCTGCAGACGCAAAAACTCGGATCCCGGCTGCTGGTGCGGTCGCGCCCCGCCGGCGCCGGGCACCGACGGCCCCGGGGTTGGGGTTGAGTGGCGACGACCTGATCGCATTGCGGCTGACGGCCGCGCTGGCGTTCGTCACGACCGCGCTTTTGCTGCTGATCGGCACCCCGATCGCATGGTGGCTGGCGCGCACGCGGTCGCGCTTGCAGCCGGTCGTGGCGGCGGTGGTCGCGATGCCGCTGGTGCTGCCACCCACGGTGCTGGGCTTTTACCTGCTGCTGCTGCTGGGGCCGCGGGGGGCGGTGGGACATCTGACGGCTGCGCTCGGACTGGGCACGCTCGCGTTCAGCTTCGGCGGCCTGGTGATTGCCTCGATCGTGTATTCGCTGCCTTTCGTGGTGCAGCCGCTGCAGGCTGCATTCGCCCTGGTCGGCGAATCCACGCTGGAGGCGGCGGCGAGTTTGCGCGCCGGACCGTGGGACCGGTTCATTTCGGTCGCGGTTCCGTTGGCGGCTCCCGGCTTCGTCGCCGCGATCGTGCTGGGCTTTGCGCACGTGGTCGGCGAGTTCGGAATCGTGTTGATGATCGGCGGCGACATTCCGGGCGCCACGCGGGTTCTGTCGGTGGCGATCTACGACCGGGTCGAGGCGATGGACTACGCGGGGGCGGGGCGCCTGGCGGCCGGCCTGCTCGTTTTCTCGTTCGGCGTGGTACTGGCGATGCACTGGCTCGGTCCGGCCGGCACCGCCCTGCCGGGCCGCACGGCGCGCCGATGAGCGCGGTGCCGGCCATTGAAGCGCGCTTTGCGCTGCCTTATCCCGGCTTCGAGCTGAACGTGGACCTGCGGCTGCCGGCCGCGGGAGTCAGCGCGCTGTTTGGTCCGTCCGGTTCCGGCAAGACCTTGTGCCTGCGTTGCTTCGCCGGGCTGGAGCCCGGCTGCGACGGCCGCATCGTGGTGGGCGGCGAGGTGTGGCAGGACAGCGCCGGAGCGCGCTTCGTGCCGCCCCACCGCCGCCCGGTCGGTTTCGTGTTCCAGGATGCGAGGCTGTTCCCGCACCTGACGGTTGCCGGCAACCTGCATTACGCGATGCGTCGCGCCAGCGGCGCCGAAGCAGTCGGATTCGACGAAGCGGTGCGGCTGCTCGATATCGGCGATTTGCTGCAACGGCATACCGAGCGGCTGTCCGGCGGCGAGCGCCAGCGTTGCGCGATCGCCCGCGCGCTGCTGACGCGGCCGCGGCTGCTGTTGCTGGACGAGCCGCTGGCGGCGCTGGACGAGGCGCGCAAGGCGGAGCTGCTGCCCTACCTGGAGCGGCTGCGCGATGCGCTGTCGATCCCGATGCTCTACGTGAGCCACTCGATGCGCGAGGTCACCCGCCTGGCCGATCACCTGGTGCTGCTCGAGCGGGGCCGTGTTCAGGCCAGCGGTCCGGTCGACGAAGTCACCACGCGCGTCGACCTGTCGTTCAGCGACGACGACGAGGCCGGCGTGGTGCTGATCGCGCAATGCGCCGCGCACGAGGCCGAGTTCGACCTGACGCGGGTGCGCTTCGACGGCGGTGCGCTGTGGCTGCCGCGCGTGCACTGCGAGATCGGCCAGGCGCTGCGGGTTCGGGTGGCGGCCAGCGACGTCAGCGTGACGTTGGAGCCGGCCCGCGCGAGCAGCATCCTGAACGTGCTGCCGGCCACGGTATCGGCGCGCCGCGACGACGCAAAAGGCCGCAGCCTGATTCAACTGGACGTGGGAGGCAGCCGGCTGCTGGCGCGCGTCACGCGTTACTCGGCCTCGCTGCTGGACCTTCGGCCCGGTCAGCCCGTCTACGCCCAGGTCAAGGGCGCCGCGGTGCTGCGGTGAGAGTTTGGGCTTCGACTTGCAAGTTCGTATGCGCCCAGGCCGACGGCGCGGCGGTGCTGCGGTGAGACGCTGACGGCGTCGATGCGGCCGCGTCGCGCCGGGCGATCAGCGATTCCCGCGCCAGGACCTCGAACCGCCGCGCCGCGACAATCCGTCCGTCCCTGGCATAGGCCTCGTGGTTGCGCTCGACCTCGTCGAGGCGGTACACGTAATTCACCATCAGACCGGCCGAGCGCCGCATCCCGCTGTCGGACGTATCGCCGAGCCAGTTCAGCCGTTCGAGCCGGGCGCCGTTGCCCAGGTGGAAGCGCGCGACCGGATCGAGCGGATCGCGGCCTTGTTTCGCATACAGCAGGTAGTGCGCACACAGCCGGATCAACTGCCGCTGCAGCTCGCCCGCCGCCTGCCGGTCCTGCTGCCATCCGGGCGCCTCGATCCGCGCCAGCCATTCGGCCAGGTCGGGATAGCGGGCCGCCTTGCCCGACAGCCAGGTGCGGAAACCGGGCACCGGCGACAGCGTCGCGAAGGTCTTCAGCCGAGGAAACTCCCGGCCGAGCTCCGCGGCCACCTGCTTGATCAGCAAGTTTCCGAAGGAGACGCCTCGCAGGCCTTCCTGGCAGTTGGTGATCGAGTAGAAGATCGCGCAGTCGGCCAACGCCGGATCGGCGATCGCCGAGTGCAAGTCGAGCAGCGGTTGCACCCGGGTGCTCACCCCGCGGGTCAGTGCCACCTCGATGAAGATCACCGGCTCGTCGGGCAGCACCGGGTGAAAGAACGCATAGCAGCGCCGGTCCGCCTGCAGGCGGCGACGCAGATCGGGCCAACCCTGGATCGCATGCACGGCCTCGTACTTGATCAGCTTCTCCAGCACCAGCGCAGACGTGCGCCAGTCGATCCGCTGCAGCACCAGAAAACCGCGGTTGAACCACGAACTGAACAGGTGCGCCAGGTCCGCGTCGATTCCCGCGTAGTGCGGCCGCTCGCCGACCAGGCTGAGCACCCGGCGCCGCATCTCCAGCAGCACCGCGGTGCCGCCCGCCACCATGTTCAGCCGCCGGAACAGCTCCTGGCGGCGCGGCTCCACGGCCCGTTGTAACCGGATCAGGCTGGCCTGCGACGGATCCTGGCGGTAGGTGTCGGCAGCACGCCCCACCTCCTGCGGATCCGGCGAGAACTCCTTGACCAGCAGGTCGAAGAAGACGCCCAGCGCAGCGTCCTCCAGCTCCTGGTACGCGGCCAGCGCTTCCCGGGCCAGCCGCGCGCCCGAGACGTCGCCGCGTTCGGACAGCAGGGCGTGACACAGCCAGATCGTGCGCCGTGCGTCCCGCACGGCCGCGCGAGGCAGGTCGCCGGGCTGCGCCCGCGCGATCGAACCGAGCAGTCGCCGCAGCAACGAGGGTTTGGCCGGAGCATCCATGGCGTCTCTGACAACCGGGGCGCAGCGATGGTTCAGTTTCGACAGCAGTTTCAGTCTGCATCGCCCCCATGGGAGCGGCAAGTCGGGGTTTCACTCCTTCCGGGTGGAACGGGACCCGTCGTCCATTCGTCCTAGCCGCGCCGACGTTGGCCCGCGGGTGTGCGCAGCCTACGGAACGTGCGCTACCGGATCGCGACCGGCCACCTTGCAGGTGCCCATCCTTCTAGAAAACCAGGGGAATCAGGCCGAGCACTGCCAGCGTGGCCAGCAGGGCCAGGCTTTGTCGGCCGGTCGGACCCGAAGCGAAGTAGCAGGCGTAAAGGCCCTTGACGGTGTTGTTGCTCGCGGCTGCGATCAGGATCGCCGCTGCCGCCACGTGCAGCGGGGTCGAGACGCCGGCGGCCTGCGTGATGCCCATGATGAACGGGTCCACGTCGGCCACGCCCATGATCGCCGCGAGCGTGTAAACACCCGAGGCGCCCAGGTATTCGATGGCGAAATGGGTGGCCACCAGCATCGCCAGGAACAGCAGCGCGAACAGGAAGGCCGCGCTCAGCTCGAGCGGGTTACCCGGTTCCGGCGCGGGTTCCTGGTGGATCGACGCGCCGCGCCGCGACCAGAGCCACCCGGCACCGATTGCCGATGCGCCCAGAACGACGAACGAGGGCGCCAGCATGGCCGCCAGGTTCCGGCTGAAGATCGCCACCAGCACCGCCAGCCGCAGGTACATCATGCCCGAGGCGATCAGGATGCCGCCCGAGTACAGATGCGCAGGCATCGCGTCGCTGCCGGCCCGTTTCGCGAGCACCACCGTGGTGACCGTCGAGGAATAGGCGCCGCCGAGCACCGAGCACAGGATGACGCCGCCCTGGCCCTTGGCCCACCGTTGAAGCACGTAACTGGCGTAGGAAACGGCGCTGACGGCGACCACGACGAGCCACGTCCTGAACGGGTTGATCTGGAAGGGCGTGAACGGCTGGTTCGGCAGCACCGGCAGGATGACCGCCGTCAGCAGAAGGAACTTCGTGAACGTGAAGATGTCGTCCGGGGCGATGCGCTGGGTGAGCCCTTCCAGAACGACTTTCATCTGCAGCAGCAGCATCGCCGCCACGCTGATGGTCGTCGCAATCCAGAAATTCCCGCGGTATACGAGCGCGCCGACCACGTAGGTGACCAGGCCGGCCATCTCGGAGGTCACGCCCGCCAGTCCGCCGGAGGAGAGCTTGTGCCAGTAGGACGCCAGCAGGAACAGGGCGACCACGACGAAGCCGGCCAGCTGCGCCGCTGGATCGCCGTTCGACAGGAACCCGATCGCATAGGCGATCAGTCCGATCAGCGGGAACGTGCGAACGCCCCCGAAGGCGTACCGCTCGGCTCCGGCTTTGCGCTCTTCCCGTTCCAGGCCGATCAGAAACGCCAGGAACAGCACCAGCAGGAGATTGACGGCGTCCGGCGGCAGCCACTCGTTCAGCGCCGCCAGCACCGTGCCGGATCCCATGGGTTGCTTACCACATGACGACGCGCCGCTGCGGCGGCAGATACATCTTGTCGCCTGGCTTGACCGAAAAAGCCTGATAAAACGGGGGCTGGTTCACCAACACCCCGAGCGTGCGGTCCACCGGCGGAGAGTGAGGATCGGACTTGATCAGCTTGATCAGGAAATTGTCGCGGTCCTTCTCGCGCCAGGACTGCGCCCAGCCGATGTAGAAGCGCTGCTCCGCGGTGAAACCGTCGAGCAGCGGTGCAGTCCTTCCCCCCAGCGAGAGCTGATACGCCTTGAAGGCGACGGCCAGCCCCGAGTTGTCGGCGATGTTCTCTCCCAGCGTCAACTCGCCGTTCAGATGGTATCCGGGCACCGGCTCGAACGCGTTGTACTCGGCCACCATCGCCCTGCTCTTGGCGGAGAACGCCTTGCGGTCCTGGTCCGTCCACCAGTTGCGCAGGTTGCCCTTCTCGTCGTACTGAGAACCCTGGTCATCGAACCCGTGGCTGATCTCGTGGCCGATGATGCCTCCGATCCCGCCATAGTTGACGGCGTCGTCGGCCGCGGCGTTGAAGAAAGGCGGCTGAAGGATGGCGGCCGGGAAGACGATCTCGTTCCTTTCCGGTTCGTAATAGGCATTGACCGTCTGCGGGGTCATTTCCCATTCGGAACGGTCCACGGGCTGGCCGAGCTTGTCGACGTTGCGGCGGAATTCGAACCGCTGGGCGCGCATCACATTGCCAACCAGGTCGTCGGCCCTCAGCTCGAGCCGGCTGTAATCGCGCCACTTGTCCGGGTAGCCGATCTTGGTCACGATCGCCGCCAGCTTGATCTGTGCGTGACGCCGGGTTTCGGGCCCCATCCAGTCCAGCTGGTCGATGTCCCGCCGAAAAGCCTCCAGCAGGTTTTTGACCAGGGCGTCGGCGCGGGCCTTGCTCGCCGGCGGGAAGTGCCTGTCGACATACAGCTTGCCCAGCGCGTGTCCGATCGATTGATCAACCAGGCTGATGCCGCGCTTCCATCGAGGCCGATTCTCCGGAACACCCTGGACCGCCGTGTGGGAGAAAGCGAAGTTCTCGTCCACATACTGCTTGGACAGGTAGGGCGAGTAGCCCGACAGCAGCCGCCAGCGCAGGTAGCTTTTCCAGACGGGCAGCGGCGTGCGCTCCAGGATCCGGCTGAACCCGCTCACGTAGGTCGGCTGACTGACGATCAGGTAGTCGACTTTTCCTTGCACCCCGGCCGCAACCAGGTAGCGCTTCCAGTCGAAATTCGGCGCCAGCGCGCGCAGCCGGCCGATCTCGACCTTGTTGTACACCTTCACCGGGTCGCGGTTCTGGACCTGAGTCCACTGGACCCTGGCGATCGCCGTCTCGAGCGCCAGTATGTCTTTGGCCTCATCGGCGGCCGCCTTGTCCCCGAGAAGAGAAAGGCTGCGCCCGATGTGAACCTGGTACTGGGCCCGGATCTTTTTCAACTCGGCGTCGTTTTTCAGGTAGTAGTCGCGGTCCGGCATGCCCAGGCCATCCTGCGAGACATCGAACACGTAGCGGGACGAGTCCTTGTTGTCCAGGTGAACGTTCTGGCCCAGCGGCACGGTGACGCCGATTTCCTGCAGATGCGCGATCAGGGGCGCCAGTTCGCTCTTGTCTCGGAGGGCCGCGATCTGCTGCAGCTCGCTGTCCAGCGGCGTGGTGCCGAGTGCCTCGAGCTTGGCCTCATCCATGAAGCTTCGATACAGGTTGCCGATCTTGCGAGCGTCGCTGCCCTCCGGCGCGCTGCTCTCGTTGGCCGCTGCTTCGACGATGTCCCGCAGCTGCGCCAGGGACTCGTCGTAGAGAATGTCGAAAGAGCCGAAACTCGCCTTGTCGGCGGGGATGGCGGTGCTCGCCAGCCACTTGCCGTTGACGAACCGGAAAAAGTCGTCCTGCGGGCGAACGGTCGTGTCGATATATTGCGTCTCGATGCCCGAGGCCGCAGGCGCGCCCGCATCCGGCCCGCCGGTTTGCGCGCATGCAGCGCGCGCTGTGCACACCGCAAGCAGTAAAAGGCAATTGGCCGCACGTCGCCTCATCGCGTTTTCTCCCGCATTGTCGGCGCCCGCCGAACCCGTTGTTCGGCTGCCTTCGCTAGCGATCCCGGATCAGGAAAGGCACCAAGGGGGTGTCCGCCATGGAGAAGACCGAATAGATCGCTCCCGGCGTGGGCAGCGACTCGGCAGTGGCATTCCCCGACATCCCGGGCTGGATCAACAAAAACGTGGTGTTGCTGGCCACTCCCACCCCGAAGTAGGGCGAGGCAGCGCCATAGGCGACCGAGCTGGCGACCTGCAGGCCGTTGTCATACAAGGTCAGTCCGCCGGAAATGTTGACCCCGGCGTTGACCAGGCGCAGGTTCACCTCGCCGGACAGCGGCGCCTGATTGTTGTCGGTGAACACCGAGACGGCCGGCGTGGCGGCTGCACCGTACACGAGGACCGTGAAGTCTCCGCCGACGGCGAAAGTCGCGGCCGGAAGGCCCGTGGCGGCCGTGCCGGAAACGCTGATCGAATAGCTCGTCGTGCCTCCCGGAACGAGCGTGTAACGGCCCGGGTTCGGCGAGAACACCGATGCCAGGGCAGTGCCACCCACGGTCGCGGCGACCTGGGAGCTGCCGCTCGTTGGCAACGCCGAGACGAGTCGAACGCGCGCGTTGGTCGCCGGCGCAAAGCGGACCGCCCCGGCCTGGATCAGGAAGACCCCGTTCACGAGGGCGCCGCCGGGAGTGCTGGTCAGCCCCAGCGACTCGATCTGTCCGCTGCCGACCGCAACCGACGAGGCCATGAAGCGCACGTCGGTCGGACTGCCCGTGGCCGTGGCAATGATGTCGAAGCTGCCGGCGGCCAGCGTCGTGTTGACGGTGGCGGCCCCGTTTTGCACATTCGAGAACGTCGGCGAAAGCCCGATGATGCTGGCGCCGGGAGCGACGACGTAAACGTCCAGTGCGCCCGAATCGGGCGACAGGTTGCCCAGGCCGAGCACGCCGAACCCGCTGGGGGGCGCGGTCTCGTTCTCGGTCACGAACGCCGTAAAAATGGCACCGTCGCGGTCGTACGCGAGCAGGCTGTAGGTCTGAGCGCTGGCCACGCCGAACGTCTGCGTCGATGACGCCAGCGATCCGGTTGTGCTGGTCACGGTGATGGTGTAAGTGCCCGGACCGACCGAGGCGTAGCCGCTCGCGCTCAATGCGGGGACGTTCGAAAACTGGGCCGTTCCGTTCAGGTTCACGGTCAGGGCCGCAGCGCTGGTGGCGTTGACGAGCCGCAGGCTGGCGTTGGACGAGTTGTTGCTGCTGCTGCCGCAGGCCGCCAGTATCACGACAAAAGCGATCTGCGCCAGCCTTGTAAGAAATCGGATCAAGGAACCTCCCCTGCTCTCTAACACCGGAGTTGCTCAGTCCAGCAGACCGCGCTGGGCGACATCTATTCTAACTTTGAACGTCATCGCGCCCGGTTAACCGGTTTGTACAGGATCGTTACAGTGTGATACGCGTGCCCGCCGGGCGGGCCGGTTCGGCCGGGGCCGAGCCTTTAGAATCGCGCGTTTTCTCTCCTGAAACGGCGTGCGCCTCGATGGCCTTGAAATGTGGCATCGTCGGCTTGCCCAATGTCGGCAAGTCGACCCTGTTCAACGCCCTGACCAAGGCCGGCATTGCGGCCGAGAACTATCCGTTCTGCACGATCGAGCCCAACATCGGCGTGGTCGAAGTGCCGGACTCCCGGCTCGCGGGCCTGGCCGGGATCGCCCGGCCCGAGCGCGTGGTGCCGGCCACCGTGGAGTTCGTCGATATCGCGGGGTTGGTGGCGGGTGCCAGCAAGGGAGAAGGGCTGGGCAACCAGTTCCTGGCGAACATCCGCGAATGCGACGCGATCGCGCACATCGTGCGCTGCTTTGAGCACCCGGACATCGTGCACGTAGCCGGCCGGATCGATCCGGTCGGCGACATCGAGGTCGTCAACACCGAGCTGGCGCTGGCCGATCTGCAGACCCTGGAAAAGCAGCTCGGCCGCTATTCGAAGGTGGCGCGCACCGGCGCCGCCGGCGAGGAGAAGAAGGAGGCCATGCGGCTGGTGGCGGCGCTGGAGAAAATCCAGCCGGCGCTGGACCAGGCCCGACCGGCCCGCTCGGTCGTGCTGTCGGCCGAGGAGCGCGCGACGCTCAAGCCGCTGTTTCTGCTGACGATGAAGCCGGCGATGTACGTGGCCAACGTCGACGAGCACGGCTTCAGCGGCAACGCGCTGCTGAGCGCGGTACAGGCCTTTGCGGCGCGCGAGTCGGCCCCGGTCGTGCCCGTTTGCGCGAAGATCGAGGCGGAGATCGCCGACCTGCCCGGTGAGGACAAGGCCCTGTTCCTGCAGGACATGGGGATGCAGGAGCCGGGGCTGGCGCGCGTGATCCGCGCCGGCTACGCGCTGCTCGGGTTGCACACCTTTTTCACGGCCGGCCCGAAGGAGGTGCGGGCCTGGACCATCGCGGCCGGCACCACCGCGCCCCAGGCAGCGGGCGTGATCCATACCGATTTCGAGCGAGGATTCATTCGCGCCGAAGTGATCTCGTTTGACGATTTCGTCGCGTACCGAGGCGAGAGCGGCGCCAAGGAAGCCGGGCGGATGCGCCTCGAGGGCAAGGACTACGTGGTGCTCGACGGCGACGTCGTGCACTTCAGGTTCAACGTCTGAGGGCTCGGGTCCGGCGACAGGCGCCAACCATGCAGGCGCACAAGCTCAGGGTCGGCCAGCCGATCACGCCCGAGCAGTTCGAGCAGCTGACCGACGAGCAGCTGGCGCGCCTCGTTCCGCGAGCGCTGCGCGAGTTTTTCCCCGGCAAGGACTTCTGCGCCGACGGCTTCTTCTACCTTCACGACGGCACGGCGTGGTCGTTCTTCAAGGGCGGGTTTCTCGACGAATGAGGCCGCGCCTCCGGTACGATGGCGACGTCGTGCACCCAAGTGGTCCCATGTTGAAGAAAGTCCTGATCGGAATCGCAGCGCTGTTCCTGCTGGTGGTGGTCGTGCTGGCGGCGATCCTGGCCACCTTCGACGTGAACCGCTACCAGCCCCGGATCGAACAGGCCGTCCACGACAAGCTGGATCGCACGCTGAAGTTCGACGGCAAGCTGTCGCTGTCGGTGTTTCCGACGATCGCGGTGGCGCTTCCGCGCACGACGCTGAGCGAACATGGCTCGGAGGCGCCGTTTGTGAGCCTGGAAAGCGCGCGCGTGTCGCTGGCGTTGCTGCCGCTGCTGTCGGGACGGGTCCAGGCCGGCCGGGCGTCCCTGTACGGGCTGCGCGCGACGTTCGTAAAGCGCGCCGATGGCACGACCAATGTGGACGACCTGACCGGCGGTCCGCAGCCGAAAACGACCGCTCCCCAGGCGCCATCGGGAGGTGCCGTCGTGCCCGCTGCGCAATTGGAGCTGGGTGGAATCGAGCTGGTCGACGCGCAGGTGGTCTACCGGGACGAGCGCTCCCACAACACGGTGACGGTGTCGAAGCTGAACCTCAGAACCGGGCGCGTGGCCGCGCGAGCCAGCACACCGGTCGATTTTTCCGCGTCGATCAGCGCGACCGAGCCGCCGTCCAACGTCGACCTTTCGCTCAAAGCGATCGCCGATATCGACCAGATCGATCGCGCCTTCGCCGTCCGCGAGCTTGATGCCCACGTGCGCGGGCGCTCGGGTGCGGATCAGTTCGACGTCGCGCTGACGGTGCCGAAGATCTCCCTCGGGCCGGCGAGCGTGACGGCACAACGCGTGAAACTGGTGGCCGCGGTGACCGGAGGCCATCCGGTGCGAGCCGAACTGGCGCTGGAAGACATCGCCAGCGCCGGCGACAAGCTCTCGATCGGCAAGATCGACGCGCAGGTCGACCTGGAGTCGGCCGCACTGCCCCAGAGATCGCTGAAAGTGAAACTGGATGGCTCGCTCAGCGCGGATTCGCACGCGCAGGACATCGCGGCCCGGCTCGGCGCGCATTTCGACGAGACCAACGCCAAGGCCCGGGTGGAGGTGCACGGTTTTTCGGCGCCGCGGATCGCATTCGATGCCGACGTGGACCGGCTGAACCTGGACCGCTACCTGCCCGCCTCCGCGACAGGCGCTACGGCGGGCAAGCCCGCCTCCGCGCCGGCCCTCACCCCCGGCCCCTCTCCCACCTCCCCGCTCCCGCTTGCGGGAGAGGGGCCGGGGGTGAGGGCCGCCGATCCGAAAGTCGATCTGTCGGCGCTGAAAGCCCTGAACCTGTCCGGCGCCGTGCGGATCGGCGCGCTGCAGGTGCGCAACCTGAAGGCCGCCAGCGTGAAGGTCGCACTGAGCTCGGCCGACGGCCACCTGAACGTGGCGCCGCTGTCGGCCAGCCTGTACGAAGGGACGTTGAACGGCAGTGCAAAAGTGGACGCGAACACGAACCGGATCGCCGCGGACCTCGCGCTGAGCGGGATCTCGATCGAACCGCTGGTGAAGGACCTGACCGGCAGGGACCTGATCGCGGGGCACGGCGGTGTCAAGCTGGACATCACGACGCAGGGGCCGACGGTCGGCGCGATGCGCCACGCGCTGGGCGGCAGCGCCTCGCTCGCGCTGCGCGACGGCGCGATACACGGAATCAATATCGCTCAGAAGCTGCGCGAGGTGAAGTCGGCGCTTGCGGCCGGTGCTGCTCAGACCGGAGCTGCCGACGAGGCCCAGAAGACGGACTTTTCCGAGCTCACCGCCAGCTTCTCGATCAGCAACGGAGTGGCGACCAACCGCGATCTGCTGGCCAAATCGCCGCTGTTGCGGGTGAGCGGCGCCGGAACGATCGATATCGGCGCCGGCGCGCTCGATTACACGGTGCAGGCGGCGGTGGTCGAAACCCTCGCCGCCCAGGGCGGCGGCGATCTGTCGGGCCTGCGCGGCGTGACGGTTCCGGTGCATCTGTCGGGGCCGTTTGGCGCGCTGTCGTACCAGCTCGACTGGAATTCGCTCGCCCGCCAGGCGATCACGAAGAAGGCGGGCGACCAGCTGAAGAACCTGCTCCAGAACAAGCTCAAGAAGGATGGCCAGCCGTCCAACCCCAGTCTGGGCGACGCGCTGAAAGGTCTGCTCGGGAAATGATCGGCAGACCTTGCCTGCGGGTCATCAAGCCGGTCGCCTTGGCGGCGCTGCTGGCGTCCACCGGGGCGATCGGCCAGGCTCAACAGCCGGTCACGGTCGAGCTGCACCACCGCAGTGCGGAATCGCTGCTCATCGTGTTGCGACCGCTGATCGGCCCGGCGGCGCTGGCGGGCGCTGGCATGCACCTGCAGGTGCGCGCACCGCCGGCGGATCTGGCTCGAGTGGTGCGGTTGATCGAGCAGTCGGACCGGCCGCTGCAGCCGCTGGTGGTGAGCTTGCGCGACGATCCCCCCTCCTTCGCGCCTGGCGGCGCTGCCGATCTGGCTCCGGCCAGCCACGGAGCGGTCACGCTGTCGACCGGGCGCCCGCTGGCCGCCGATGTGCACGGCAACGGCCAGGTGCTGTCGACGACGCAGGCTGGCCCGGCACCGGTGCCGGTGGTCGAGGGCGACCCGCTGGTGATTTCGATGCCGGCGGCGCAGTCGCTGTGGTTTGGCGTGCGCGCCGGCAAGACGGTGGCGAGCGGCAAGGCCGCCAGGCCCGGGGGCGCCGACACGGCCGGCCTTGTACCGTTCGACGCGGTCTCGGACTTCACGGCGCGCATCTGGCTGGCCGGCCAAACGGTGGCGATCGATCTGCAACCCCGCCAGGCCGGGCGCGTCAGCGGGGCCTACGACGAAGGCGCCGACCATCAGACCGTCTATGGCCGGGCCGGCCAGTGGATCGCGCTGGCCGACTCCGGAACGCAGCTGCCTTCGGCGGGTGTTGCCGAATCCGGGGCGCCGCGCGCCGGGCTCTGGATCAAGGTCGAGGTGGCAGCACCCTAGGCCCCGCCCTCCTTCGCGCCTGACGGCGCTACGGAGGGCCTCGCCTGGCGATCGCTAGGCCCAGGCCGCCGTCCCTTACGGCGCGGCCGGCGGGCCGCCGAGCTGCGATAGCTTGTTCTTCAGCCAGCGCTCGACCGAGGGAAACACGAACTTGCTGACGTCGCCTCCCAGCATCGCAATCTCCCGCACGATCGAGCCGGAGATGAACTGGTACTGATCGGCCGGCGTCAGGAACATCGTCTCGACGTCCGGCAACAGGTAGCGGTTCATGCCCGCCATCTGAAACTCGTATTCGAAGTCGGACACGGCGCGCAGCCCACGCAGGATCACCCGCGCGTCCTGCTCGCGCGCGAAATCCTTCAGCAGCCCGCGAAAGCCGACCACCTCGACATTCGGATAATGGCCGAGCACTTCGCGCGCGATCTCGATGCGCTCGTCCAGCGTGAAGACCGGCCGCTTGGCCGAACTGTCCGCGACCCCCACGATCAGCTTCGCGAACAGCCCCGCGGCGCGGCGCACCAGGTCCTCGTGACCGCGCGTCAGGGGATCGAACGTTCCGGGATACACAGCGATCACGATGGACATGCGCCCGGCTCCGGTTCGGGGGACTGAAAAAACGCGTCATTATTTCAGGACTGTTGCAAACCCAGCAAATGAAAATGGACACGGCCCGCCCTGCCGGTCCGGATCGCCTGCAGGCCGAGCGGCTGCAGGTCGACCTCCTTCAGCGCGGCTGGGGCCTCCGCATAGACCGACCCACCCGGAGCCAGCAACCCGCGGGCGGCCGACAGTGCGGGGTGCAGCAGTGCTTCCCCGTAAGGTGGGTCGATGAAGATCAGGTCGAACGAGGCCGGCGGCAGTCGGCGGGCCACCTCGATCGCGTCGCCCCGGATCACCTGGACCTCGCGGGCGCCGAGGCGATCGCGCAGCGCGGTCAGCTGTTTCACCAGCGCCGGATCGCGTTCGACCAGCAGCACTTCGCCCGCTCCGCGCGATGCCAGCTCGAATCCGAGCGCGCCGGTGCCGGCGAACAGGTCCAGCCCGCGGCTGGACGTCAAGTCGGGGCGCAGGTGTGACAGCCAGTTGAACAGCGTCTCGCGCACCCGATCCGGCGTCGGGCGCAACTGGGCGCGATCCTGCACCGGAATCTGAGTGCGCCGATAGCGTCCCCCGATGATGCGGATCCGATGGGGTGGATCGCCTACCCGTTTGATATTCGATCGCACCACCACGATCCTCTACACTGCCGAGCGCGGCCGCAGCCGGATAATTGCAGAAAATGAGCGAGGAAGATCAGGGATGGCTGGCGCGGCTGAAGCAGGGTCTGGCCAAGACACGGGCCGGCATCGTCGGGCTGTTGTCGGCCGCCCGGATCGACGAGGCGCTGTTCGAGGAGCTCGAAGCGGCCCTGGTGAAAGCCGACACCGGCGTGCCGGCCGCGCAGCTGCTGCTGCAGCGGGTGCGCACCCGGCTCGGCCGGCGCGAAGCGCCAACCCCGGAGGCGGTGCGGGCCGCGCTGCGCGAGGAGCTGACCGCGCTGCTGGCGCCATCGGAGCGGTCTCTCGTGCTGCCCGAGCAGCGTCCCTGGGTGGTGATGGTGGTCGGGGTCAACGGCAGCGGCAAGACCACCACCATCGGGAAGCTCGCGCACTGGTTCGCCGCCGGTCGCTACAAGGTGCTGCTGGCGGCGGGCGACACCTTCCGTGCAGCGGCGCGCGAACAGCTGCAGATCTGGGGCGAGCGCAATGGCGTGGAGGTGATCTCCCAGGCGAGCGGCGATCCGGCGGCCGTGATCTTCGACTCGGTCGCGGCCGCGCGAGCCCGCTCGGTCGACGTGCTGATCGCCGACACGGCCGGCCGCCTTCCGACCCAGACTCATCTGATGCAGGAGCTCAAGCGGATCAAGCGGGCGATCGCCAAGGGCCAGGAAGGCGCCCCGCACGAGGTCGTTCTGGTCGTCGATGGAACCAACGGGCAAAATGTGCTGGCGCAGGTGCGCGCGTTCGATCAGGCGATCGGATTGACCGGGCTGATCGTCACCAAGCTGGACGGCACCGCCAAGGGCGGGGTGATCGCGGCGCTGGCGCTCGAGCGTCCGGTGCCGATCTTGTTTCTCGGCGTCGGTGAGCGGCCGCAGGACTTGCAGCCGTTTTCGGCCCGGCAGTTCGCCGAAGCCCTGATCGGAACCTAGTTCGGGACACCAGCCACCCACATGCTGCTCGCTGCGGTCGACGTCGGCTCCAACAGCTTCCGCCTGGAAATCGGGCGCGCCGACGGCTCACACATCGAGCGGCGCGGCTACTGGAAGGAAATCGTCCGGCTCGCGGCCGGGCTGGACGCGGACAATCGCCTGTCCAAGAAAGCCATCGAGACCGCCCGCGAATGCCTGGAACGAATCAACGAGCGGCTGCGTGGCATGCCGGCCTCGCACGTGCGCGCGGTTGGAACACAGACCTTGCGGCAGGCGCTGAACGCGGATGAATTCCTGCTCGAGGGTCAGCACGCATTGGGATTTCCGATCGAGATCATCTCGGGTCGCGAAGAAGCGCGCCTGGTGTTCGAAGGCTGCATGCACTCGTTGGCGCCGAGCCAGAAGCGCCGCCTGGTGGTCGACATCGGCGGGGCCTCCAGCGAGGTGATCGTCGGGCGCACCTTCGAGGCCGACAAGGCCGAGTCGTTCAAGATCGGCTGCCTGAACGTGACGCTGAAATTCTTCCCGGACGGCACCATCGATCGGGCGTCGTTCCGGCGCGCCCAGGTCGCGTGCGAGGCCGACTTGGAGGAGGCCCAGGCCTTTTTCGGCCGGGGCCGCTGGGACGAGGCCTATGGCACCAGTGGAACGATCGGGGCCGTTTCCCTGGTGCTGCGCGACCAGGGCTGGACCGACGGCACCGTGACGCCGTCCGGGCTGGCGCGGCTGCGCCAGGCGCTGCTGGCAGCGGGCGATGTACGCCGGGTCCGCTTCGACGGCCTGAAGCAGGAGCGGGCCGCGGTGCTGGCCGGGGGGCTGGCGGTTCTGCTGGCGATCTTCGAGACCTTTGGACTGCAGGAGTTGCGCGCCGCCAAGGGCGGTTTGCGGCTGGGTGTGCTGTACGACCTGCTGGGGCGGCGCGAGAGCCACGACATCCGCGATGCCACGGTCGACCGCTGGCAGTTGCGCTTCGGAGTCGACCGCGCGCAGGCCGAACGGGTCGCCCAGACGGCGCTCGGGCTTTTCCGTGCGGTGGCGCCGGCCGCCGGCGAAGAATCCCTCAAGAGCCTGCTGCGAGCCGCCCAATTGCACGAAGTCGGTTCGGCCGTGTCGCACGGGGACTATCACAAGCACTCGGCCTACCTGATCGAGCACGGGGACCTGCCCGGCTTTTCGACCTCGGATCAGAAGAACATCGCCGAACTGGTGCTGGGTCAGCGCGGCAACCTGAAGAAGGTGTCGGTGCTGCTCGAGGATTCCGAACGGGCAGCGGCGTTGCTGGCCCTGCGGCTGAGCGTGATACTGAACCACGCGCGCCGCGACGCCGCATGCGAGCGGTGGACGCTGCGCTTCGCGCGCGCGATCGAGCTGGCGCTGGACCAGGGGTGGCTCCACCAGCATCCGCTGACGCGCCACCTGCTCGAAGAGGAGGCCGAGCAGTGGCAGCGGGTCGGCGTGCGCTTTGCGATCCGGGAGCTCGACTAGCTACTGGCTAGCCCTCACCCCCTCCCCTCTCCTTGCCATGAAGCTCTGCTTCGAAGAGCACCTGCGCCTGGCCACTAACAGCAGCTTCGGAACCGAAAAGCAGGAGGATCGGCCTCGAGGGTGGTCTGCGACCCCCCTCGAGCTCCCCCCGCGGCCTTCACAAGCGTCGCACATGCTCCGACATCGAAGCTGCGGCGGTGGGACGCCCCTCGCCCGCGCAGCGGGAGAGGGGAGGGGGTGAGGGTGGTCGCCCCCGGCGCTTACGCCGCGAGCTTGAACTGCCCGACGATCTGCGTCAGAGCCGCGGCCTGTTGCTGCATCGACTGCGCCGCGGCGGCCGCCTGTTCGGCCATGGCGGCATTCTGCTGGGTCGTCTGCTCCATTTGCGTCACGGTCGAGCCGATGCGCTCGATGCCGCCGCTCTGCGACAGGCCGGCATCGGCCAGCTCCTGCATGATCCTGCTCACCTGGGTGACGCTGTTGACGATCTCGCCCATCGTTTCTCCGGCCGAGTCCACCAGGCGCGCGCCGGCGCCGATCTTCTCGACCGAGTCGCTGATCAGCGCCTTGATCTCCTTGGCGGCGGTGGCGCTGCGTTGCGCCAGGCTGCGCACTTCGGCCGCCACGACCGCGAAGCCGCGTCCCTGTTCGCCGGCACGCGCTGCTTCGACGGCGGCGTTCAGCGCCAGGATGTTGGTCTGGAACGCGATGCCGTCGATCACGCTGATGATATCGACGATCCGACCCGCGCTCGCGTTGATGTCGCTCATCGTGCGCACCACTTCGGATACGACGTTTCCGCCCCGCATGGCCACCTCGGCCGCCGAGCTGACCAGCTGGTTGACCGAGCGCGCCTGCTCGGCATTGTGTCTGACGGTCGACGTCAGCTCATCCATCGATCCGGATGCCTGCTGCAGCGATGCCGCCTGGGTCTCGGCGCGCGAGGACAGATCGGCGCTGCCGCTGACGATCTCGCCGGCGGCCGCGCTGATCGCGTTGGCCGCGGTCCGGATCCCGGTGACCGACCGGACCAGGCTCTTTTGCATCTGCCTGAGCTCATGCAGCAGCCAGCCCAGCTCGTCGCGGGTCCCTGACGTGATCTTCTGGTCCAGTTGACCCCGCCCGATGGCCACTGCCGCATCCACGGCCTGGTGGAACGGCTTCACGATGCCGGATGCGACGGTCCATCCGGCCAGGCAGCTCACGAGCGCCGCTATCCCCAGATAGGCGATCGGCGCCAGCCAACCGCCGCCGCCATCGGATCCGCCCTGCGACAGCTGCCACAGCGCCAGGATGGCCGCGGCGGCAAACGAGACCATCGTGACGCCGACCGCGCTCCAGATGCGCGCAGCGATCGGCCAGTCTTTGAATCGCATCGAATTCCTCGCCGGTTTCGGCCCGTCGAATGGGTCGGGAGCAATGTAGGCGCGTGCGTGGCCCGCAGCGCTCGGGAAAAGTGCAGCGATTCGACAACAATTTCCGGCATTGCGGCCGGTTTTGGGGCGGCGGCCGTCAGGAAAGGTCGGGGTTGATCACGGCGCGCAGCACCGCCTGCTCCAGTCCGTCGCTGTCGCTGGAGCTGAGCCACCAGACCGCGGCCTTCTTGACCGGCCATGGGCGCTCGGCGCCGGCCAGCAGGCGGCTGACCGCAAGGCCCAGTGTCGGCTGATGCCCGACGGCAACGATCGGGGAGCGCGACCCGGGCCATCCGACCGCTGCCAGCAGCTCCTCGGCGGTCGCGCCGGGCGCGATCTGCTCGAGCGTCTTGAACTTGCGGCGCGACAGGTCGGCCAGCGCGCGCGCGGTCTGCTGCGCGCGGGTGGCCGGGCTGGCCAGGATCCGGGCCGAATCCGGCAGCCGGCTGTGCAGCCATTCGGCCATGCGCCGGGCCTGTTTCTCGCCCTTGGCGCTCAATCGCCGGCCCAGGTCGGGCTCGCCTGGTTCGGCCTCCGCATGGCGCCAAAGGATCAATTCCACGTCGCGGGCTTTCAGCGCTCTTGGTCAGGGTGCGTCAGCAGGGCCAGCAGCTTGCGCTGGGCGCTCTGTCCGGTTGCGACCTGCCGGGGCGGCGCGTATTCGCCCGATGGCAGCAGCGTCCAGGCTTCGGCCGTGTCGTCCAGGTAAGGACGCAAGCCCTCGTCGATCACGCGCCGCTTCAACTTGGGGTCCAGCACCGGGAAAGCCACCTCGATGCGCCGGAACAGGTTCCGTCCCATCCAGTCGGCGCTGGCCAGATAGACCGACTCCTTGCCGTCGGCGCCGTAGTAATAGATCCGGTGGTGCTCCAGGAAGCGGCCCACCACCGAGCGCACCTGGACGTTGTCCGACAGGCCCTTGACGCCGGGGCGCAACGAGCAGGCGCCCCGCACGATCAGGTCGATCCGGACGCCCGCGCTGGAGGCCTCGTACAGCGCGTTGATGGTCGCCTCATCGACCAGCGCATTGACCTTGGCGATGATCCGCGCCGGCTTGCCGGCGCGCGCCAGCCGGGCCTCGTTGGCGATCGCCGCCAGGTTGCGCTTGTGCAGCGTGAACGGCGCCAGCCAAAGGTGCGTGAGACGCTCGACCCGCGTCAGGCTGGTCAGGTGCATGAAGACGCGTTCGACGTCGGTGCACATCCCGCCATGCGCGGTGAGCATGCCGAAGTCCGTGTACAGCTTGGTCGTGGTCGGGTGGTAGTTGCCGGTGCCCAGGTGCGCGTAACGGACCAGGCGTTCCCGCCCGCGCGAGGATTCGCGGCGCAGCACCAGCAGCAGTTTCGCGTGCGTCTTCAGCCCCACCAGTCCGTACACGATCTGCGCCCCGACCGCCTCCAGCCGCTCGGCCACGTTGATGTTGGCTTCCTCGTCGAAGCGCGCCTTCAGCTCGACCACGACCGTGACTTCCTTGCCCTGTCGCGCCGCCTCCTCCAGCAGATCGACCAGCACCGAACCGGTGCCGGTGCGGTACAGCGTCATCCGGATCGCGACCACCTTCGGGTCGGCCACCGCCTGGCGCAGGAACTCGACCACCGGCTCGAAGCTCTCGAATGGGTGATGCAGCAGGATGTCGCCGCGCCGTATCGCCTCGAACAGGTCGGACCCCTGCGCGACCTGCCTGGGCCAGGCCGGCACCAGGGGCGGGAAGCGGTGCTCGGCACGATTCAAGTGGTCGACCAGCTGGTTCAGCCGCACCAGGTTGACCGGCCCTGCCACCCGGTACATGGTCTGCGGGGGCAGCTGGAACTGCTCGCGCAGCAGAAGCTCCAGCGCATCCGGGCAGGTCCGCAGCACTTCCAGGCGCACCGCGTTGCCGAAATGGCGCTGGGTGAGCTCGACCTGCAGCGCCTGGCGCAGATCGGACACCTCGCGTTCGTCGACCCACAGCTCCGAGTCGCGCGTGACCCGGAACTGCGAAAAGCCCGCCACGCCGCGGCGCGGAAACAGGTCCGCCAGGTGGGCGCGGATCACCGAGGACAGCAGCACGAACGCCTGCCGCTGGGGCGTCAGGCGCGAAGGCAAGGGAATCACGCGCGGCAGCACGCGCGGCACCTTGACGATGGCGATCGTTCCCGGGCGTCCGAACGCGTCCTTGCCGTTCAGCTGCACGATGAAGTTCAGCGTCTTGTTCATCACCTGCGGGAACGGGTGGGCCGGATCCAGTCCGATTGGCGACAGCAGCGGGCGCACCTCGCGCTCGAAGTACTCCCTGACCCAGTCCCGCTGGGATGCGGATCGCTTCGAATGACTCAGCACGACGATGCGTGCGCGCGCCAGGGCCGGAATGATCTGTTCGTTGTAGATCCGGTATTGATGGTCCACCAGCGCGTGGGCCCGGTCGGCGATGAGCGTGAACGACTCCCACAGCGGCGAGGCCTGGTTGATGCCGCCGGACTCGCGCATTTCGCCCATCAGTTCGGAAATGCGGATCTCGAAGAACTCGTCCAGGTTGGACGACACGATGCACACGTAACGCAGCCGTTCGGCCAGCGGAACCGAGGCGCGCTCGGCCAACGCCAGCACGCGCTCGTTGAACGCCAGGTGCGACAGCTCCCGGTCCAGGAAGCGCGCGATCGGCACCGCGTGGTCCAGCGCGCGTTCGAGCTTGCCGTTGTGGGCCCGGCGGGCCGCCACCGTGAAGGTGGCATCTGACCGTTCCATGACTGCCTCGGATCGGTGGGACGTACAATCCGCGACCTTGCTTTGCCGCCGGCCGCACCAGTTTGCATTGTAGGCGGCGAGGGTCGAATCTGACGTGGCCGAGTCCATCGAATCCGAAACACTGCTGAAACTGGACCATGTCGAAGTGCGGCGCGGCACATTCAGGCTGGTGCTGTCGGATCTGAGCCTGACCATCGCCCGCGGTGAGCTGATCGTGCTGAGCGGCCCCAGCGGGGCGGGCAAGAGCACGCTGCTGCGGCTGATGGCCGCCCTGGAGCTGCCCACCTCCGGGCGGGTCACGATCGCCGGCCAGGATGTGGCCCGCCTGGGACTGCGCGCGCGGGCGCATTTGCGCCGGCAGATGGGAATCGTGCCGCAGGAGCCCTTGCTGTTCGACGACTGCAGCGTGATCGAGAACGTCAGCGCGCCGGCGCTGATCGCGGGCGAGCACCGGTCCGAGGCGATCGAACGGGCCCGAGTCGCGTTGCAGCGGGTCGGGTTGGACCCGGGCCAGATCGGCGCGCTGCGCTGCGACCGGCTGGCCTATGGCGAGCGTCGGCGGGTCGTGCTGGCACGCGCCCTGGCCAACCGCCCGGCGCTGTTGCTGATCGACGAGCCGGCCGGGATCGACTCCGAGGCGGACGCCGACCCCGCGTCGCTGTTTGCGACCCTGGCGCAGTTCTGCGCGGCGGGCGTCACCGCGGTCGTGGCCGCGCGTGGGCCGGTGCCGGCGCAGATCGCCGCGCGCCGGGTCGGCCTGGTGGAAGGGCGCCTGCAGCCATGAGCCGCTGGCGCGAGGCGATCAGGGCGATCGGACGCCGGCCGTTCGCATGGCTGGCGGCGGTCCTGGTGGCCGCGCTCGCGCTCGGGGCCGTGCTGCTGCTGGCCATCTCGCTCTGGAGTCTGCGCCCGCTCGCCCAGGCGGCATCGATCGCGCCGCAGGCCACGGTGAGGGTGGCGGCGGGCGCCACGGCGGACGAGGCCGGTTCGTTGCGCAGCTCGCTGGCGCTGCTGCCCACCGTTGCTGCCACACGGTTTGTTTCGCGCGATGCGGCGCTGGCGCAGATCGCGGCGCGCACGCCGGCGGACCGGGATGCGATCGGCCAGCTGGCGGTGAACCCGCTGCCGGATGTCGTGGTGGTGACCTTTCGGCAGGACGCCAGGCCCGATGCCATCGAGGCGACCGCCGCTGTGATCAGGAAGATGGCGCGCGTGGACGGGGTCGAGCTCGACCTGGCGTGGTATCGCAAGTTCCGGGCTCTCGGCCGGATCGGTGTTGCCGTTTCAGTGGCCGCGATCGGCGCCTTCGTGCTGCATGCCGCCGGCTGGCTGATCGTGGCGGTGTCGGTCAGCGCCCCGATCGATGCACGGCGCGCGCAGTTGCTCTGGCTGCTGGGCGCCGATGACCGCGGCGTGCGGCGCGCCCCGGTGGCCGCAGCCGCCATCACTGCGCTGGCGGTGGCCGCCGCCGCGCTGGCGATGGCGCGCATCGGCTGGCTGTGGCTGGACCGTGAACTCGGATCGGTCGGGCACTTGTACGCGAGCCCGATCCGGCTTCAGTGGCCGCGGCCGGCCTGGCTGGCCGCCTTCGTCGCGGCCGTGTGGCTGGCGGGCGCTCTGATTGGATCGATCCGCGCCCGGGCCCGGCTGCGGGGCATACGGGGCGGGCTTGCCGGGTTCCCGTAGCGAATTTCCAGGTTCGGCCGTGGCCGTTTCAGGAGGATTTTCGTTCTGTCAGCGCTGCGCCGTCTTCCAACGCGGGACCAGGATCGGGAGGGATCTCAATATGAACGACGAACGCCGAATCGGACCCACTATGGCCATCGTGCTGGCCGCGGGCCTGACGGTGCATGCAGGGGCGACTGAGCTGTCGACGAATCCGATCGCGGTCGCGGTCCGGCACGGCGACTGCCGCGCGGCAGTCGATCTGGTCATTCACGGGGCGGCCTCCAACGACGGCCCGGCCGTGTACCTGGGGGGGCGCATGCTGGATGCCGGCATCTGCGTGCACCGGGACCTTGAGGCAGCGGCCAAGTTTTTCGCTCGCGCCGCGGATCTGGGCGATCACGACTCGTCGCTGGAGTACGCCGCCAAGGTCGGTATGGGCGAAGGATTCGAGCAGAACTACCAGCGCGCGGGCGAGATTTGCCGGGGCGCAGGGATCGACCCGCAGACCCGGCTTTCGTCCTATTCGCTCGGATACGCCTGCACGGTGCGCGGCGTCGCCGGCAGGCTGTTGCGCGAAAGACTGCCGGCTGGCGCGTTCCGGCCCGACAGCGGAGCCTTGCTGGTCGCCTTCAACCCGGCCAGCGCCCAGATGTCCATCGTTTCTACGCCCAAGGTCGAGGTCGAAGCCGATGCGCCGACCGGTTCGAAGGTGCGCCGCCAGCGCGTGAACGCCCGCAAGGAGATCGAAGGAGCCTGGCAGGACGCCCTGTCCGCGGTGCCGAAGCCCGAACCTGGGCACCTCGACAGCCAGCCCGCCCAACTGTCGCTCGACGTGGACATGGGGCTGGACCAGCGCCAGGCCAAGGAGAGCGTAGACCCCGACCGCAATCTGCGGGGTCTGCGGCCGCAGGACATCCTGCCGAACTTCTTTACCAAACCCCTGTAATTTCCGGCCTCCGTGTGTAAGCACACGCTCACGTTGGGTTTAAGTCGGAGCAGGCACCTGGCTGGCGCGCCCAACTTTGAACTGTATGCCCCCGGGATACTCTAACTAGCAGTCTCGATCATCGAGTGCTAAAGTTTTTCGAACAAGGAGTACGGGGAAAACATGGGACAAAGTGCTTTGCTTCCGTCGGTGCGGGTCCCGGGCAGCGCGCTGCTGGTGCCGGGCAGCCTGGGCAACCTGGACGCATACATCACGGCCGTCAACCGGATTCCGATGCTGTCGGCCGAACAAGAGCGCGAACTGGCGCGCGGGTTCCGCGAGCGCGGAGACCTGAACAGCGCAGGGCAGCTGGTGCTGTCGCACCTGCGGCTGGTGGTCGCGGTCGCCCGCAACTACCTGGGCTACGGGCTGCCTCATGCGGACCTGATCCAGGAGGGCAACATCGGGCTGATGAAAGCGGTCAAGCGGTTCGATCCGGACCGGGGCGTGCGCCTGGTGTCGTTCGCGTTGCACTGGATCAAGGCCGAGATTCACGAATTCATCCTGCGCAACTGGCGCCTGGTCAAGGTTGCGACCACCAAGGGACAACGCAAGCTCTTCTTCAATTTGCGCAGCCTGAAGCAGCGTGCCGGCACCATGTCGCGGGAGGAAATCGAGGGTGTTGCTCGCGAGCTGAACGTGAAGCCGGAGGAAGTCGCCGAAATGGAAACGCGGATGAGCGGCGGCGACGTGGCGCTGGAGCTGCGGTCGGACGACGGGTCCGAGGAGTTCGCTCCGATTCAATACCTGACCGATAGCAGCAGCGGGCCGGAGGCGCTGATCGAGCGGCAGCGCTTCGACCGCCTTCAAGGAGAAGGAATCCAGCAGGCACTGGGCAGCCTGGATCCGCGCAGCCGGCGGGTGATCGAAGCACGCTGGCTGGATGAAGACTCTGATGGCAGCGTGGGCACGGCGACGTTACACGAATTGGCTAGGGAATTCGGTGTGTCTGCGGAACGAATCCGCCAGATCGAGGCCAAAGCATTACGAAAGATGCGCGGAGCGTTGTCCGCCTATGCGTGAGCCCGCGCGTCTTTACCGGTTTGGTGTTGGGATCGTCCGCCTCTCCTCCTCCCCCTCTCCTCCGAAGAGGCGGATTGTTTGCCCCGCTCACGCGGGGCATTTTTTTTGAGCCACGGACGCTTCGTCGGCCAGCCCGGCCCTTGGCCGATGTCGGCAGGGGCGGCCAGGGGAGTCGCGCGGCGCATCTGGCACGGTTGGGCAGTGGCCCCGGCGCCTCTGCAGCAGCGCGCAGCGCATCTGGCCGGGATGGTGCCGCCCACCCCGGGCCGGGTCCACGAAATGGGCCGCTTCGAGGATGAACACGGCCAACGGGTGCTGAACGGGTGCCTGCCCGAGGCGCTGGCGGCCGCTGTGCGGCCGAAGCTGGAGTGGTACGGCTGCCGCGGAGCCGCCTTTCACACCGATGCGCATTACGAGGACGTGCTGTTCGGTGCCTGGTGCCTGGCGGGCCCGGCGCGGGACATCGTGTTCGCGGGCGTGGGGCTGAAGCTGCGGTGCACCGTGGGGGCGCTGGTCGTGTTCGATCCGTTTCTGCCTCACGCGGTGCTGGACCCGGACCAGGCGCGTTACGACCGCGAGCGCTATGACGGTGCGGCGGCCAGTGTGTTGATCGGCTTCGAGCTCGACCTGACAGCGGCGGCCCGTGAAGCCTTCGGCATCGGTCCGGCCGAGGCCGGCGCCTTCGCGATCGGCAGCGCCACCGCCGTCAACGCCGAAACCGGCGATTTTGTGCGCTGACCGGCCCGCTTCGTTCTAACCGAGCAGACGCTTCAAATCGGGCGCGATCTGATCCGCCGGGGCTCCGTCCCGCAGATAAAGGCGGACGTGCCCCTGCGAATCGAACACGAAGCTGCCCGAGGAATGGTCGAGCGTGTAGGAATCCGCCTCCGGGCCGGCGACTTTCTGGAAAAAGACCTTGAATTCGCGCGCGGCGGCCTGGATTTGCGGCTCGGTGCCCGTCAGGCCGACGAAACTGGGATCGAAGGCCCGCACATAGCGCGTCAGCAACTGCGGCGTGTCCCGGTCGGGGTCCAGGGTCACAAAGAGGACCTGGACCCGTCCGGCATCGGCGCCCATCAAGCGCCTGGCCTGCGCCAGCTGCGCCAGCGTTGTGGGGCATACGTCAGGGCAGTGCGTATAGCCGAAAAACAGCACCACGACCTTGCCCCGGTAGTCGCCCAGGGCCCGCGGCGCGCCGGCCGCGTCGGTCAGCGCGAAATCGCGCGCGTAGCTAGCGCCGCTGATATCGATATTATTGAACTGCGGCTTCGAACAACCGGCAAGGACGAGGCATACTAGTAGCAGGAACAGCAGCGCGCGGGCGCCGGAAATTTGCGGATCGAAACGGATCATGGGTCCAACGCCGGAAAAGCGGCGAAATGATTTTGCAATCGGATGATTGCGATGCATCATCCACGATATGGTGCATCCGCCGGTCAACCCGTCCGACGCCGAGCCGTTGAATGCGGCAAGGAAGCATGCTGCGACGGATTGGGGCTCTGGGCTGTGAATCGCCTGCTTTTGCTGCGATAGCGATGATGACCGCGGCATAAGCTGAACGCATCGTGTATCGGGTGGATCAGCCACAGAGCGGTGCCCGCCTCGGGCGGGAGCTGCGAAACGATGCATTGAACTTTCGTCCGGATTTGTGGACGCAGCAGTGTATGTCAGGCATTTCGAGTTGCGGCCGTTTCGGGCCGCGCAGGAGGTTCAGATGAGTTCGCCCTCCACCTTGTTCTCCGACTACCGGGAATCTTTTGTCCGCGTACAGGACGAGGAAATGGGGTTGGATGACTTTCTCCGGTTCTGCAAGAACGACCGGATGGCTTACGCGTCCGCCCACGAATGCGTCCTGGAAGCGATCGGCAAGCCCCGGCTGGTGAACACGGCCGAGGATCCGCGGCTGTCGCGCATCTTCCAGAACCGTTCGATCCAGTTGTGGGACGCGTTCTCCGAGTTCCATGGCATGGAGGAGACGCTGATGTCGCTGTATGCGTACTTCCTGCATGCGGCGCAAGGGCTGGAAGAGCGCAAACAGGTGCTCTACCTGCTCGGCCCCGTCGGCGGCGGCAAGTCGTCGCTGGCCGAGAAGATCAAGAAGCTGTGCGAGCAGTTCCCGATCTATGCGCTGAAGGACCCCGACAGCGGTCGCGTGTCGCCGTTGCTGGAAAACCCGCTGTGCCTGTTCGACCGGGACAAATACGCCCCGATTATGGAGGACCGGTACGGCATTCCCCGACGCGCCCTGACAGGGATCGCCAGCCCCTGGGCGCTGAAG
The DNA here is from genome assembly GCA_035511515.1 of Burkholderiaceae bacterium. Classification (GTDB taxonomy): domain Bacteria; phylum Pseudomonadota; class Gammaproteobacteria; order Burkholderiales; family Burkholderiaceae_F; genus VBCK01. The sequence goes on along the minus strand of DATKFG010000149.1, from coordinate 14,175 downwards.
CGGCTGCGCGAGTACAACGGCGACCTGAGCAAATTCCGCGTGGTCCGGGTGATGCCGTCGGTGCTGAACCAGATCGGCATCGTGAAGACCGAGCCCGGCGACGAGAACACGCAGGACGTCTCCAGCCTGGTGGGCAAGATCGATCTGCGGATGCTGGAGCGCTTCGCGCAGGACGACCCGGACGCCTACAGCTATTCGGGCGCGCTGTGCCTGGGCTCGGCGCGCTGCGTCGAGTTCGTCGAGATGTTCAAGGCGCCGTTGAAGGTACTGAACCCGATTCTGACGGCCACGCAGGAGGGCAACTTCAAAGGCACCGAAGCGCTTCCGGCGATGCCCTTCACCGGCTTCATCATGGCGCACAGCAACGAGGCGGAGTGGTTGAAGTTCCGCAACAACAAGGACAACGAAGCCTTCATCGACCGCGTCTACCTGGTCAAGGTACCGTATTGCCTGCGCACCGACGAGGAAATCCGGATCTACGACAAGATGCTGCACGCTTCCACGCTGGCCGAGGCCCCGTGCGCACCGCAGACGCTGCGCACGCTGGCCGAATTCACCGTGCTGTCGCGGCTGACCGTGCCCGAGAACTCGTCGGTCTATTCCAAGCTGCGCGCTTACAACGGTGAGAACCTGAAGGACGTGGATCCTCGTTCCAAGAGCGTGAAGGAATACCGCGACGACGGCGGTGCCGCGGAGGGCTTCTCCGGACTTTCGACGCGCTGGGCCTTCAAGACGATCTCGGCGGCGTTCAATCGCGACCCGAGCGAGATCGCGGCCGACCCGGTCAATCTGCTGGTGGTGCTGGAGGAACGCCTGTCCAAGGAGGACCTGCCCGACGAGTACAAGCGCCGGCTGCGCTCGCACATCAAGGAGTGGATCATCCCGCGCTTCGCCGAGTTCCTGGAGAAGGAACTGCAGATGAGCTACCTGGATGCCTACTCCGAATATGGACAGAACCTGTTCGATCGCTACGTCACCTACGCGGACAAGTGGCTGCTCGACGACGACTGGCGCGATCCGGACACCGGCATGCAGTACTCGCGCGATGCGCTGAACATGGAACTGGAAAAGATCGAGAAGCCGGCCGGCATCTCGAACCCGAAGGACTTCCGCAACGAAGTGGTCAACTTCGTGCTGCGTGCGCGTGCCCACGGAAAGAACCCGCAGTGGACCAGCTACGAGAAGCTGCGCTCGGTCATTGAAAAGCGGATGTTCAGCAAGACCGAGGACATCCTGCCGGTGATCTCGTTCGAGGCCAAGGGCTCCGACGAACTCGATCAGCGCCATCGGTCGTTCGTCGACCGCATGGTGGCGCGCGGGTACACCGAAAAGCAGGTGCGGCGCCTGGTGGACTGGTACTTGCACTTCAAGAAAAGCGCGCAGTCCTAGCGCCCGGATCAGTCCGATATGAGATGAGCGATCGGGTCGGCATCCGTTACATGCGAATCGTCGACCGCCGCATCGATCCGCAGGGCCGCGGCGCGGTCAACCGCGAGCGCTTCATCCGCCGCTTCAAGGGAGAGATCAAGCGGGCGGCCGACGAGGAGTTCTCCAAGCGCTCGATCACCGACGTCGGTCGCGGCGGCCGCATCACGATTCCCGGCCGCGGACTGGCCGAGCCGCACCTGACCCACGACGACGATACCGGCGGCCGCGAGTTCGTGGTTCCCGGCAATCGCGAGTTCCTGCCCGGCGACAAGCTGCCGCGGCCGGATGATGCCGGCGCCGGTGAGGGCGACGGCGACGAAGCCGGTGAGGGCGAGGGCCGCGATTCGTTCGCATTCGTGCTGTCGCGCGAGGAGTTCCTGGCGCTGTTCTTCGACGACCTGGAGCTGCCCAATCTGGAGCGCACCCGGTTCGGCGAGGTCACGATGGAGCGCGTCCAGCGTGCCGGCTATACCCGCGACGGTCTGCCGCTGAGCCTGCTGCCGGCGTTGACGGTGCGCATGTCGATCGCGCGCCGGATCGCGCTGCGCGGCTCGATCGACGATCAGATCGAGGAGCTCGAGCGCGAACGCGAAGAGGCCGGCGCCGACCGCCGCGCGCAGATCGACGAGGACATCGCGCGCCTGCGGGTGCGGCGCGAGACGCTGCCCTTCCTGGAGGACGTCGACCGCCGCTACCGGGCCCGGGTGCCGCGGCCGGCCCCGGCCGCGCGCGCCGTGATGCTGTGCCTGATGGACGTGTCCGGCTCGATGGACGAGCGCAAAAAGGACCTGGCCAAGCGCTTTTTCGTGCTGCTGTACCTGTTCCTCGAGCGCAAGTATGGCGGCGTGGACGTCGTGTTCATCCGCCACACCGAACAGGCCGAAGAGGTCGACGAGCAGCGCTTCTTCAACGACCCGCAGACGGGCGGCACGCTGGTGCGCCCGGCGCTGGAGCTGGCCAACCGGGTGATCGACACGCGCTACGGCGGCCCCGACTGGAACGTGTACGTGGCGCAGGCCTCGGACGGCGATTGCACCTCCGAGGACGGCCGCCTGAGCGCCGCCTTCGTCAATGACGTGATGCTGCCGAAGGTGCGCTATTTCGCGTACGTCGATATTCCGAGCTCGAGCGGCTGGTTCAATCGCCCTTCCGACCTGTGGCAGAGCTACGATGCGATCGAGGACAGCGGATTCGCCCGGCGCAGCGTTCGGGGCCGCAGCGACATCTGGCCCGTCTTCCGGGAACTGTTCAGCCGCAAGCAGGCAGCATGAGGCCGGTATGAGCGACGCACTGGAACCGACGCGCGAGCGCGAACGCGAACGTCCGTGGCCCAAGCTGCTGGCGCGGCCGAGCGTGCCGATGCCGCGCCCCGGCGTGCCGCGCGCGGCCGAGCCGATCGCGCGCGGCAGCGAATGGACGCTGAGCACGCTGGAAAAGTTCGATGTCGCTCTGCTGCGGCACGCCCAGCGCCTGGGACTGGACACCTTTCCGACCCAGTACGAGCTGATCACCGCCGACCAGATGATCGACCTGTGCTCGACCGTCGGCATGCCGGTGCATTATGCGCACTGGAGCTTCGGCAAGCAGCTGCTGTCGCAGGAGCGCGGCTACCGCAAGGGCCTGTCCGGGCTGGCCTACGAGATCGTGATCAACACCGATCCTTCGCTGGCCTACCTGATGGAGACCAACACGCTGGCCTTGCAGGTGCTGGTGATGGCGCACGCCGGCTACGGACACAACGCGTTTTTCAAGTCCAACTACCTGTTTCGCCAGTTCACGCAGCCCGATGCGATCCTGGACTACCTGAAATTCGCGCGCGGCTTCGTGCAGGAATGCGAGGAGCGGTACGGCTGGCCCGAGGTCGAGAAGATCCTGGACAGCTGCCACGCGCTGGCCGCTTATGGAGTCGATCGCTACCGGCGGCCCAGCCGCCTTTCGCCGCGGCGCGAGCGCGAGCGCTTGCGCGAGCGGCTGCGTTTCGCCGAGCAGCACTACAAGCCGGACTTCGCGCACCTGGATGCACCCGCGCCGAGCGGCGAGGAAATTCCGGCCATCTTCGAGCCACAGGAAAATCTGCTGTATTTCATCGAGAAGAGCGCGCCCAAGCTGGCCGCCTGGCAGCGCGAGCTGGTGCGGATCGTGCGCAAGGTGGCCCAGTATTTCTACCCGCAGCGCCTCACCAAGGTCGCCAATGAGGGAGCGGCGACTTTCTGGCACTACACGCTGCTGCACGAGCTGTACGACGCCGGCGAGGTCGACGACGGCTTCATGCTGGAGTGGCTGGCCAACCACAGCGACGTGGTGGCGCAGCCCGCGTTCGACTCGCGCGGCTTTCGCGGCATCAATCCGTATGCGCTGGGCTTCGCGATCTATCGCGACATCCGGCGCGTGTGCGAGCAGCCGACCGACGAGGACCGGCAGTGCTTCCCGCAGCTGGCGGGAACGCCGTGGAACGAGGCGATTTACTTCGCGATGGCCAACTTCAAGGACGACAGCCTGATCGAGCAGTACCTGTCGCCGAAGGTGATACGGGATCTGCGCCTGTTCCTGCTGCACGACGGCGAGGACGACCGCCGCCACTATCACGTGCAGGCGATCCACAACGAGGACGGCTACGTCAAGCTCCGGCAGGCGCTGGCGGCCCAGTACCGTCTCGAGTATCACACCCCCAGTATCGTGGTCGCGCGTGCCGGTGACGACAACGAGCGCGCGCTGCTGCTGCAGCACCGCGTCGAAAGGGGCCGCCTGCTCGAAACCGACACCACCGAGGCGGTCCTCAAATTCGTCAAGGAACTGTGGAAGTTCGACGTCGTGCTGGAAGAGATCGACCCCGAAGGCAACCGGCTCAAGATCCACCGCACCTAGGCGCCCTCACCCCCCTCCCCTCTCCCGCTGCGCGGGCGAGGGGCGACACCGGGTGCCCCTGCGGGCGGCCACGCACCTGCGACGCCCGATCGCCCCTCGCCCGCGCAGCGGGAGAGGGGAGGGGGTGAGGGCTGGACGCCTCACCTTCGACGAAGCTGGCCGCGCAACGCTTCGACCGAAATCGTGGTCGTGTCGCTCGCAGGCGCCCGCGCAGGCGCCTTCCATCCGAGTCCGTAGCTCACCTCGAACGTCAGCGCGATCCTTCCGTCGGCGTCGCACTTTGCCTCCAGAGCGGTCAGCAGGCTCCTGGCCTGCCGGCCCGAGGGCAGCCCCCGGTGACGGTCATCGCGCGGATTGCCCCCAAGGGCGCGCACCTCGGCCACCAACTGCCGGGCCGATCCATAGGTCAGCCGTATCGTCTCCGAATCGGTGACCGGCGAGGAAAATCCGGCTGCCACCATCATGTCGCCCAGGTCGTGCATGTCGACGAACGGCATCGGCCGCGCCTGCGGAAGCGCCGCTGCGCACGCCTCGCGCAACTCGCGCAGCGTGTCCGGACCCAGGCTGCTGAACAGCAGCAGACCGCCCTCGCGCAACACGCGCGCCACCTCGGGAAATACGCGGTGGGGCGCCGGGTGCCAGTTCAGCATCAGGTTCGAAACCACGCAATCGACGCCACCCGGTCCGAGGGGCAACTGCGTCGCGTCGGCACAGATCCGCAGCGAGCGCGCTCGCGGTCGCAGCGCGAGCGGCAGCCAGCGCACCGGCACCGGTGCATCGCCACGCGCCTGAGCCAGCATCGCACGGGAAAGGTCCACGCCCAGCCAGGTGGCATGCCCGAAGCGCCTCAGCAATGCGGCGCGCAGCGCGCCGCTGCCGCATCCGAGGTCCAGCACCACGGCCGCATCGTGCCGGATCTCCCCCAGGCGCTCGCACAGGCGCTGACCGACCTCGCGCACGATCGCCGCGGCGCCGGCGAAGCGCGCGGCACGTCGGTCGAACTGGCGTTGAACCGTGGTGCTGCGGAATGGCGCCCGTTCGGGTTCGGACCGGGCGCCGGGTCGATCGATACTGCCGGGCTCGGGAGTCATCGGAAGTCGGATTGGCGCCAGAGCCGGCAGGCGCGCGGCGCGCCAGTATATGCTCGGTGCGATGAGCGGGTCACCGCGCCTCGCCTCCGGCCCGGGGTTTCCCGGAGCATTCGCCGGCACGTTGGCCGGGGGGCTGCACCGGCTCGGCGCCGGATTGAGGCGGCTGGCCGCGCCGTATTGTGCCGTGTGCCGGGTCGAGCGCGGCGATCCGGTCTGCGCGGGCTGCCTGCGGGATTTCCTCGATCCCGGTTGTGCACGCTGCCTGGTGTGTGCCGCGCGCGGGGTGGGCGCCGCTGCGACCCCGCGCTGCGGCCGGTGCCTGGCGGCTGCGCCCGCCTTCGACCGCACGATCGCGTTGGGCGACTACGCACCTCCGCTGGACGGCATGGTGATGGCGCTGAAATCGGGCGCACGGCTCGACCTGGCGCGCGTATTCGGCGACCTGCTGGCCGAGCGCATCGGCGCCGGCGCCTCGATCGATGGCCTGCTCGCAGTCCCGCTCGCCGAGCGACGCCAGCGCGAACGCGGCTTCAATCAGTCGCTCGAAATCGCCCGCGTGGTCGCGCGCCGGCTGTCGCTGCCGCTGTGGCGCGCGGTGTTGTTTCGCAAGCGCGGCGGGCCGCCCCAGCAGTCGCTGCCGCTGCGGGCGCGCCGCGCCAATGTGCAGGGTGCATTTGCTTTGCGCGGACCGTTGCCGGCGCGGTGCGCCGCGGTCGTCGACGACGTGATGACCAGCGGCGCCACGCTGGACGAAGTGGCCACCGTTCTGAAGCTGGGCGGGGTCGGCCAGGTCGTCAATCTGGTTGTGGCTCGCACCGGTTGAGTCGAAGCGATGTTTCACGTTGTTCTGGTCGAGCCGCAGATCCCGCCGAATACCGGCAACGTGATCCGTCTGTGCGCCAATACGGGCGCGCGCCTTCACCTGGTGCAGCCGCTCGGCTTCGCTCTGGATCACGCAAGGATGAGGCGCGCGGGCCTGGATTACCGCGAGTTCGCGCACGTTGCGGTGCACCTGAGCTTCGAGGCGCTGCTGCAGTCCGAGCGCCCGGATCCGCAACGACTGTTTGCGCTGACACGCCACGGCAGCGCCAATTTCGCCGAGGTCGAGTTCCGCGCGGGCGACTGGTTCGTGTTCGGCTCCGAGGTCAGCGGACTGCCGCCCGGTGTGCGCGACTGCTTTCCCGCCGCGCGTCTGCTCAGGCTGCCGATGCGACCCGGCAACCGCAGCCTGAACCTGTCCAACGCGGTGGCCGTCGTCGTATTCGAGGCGTGGAGGCAGTCCGGTTTCTCAGGCGGCGTCTGAAACCGCCTGCAGCCGTTCCAGCGCGGCCTGCGGCGTAGGCTCCGGCCGCAACAGGTGCGCCTGCGCCGGGCGGACGAAGCCCGAGTCGACCGCATGCTCGATCCAGCGCAGCAGCGGGTCGAAGAAACCGGCCAAGTTGACCAGCGCCAGCGGCTTGCTCTGCAGTCCCAGCTGCAGCCAGGTCACCATCTCGAAGGTTTCATCCAGCGTTCCGTAGCCGCCGGGCAGCACCAGGAAGCCGTCTGCGCGATCGGCCATCAAGCGCTTGCGCTGGTGCATCGAATCGACGACGATCAACTCGGTCAGGCCCAGGTGCGCCACCTCGGGGCGCATCAGGTGCCGCGGTATCACTCCGGTGACCCGTCCGCCGGCTGCCAGCGCGGCATCGGCCAGCGCGCCCATCATCCCGACGTGGCCCCCGCCGTATACGAGTGCCAGGCCCCGCTGCGCGAGCAGCGCTCCGGTGTCGCGCGCGCACTCGACGAAGCGCGGGTCACAGCCCGGGGCCGATCCGCAAAAGACGCACACGCTTTTCAGCCCGCCGGTGCCTTGCGCGCTGGCGCCCTGGCTCACCGCCGACCCGCCGGTGCTCACTCGTCTTCCTGGCGTGGCTCGCGCGCCAGCAACTGCTCGAGCGCGGCACGCGGGCTCAGGCGGCCGTCCAGCACCGCGCACACGGCCTCGGTGATCGGCATGTCGACGCCGGCCTCGCGTGCGCGCGCGGCCGTGGCCGGCGCCGACCAGACGCCTTCGGCAACGTGTCCGAGTTCGGCCAGGGCCCGTTGCAGTTCGACACCGCGGCCGAGCGCCAGGCCGACGCGTCGATTGCGAGACTGCTCGCCGGTGCAGGTCAGAATCAGGTCGCCCAGCCCCGTCAGGCCGGTGAAGGTGCCGCTGTAACCCCCCAGCGCCACCCCGAGCCGGCTGGTCTCGGCAAGTCCGCGCGTGATCAGCGCAGCCCGCGCGTTGTTACCCAATCCCAACGCGTCCGCGATCCCGGTTGCGATCGCCATCACGTTCTTGACGGCGCCGCCGACCTCGACCCCGATCACGTCCTGCGAGGAATAAATGCGCAGGCCATTGCCGTGCAGGGCGCGCGTGACCAGCGCACAGAACGCTTCGTTGCCGGCGACGGTCAGCGCGGTCGGCAGGCCGCGCGCAACCTCCTCGGCGAAGCTGGGCCCGGACAGTGGTCCGGATTCGTGCCCGGGCAACTCATCGGCGGTGATTTCGTGCGGCAGCATCCCGCTGTCGCGCTCGAAGCCCTTGCACAGCCACAGCACGGCGGGCAATTGCGGCTGCGCGCGCAGCGCCCGCAACGTCGGGCGCAACGCCGCCGTCGGCGTCGCCAGTGCCAGCAGGCCGCCGGCGGCAAAACGCGCCGCCGTCGGCAGCTCGCCCGTCACGACGACCGATGGCGGCAACGCGATGCCGGGAAGGTAGCGCTCGTTGGTGCGCTGCTGTTGCAGCAGCAGTGCGCAGGCGGGGTCGCGCGCCCACAGCGCCACCTGGTGCCGCCCGGCCAGAGCGCAGGCGAGCGCGGTTCCCCAGGCGCCGGCACCGAGGATCGCGATCCGCATGCGAGCCCGGGCCTGCAGCTATTGTCGGGTGTTGGAGCCGGGCGGAACGATGATCGGCGAGCGCGCCGTTTCATTCTGAGCCAGCCTCTGCCGGTACAGCGCCTCGAAGTTGATTTCCGCCAGATGGATCGCGGGCAGCCCGGTGCGCGTCACCAGGTCTGCCACGTTGGCGCGCAGGTACGGGTAGACGATTCCGGGGCAGACGATCCCGAGCACCGGGCCGAACTGCTCGGCCGGAATTCCGCGCACCTCGAAGATACCGGCCTGCTTGGCTTCGACCAGAAACAGCACCTTGTCCTTCGCGCGAGCCGTCACGGTGACCCGCACGATGACCTCGTACATGCCCTCGGCGATCGATTCGCTCCCGATATCCATTTGAACGTCGACCTGCGGGGCGCTCTGCTCCAGGAAGACGGCTGGCGCGTTCGGCATCTCGAGCGATGCATCCTTCAGGTAAATGCGCTGCACCGTGAACACGGTGCCGCTGGCCGGCGCGTTGCCGGCGCCATCGGCGCCGGTCGATGCTGGGTTCTGTGTCATGGCGATCGCCTCTAATGGCCGCGGCCGGCCGTCGGTCAGGTTTCCAGCAGACGCGCAAGCCTGCCCTGGCGATCCATCGCTGCCAGCTCTTCGAAGCCGCCGACGTGAAAGTCTCCGATGAAGATCTGGGGCACGGTGCGCCGGCCGGTGATGCGGACCATCTCCTCGCGCAAGGCCGGGTCCAGATCCACGCGCAGCCTGTCGATCGACGCGACCCCGCGCGTCGCCAGCAACCGTTCCGCGCGGATGCAGAAGGGGCACGTCGCCGTGGTGTACATGCGGATCCGCGCAGGCATCGACGAGTGCGTCACTTGCGGATCGGAAGGCCCGCGTCGCGCCACGCGGTCACGCCGCCGGCCAGCACATAGACCTCGCCGATGCCGCCGGCGCGCAACTTCGAGGCGGCGCCATGCGCGGTCCGACCATCGTTGCACACGAGAATGACAGGACGGTCCTTGCGCAGTTCGCCGCAGCGCTGCCCGATTTCGGCCAGTGGAATGTTGCGCGCGTTGGGCACCGAGCCGGTCGCGAATTGGTCCGACGGGCGCACGTCGACGACCTGCGCGTGGCGCGAGTTGATCAATTGCGTTGCCGCCAGCGTCGACAGGCTGGGATGGCTGCCGCGCTCGCGCAGCACCGGCCACAGCAGGATGGCGCCGCTGACGCAGGCCATCGCGATCAGCAGCAGGTTGATCCGATCCAGGAAAAAGGGCACTCGGGCAATCCGAGGAGGGGACGCGAGAGGTAATTATAGAATGCATCCTGATGAGCACTCACCGGCTGGTATTGCTGCGACACGGGCAGAGCCAGTGGAACCTGGAAGACCGGTTCACCGGCTGGACCGATGTCGATCTGACCGAGCAAGGCGTGCGCGAAGCCCACGGCGCGGCCGGGCTGCTGCGCGAGCACGGCTTTGCGTTCGACATCGCCTATGCGTCCATGCTCAGACGCGCGATCCGCACGCTGTGGGTCGCGCTCGATGGGCTGGACCGGATGTGGATTCCGGTCGTGCACAGCTGGCGCCTGAACGAGCGCCACTATGGCGCGCTGCAGGGCCTTAACAAGCGGGAAACGGCGCTGCGTTTCGGACAGGAGCAGGTGCACCTGTGGCGCCGGTCCTACGAGGTAGCGCCTCCGGCGCTCAGTGCGGGGGACGAACGCTGGAGCGGGCGCGACCCGCGCTACCACATGCTCAAGCCCGAGCAGATTCCGCTCACCGAGTCGCTGCGCGACACCGTGGAGCGGGTCGTGCCGTTCTGGAACGACTCGATTGCCCCGGCGCTGACGCGCGGTCGCAGCGTGCTGGTCGTCGCGCACGGCAACTCGCTGCGGGCGCTGGTGAAGTTTCTGGACCGGATGTCCGACGACGACATCGTCGCCTTGAACATTCCGACCGGCGCGCCGCTGGTGTACGAGCTGGACGACGGATTGCGACCGCTGAAGCGTTATTACCTGGGCGCGCAGGAGGACATCGAACGCGCACCCCGCTGACGTGGCTGGCAGCGGCTCTGCCCCTGGTTCTGTCGCACGCGGTGGAGCAGCCGGCGCGCGCGGGCCAGCGCGCCGATACCCAGGATTCGGCGGGCGGCCCGGTCAGCGCCCAGCGCAAGCAGAAGCTGCAGGACGAGCAGCGCGAGCTGCGCTCGCGCCTGGTGCAGCTGAAAAAGCAGCTGGCCGAGGCGCAAGCCGCGCATTCGGAAGCCTCCGACGCACTGGCCGAATCCGAAACCGCCATCTCGGGCGCCAATCGGCGACTGCGCGAGCTGGCGCATGCGCGCCGGCAGGTCGAAGCACAGATCGGCGCGCTGCAACAGCGGGAGCAGACCACCCGATCCCGTCAGGGAGCCCATGAGCTGGCGGTCGGACAGATGATCCGCACACAGTTCGACCTGCAAGGCCGGCAGCCGTGGCAGGAGTTGCTGGACGGTGCCGCCCCGGGCGGCGCCGCCCGCGATCGCATGTACGTGGACCGGGTGATTCACGAGGAGCTGCGGCAGATCGGGGATCTGAGGCAGCGCCACGACGAACTGGTCGGACTGGAGGCGCAGTCGCGCGAGCGCAAGGCCGAACTGGCATCGATCGCAACGGAAGAAAACGCCAGCCGGACCCAGCTGCTGAAGCAGCAGGCCGCCCGCAAAGCCACGCTGGCGCGCCTGTCCGCCCAGATCGTTGCGCAGCGACGCTCGGTGGCCGCACTGGAGCAGGACGAGGCGCGGCTCGGCTCACTGATCGACCAGATCTCCCGTCTGCTGGCCGAGCAGGCGCGCCGGCATGCGCCGGCTCACCCGCCGCCCAGCGCATCGGCCGCTCCCCGCGGCCAAGCGCCCAACCTGGCCGCCTTCAGCGCGCTGCGCGGCAAGATGGAGCTGCCCGTGGACGGCGAGCTCAGCGCCCGCTTTGGTGCTTCGCGGCGTGACGAGGACGGCCAACCTCAGGCCGGAGCTCCCACCTGGAAAGGGCTGTTTATCCGGGCCAGCGCCGGGGCCGAGGTGCACGCCGTGGCCGCTGGTCGGGTCGTATTCGCCGACTGGCTACGTGGGTTTGGCAATCTGATGATTTTGGATCACGGTAACGGGTTGCTGTCGGTGTACGGCAACAACGAGACGCTGTTGCACGGCATCGGGGACGTGGTACAGGCGCGCGAGGTCATCGCTTCCGTGGGCAGCACCGGGGGCAGCCGGGATTCCGGCCTATACTTCGAATTGAGGTATCAGGGCAAGCCTTTCGACCCGCTTGCGTGGGTTGGTCCGCGCTAGTTTTGGGTTGCGACAATCCTCGCCTGGAGGCGGCATGAGCGGTGGACGTTTGCGCAGTTGGGGTCTGGTCGGTATCGGGGTGATTGCCGGACTCTCGATCAGTTATGGCCTGACCGCCTACGCTTTCCGCGACTCGCGCGGTCCGATTCCGCTGGAAGAGATCCGCGAGTTCACCGAAGTGTTCGGCGCCATCAAGGCCAACTACGTCGAACCGGTCGAGGATCGCAAGCTGATGCAGGAGGCGATCTCCGGCATGCTGGCCGGGCTGGACCCGCACTCCGCATTTCTCGACGCCGACGCGTTCAAGGATCTGCAGGTTGGAACACAGGGTGAATTCGGCGGCCTGGGCATCGAGGTCGGCGCCGAGGACGGTGCGGTCCGGGTGATCGCGCCGATCGACGACACACCGGCGGCGCGGGCCGGCATTCGGGCCGGCGACCTGATCATCAAGATCGACGACAAGTTCACGCGAGGCATGGCGCTGGGCGACGCGATCAAGCTGATGCGCGGCAAGCCCAAGACCCCCATCACGCTGACACTGGTGCGCAAGGGCGAAAACGCCCCGATCGAAGTGCGGCTGGTGCGCGACGTGATTCACGTGCAGTCGGTCAAGGCCAAGATGATCGAGCCGGGCTACGCGTTCGTGCGGATCACGCAGTTCCAGGAACGCACCGTCGATGATCTGGCCAAGCAGCTCGGGGACCTGTACAAGCAGGCTCCGCTGAAGGGGATCGTGCTGGATCTTCGCAACGATCCGGGCGGCCTGTTGCATGCGGCGGTCGGTGTTTCGGCGGTGTTCCTGACGCCGGACTCCACCGTGGTGACGACCGAAGGGCGCACCGAAGACGCACACCGCCGGTATGCGGCCAACGCATCCGATTACCAGCGCACGCATGGCGACGATGCGCTGGTGCATCTGCCGCCTCAGGTCAAGTCGGTGCCGCTGGTGGTGCTGGTCAACGGCGCGAGCGCTTCGGCCTCGGAGATCGTGGCCGGCGCGCTGCAGGACCACAAGCGGGCCACGCTGATCGGCACACAGACCTTCGGCAAGGGCTCGGTGCAGACGATCATCCCGATCCGCAACGACCGCGACAATCCGACCGCCATCAAGCTCACCACGGCGCGTTACTACACGCCCAGCGGGCGCTCGATCCAGGCGCAGGGCATTACGCCGGATCTGCAGGTCGAGGACACCGCCGAGGGCAACTTCGCGGGCCTGAATGTGCGCGAGGCCGATCTGGCCCACCATCTGGAGAACCAGAATGCGGCGAGCCTGGAGCCGAGCAAGCCGGGCGCACAGCCCACGAGCGGAGCCGAGGAAAAGGACGACGGAGCGACGGTGCCGCACCCGGTTGCCCCCCCGCATCGGTACGAATTCGGCTCGGGCGACGACTTCCAGTTGAAGCAGGCGATGAACTACCTGCTGGGCCGGCCGGTCGATACGGCCAAGGGCAAAGAGTCGGTGGCGGCCAGTCCGGCGCCGACCCCGGCTCACTGAACCGCATCGCCGCACGCGCTTAACGCAACTGATAAAGCAACTGCGCCAGGTCGGCCGGCGCGCCCACCTGGATGCGCAGCGCGCCGGCCTGGGTACGGTAGGCCAGCGTCGGCGTTTGAACCGACCCCGATAGCAGAGCCAGCAGCGCCGTGTTGGCTTGCACCGACTCGGCGGCCGGCACCGGGCTGCCCGCAATTCGAACCGGTATCCAGCGCACGGTGAGCTGTCCGGCACGGATCAGCGGCTGCAGGCGCCGCTCGAGCACCTGGCAGGCGGCGCAGCGGGAATCGACGAACGCGTACAGGACCGGACCGCCGCTGCCGTCGGTCTGCGCTTGGGCACGCATGATCGCATCGGCCAGCCGCTCGCCGTTCGCCTCAGTGGGCCCGGCGATCGCCGGCGGCAACGCCACAGCCAGCAACCACGCAAGGGTGGTGCACCAGGCGCACCTGAGCGGACGGTTGCAAGCCGCGACGGGCCTTGTGAGCATCTCCCGAATTCTCAACCGGCCGGGCGACATGCGCTGCTTTGCAGGGCGGCTGAAATGAAATGGCGGATCTCGCGGCCACGTTCCTTGCGCGGAAGGCTGCGCAGGAATCCGGCCAGCGTCGGATCGGCTGGATCGTCGAACCGGATGCGGCGGGTCAGCCGGGCGGCCGGCGGCGCGATCGAAGGCGCCAGCGGTGGAACCGGCTGCAGCGGTAGCGAGCCGGCCCGGACCAGTCGCCAGCCCCGGCGCAGCCAGGCGGCGAGCACGCAGCTTTGCAGGCGGGCGGGGTAGCCGCCGACCGCCTCGATCAGCCGTCGGTCTTTCGGAGTGCTCAGAACCAGCTTGCAGATGTATTCGGGGCGCGCAGGGACGATAACCGTCGCGGGCGCACGAAGGAATTGGGCAGCTGGGTCGGCACGGCGCGCCGACAGGTTGCGCATCGGAAAGCTCCCGCGGGGCAATTGAGCTGCAGTGTGTCAGCCCGGCACGCCCGCTTCACTACCGGCACGGGTAGACGCGCGCCCTCACCCCCTCCCCTCTCCCGCTGCGCGGGCGAGGGGCGACCGGGCGCCGCAGCTCGGAAGTCGTTTCAACGGCACCCCGTATCGCCCCTCGCCCGCGCAG
>DATKFG010000148.1:0-7974 GCA_035511515.1 Burkholderiaceae bacterium | reverse complement strand
CTGCGCGGGCGAGGGGCGATTCATAGCCGCCGCTTCAAGACCGTTCCAAGGGCACGCCTTATCGCCCCTCGCCCGCGCAGCGGGAGAGGGGAGGGGGTGAGGGCTGGATGAGGGTTAGTTACTCGGCATCCGGCTGGGCCGACGGCTGCGCCCTGGCAAACGCGTCCAGCTGGATGCAGCGGTCGGCGATCGCATTCAGGGTCGGGGCCTTGGCCGGATCGCAACCGAAACGCTGGGCGTTGAAGATCTGCGGCACGATCGTCAGATCGGCGATCGTCACCTGATCGCCGAGCGCGTAGCGGCCGCTGCGTCCGCCCGTGGCGACGATGCGGTCGAGCTGGCCGAGGCCCAGCTCGATCCAGTGCCGGTACCACGCATCCTTCGCCTCATCGGACAGGCCCACCTCGTGTTTCAGGTAGCGCAGCACGCGCAGGTTGTTCAACGGATGGATGTCGCAGGCGATCGACAGAGCAATCGACCGCACATAGGCCCTGGATACCGGATCGGCCGGCAGCAGCGGTGGTTGCGGATATCGCTCGTCCAGGTATTCGATGATCGCCAGCGACTGCGTCAGCACCTGGCCGCCGTCATCGAGCGACGGGATCAGCGACAGCGGGTTGGTGCGGGCGTAGGCCTCGCCGAACTGCTCGCCGCCACGCCTGAGCAGGTGTACCGGGATGATCTCGTACGGCACGCCTTTCAGGTTCAACGCGATCCGAACCCGAAACGCAGCCGAAGAGCGGTAGTAGCTGTACAGCTTCATCGCGGCCCGCCCACGGTGGCCTGGATCGTGCCGATGCCATCGATCCCGCCTTCGATGCGGTCGCCCGGCACCAGCGGGCCGACGCCGGCCGGAGTGCCGGTGAAGATCAGGTCGCCGGCAGCGAGCTCGAAAAATCCGGACAGCTGTGAAATCGTCTCTTCGACGCTCCAGATCATCTGCGACAGTATCCCCTCCTGCCGGCGCTGCCCGTTGATATCCAGCCAGATGCGCTGCGCGCCCAGCGCTCCGACCTGCCTGGAAGGAACGATCGAACCGATCGGCGCCGAGCCGTCGAAGGCCTTGCCGACTTCCCACGGACGGCCCAGCCGCTTCGCCTCGGCCTGCAGGTCACGCCGCGTCAAATCCAGTCCGACCGCGTAACCCCAGACCAGGGCCCCCGCCTGCTGCGCCGTGACCCGGTAGCCGGGCGCGCCCAGGGCGACCACCAGCTCGACCTCGTGTTGCAGGTCCGCAGTCCGGTCCGGGTAGACGATGGTGATCGGCCCGGCGCTGGCGCTCAGCACGGCATCGGCCGGCTTCGAAAAGAAAAACGGCGCCTCGCGGCCGCTCGCTCCCATCTCGCGCGCATGGTCCGCATAATTGCGGCCGACACAGTAGATCCGGCGCACCGGGAATGCGTCCGGGCTGCCGGCGATCGGAACAAAGGGCTGAGGCGGCGCAGGAAAACCGAAGTTCATGGGGGATGATCCAGCAGCGACGGGCGCAGGCGACAGTTTAGAGCGTCGGCGCTGCGGCGCGGGAGCCGAAGCGGCGCGGTTCGCGTAAAGTTCCATCATGGGAAACCAGCCCCCGGAGCAGGTGGTCAAGCGCGCGCCTGCACAGCAGCCTGGCGCGGCCGTGGCGCCGGTGGCCGCACCGAGCCGGCCGCTGCAGCCCTCGTTGTCGTGCGTGATACCGGCCCACGACGAGGCCAGCAACCTGCCGATCCTGCTGGAGCAACTGACCCGCCAGCTGCAGGCCATGTCGCCGACCTGGGAGGTGGTGGTGGTCGACGACGGCAGCCGCGACGACACCATGATGGCGCTTGCGCCGTGGCTGGTGCGGCCCGGCGTCGTGTGCCTGCAGCTTTCACGCAATTTCGGCAAGGAGGCGGCGCTCGGCGCCGGCCTGGATCATGCCCGCGGCGACGTCGTGTTCACGCTGGATGCCGACCTGCAGCACCCGGTCGAAATGCTGCCGCACATGCTGCAGGCCTGGCGCGAGGGCGCCGACATGGTGTATGCGGTGCGCCGCGACCGCCGCGGCGAGTCGGCACTGAAGCGGATCGGGACGCGGATGTTCTATGCGCTGATGAAGGTCGGCTCCTCGATCGAGATTCCGCCCAACGCGGGCGATTTCCGACTGCTCGACCGCTGCGTGGTCGAGGCCGTGTGCAGCCTGCCCGAACGGACGCGGTTCATGAAGGGGCTGTACGCATGGGTGGGCTTTCGCTCGCGGTCGATCGATTTCGATCCGCCGGCGCGCAGCAGCGGCAGCAGCGGATTCGGGCTCAGGGCGCTGTTGTCGCTGGCCGCCTCCGGCATCACCGCCTTTTCCAACCTGCCGCTGCGGATCGGCAGCGCACTGGGCACGCTGCTCGCGCTGTTCGCCATCGGATACGGCATCTACGTCGTGATCGAGCATTTCACGCAGGGTCACGACGTGCCCGGCTGGGCCACGATCGTGGCGGGACTGATGCTTTTCAGCGGGATCCAGCTGCTGACGATTGGAATCCTGGGCGAGTACCTCGGCCGGGTCTATGACGAGGTCAAGCGGCGACCGCGCTACCTGGTCGCTCGCCGCCTCGGTCACAGCCCATTCGACCCGCCGCCGCCCTGATGGGCCCGGACGCCGCCACCGCGCGCGCCGCCCGCCGCTGGGTCGTGTGCGCCGATGACTTCGCGCTGGACCGCGGATCGATCGAGGCGACGCTGGCGTTGATCAAGCTGGGCCGGGTCACGGCCACCAGCGCGCTGGTCGATTCGCCCGATTGGAAAGCGGCCGCACCGGAGCTGAAGGCCGTCGCGGACCAGGCCGACGTCGGGCTGCATCTGAACCTGACGCAGGCGCTCGATCGCGGATCGGCGCTCTGGCCTGTGCCCTCGCTGGTGGTGCAGTCGGTGCTTCGGATCGTGCCGCGCTGGCGCTTGCGCAACCTGATCGACCAGCAACTCGACTCCTTTTCGGATGCGTTCGGCCGCCTGCCGGATTTCATCGACGGCCACCACCATGTTCACCAGCTGCCGGTGGTGCGCGAGGTGCTGATCGACGCCGTGCTGGCGCGCGAACCCAAGTCGCTGCCCTGGCTGAGGAACTGCCTGCCGCCCGACGGCGACGAGGACTACAAGGCGCGCGTGATCGGGATGCTGGGCTCCGACGCGCTGGCCGAGCTGGCGCAACTGCAGGGATTCCCGGTGAGTCGTTGCCTGGTCGGGGTGTACGGCTTCAATCTGCAGCGCTCGGCGTATCTGGCCAAGGTGCGCCAATGGCTGCAGGCGGGTTGCGACGGCAGCGTGTTCATGTGCCACCCGTCGACCCGGGCTTCGCCGAAGGACCCGATCGGCGCGGCCCGGCGGGTGGAGCTCGGCGTTCTGGCCGGCGATGCCTACGCGGATGCGCTCAGCCGAGCCGGCGTGAGCCCCGTTCGCGGCACCGCGATCTTCAAGGCCCCGCCCACGACCCTGAAACCGGCCGCCTGATCAGGCCGCGTGTTCGGATTTGACCATCAGCTGCGCCAGCGGCGTTTGCAACCAGTCGCCCATCAGCCCGGGCCGCAGCCATTCGTCCAGCCCGAGGCCGGAACTGTGCGGCATCAGCGAGTTGGCCGGGTCGACCGCGAGCCGGTGAAACACGCCCGCCAGGCCGGTGCGCTCCGGATCGCAGGTCAGAAGCCAGCGTCCCGCACGTCCGGACCGGGACGAGATGAGCTGGCGCACGTAGCCGAGCCGCTCCATTTCGGCCAGCAGCTCGAACACCTCCTCCTCGGGGCTGCGCACCCGCAGCGCCAGCTCGACCGTCGAGCGCTCCGCCATCGCAGGTCCGGTGCGCGCTTCCAGCAGCAGCTTGAGCAGGCCCACCGCCGTGACGAAGCGGTTGCCGGCCCGCGTTTCATCGGCGAAACGCGTCGTGCGCAGGCCAGACACGGTCGCGGCGATGGCGGCGCCGAACAGGACCGTGAACCACGAAAAATAGACCCACAGCAGGAAAACCGGCATCGCCGCGAGCGCGCCATACACGGTAAGCACGGAGCCGTGCGTGACGTAAGAGGCGAAACTGCGGCTGAGCAGCTCGGCCAGCACGCTGGCCACCAAGCCGCCGGTGAGCGCGTCGCGCCAATCGACGCGGCGGTTCGGCACCACGATGTACAGCGAGGTGAAAACTGCCCAGGTGAACAGGATCGGGGCCGCCGCCAGCGCCGACCGCACCGCGCGCGGCAGCTGGTGCATCACCCCCATCGACATCGAAGTGACCATCGACGTCAGCGTCAGGCTGGCTCCGATCAGCAAGGGACCCACAGTGATCAGGGCCCAGTAGACCAGGATGCGCTGCACCAGCGAGCGGCGAGCGCCCACATGCCAGATATCGTTGAGCGCGTGGTCGACCGTCATCACCGTCGTCAGGGCCGTCACCGCGAACACCACCAACCCGGCCGCGCCGACGCGGGTCGCCTTGGCGGCGAATTCGTTCAGGTAGCGCAGAATCGTGCTGGCAAACGGATCCGGCAGCAGGCCCCGCAGCACGTTCCTATCGAGCGATTCACGAAAGTCGCCAAACTGCGGAAACGCCGTGAATACCGCCAGCGCGAGCGCCAGCAGCGGAACCAGCGACAGCACGGTGGAGAAAGTCAGGCTGCCGGCCACCTGGGGCAGCCGCGCCTGCTCGGCGCGCCGGGCCGCGAACGACAGTACGGCCCGGGCGCGGTCCAGCCGGGGACGCAGAAATCGGACCAAGCGCGCGAGCAGACCCGCCTTGCCGGCCTTCGAATCGTCGGAAGCCTGTGGTTGCGTCATTTCTTTTTTCTCGTGCAAATCGATGGCGGGCGCTCAATATAATCTTCCAACCGGGGCCATTGCCGCGCATTCTGCGGTCGGCCCGGCTGCGCCCGCTACCCTTCCGTAACCTTCGTCGTGTCCAACCCGCCCCTGATCGCACAGCTGATCGACGCCGTCGGAGCGCGCAACGTGCTCACGCAAGCCGATGATATGGCACCCTTCCTCACGGACTGGCGCAACCGCTTCACGGGGCGCGCCGATGCGGTGGTGCTGCCGGCAACGACGCCGGAAGCCGCCGCCATCGTGGCGACGTGCGCGCGCCATGGCGCGGCCATCGTCACCCAGGGCGGCAACACCGGGCTGTGCGGCGGGGCCACCCCGGCCACGCACGGCCATTCGGTGGTGCTCAATACGCGGCGGCTGAACCGGATCCGGCAAATCGACCCGGACAACGACACGCTCACGGTCGAGGCCGGCTGCACGCTGCAGGCCGTGCGCGACGCCGCCGAGGGCGCCGGCAGGCTCTTTCCGCTGAGCCTGGCGGCCCAGGGCAGCTGCACGATCGGCGGCAATCTTGCGACCAACGCCGGCGGCACGCAGGTACTGCGCTACGGCAACACGCGCGAGCTGGCGCTCGGGCTGGAGGTCGTCCTGCCCGACGGAACCGTGTGGGACGGACTGCGCGGGCTGCGCAAGGACAATTCGGGATACGACCTTAAGCAGGCCTTCATCGGATCGGAAGGGACGCTGGGCGTGATCACCGCGGCCACGCTGAAGCTGTTCGCGCTGCCGCGGTCGCGCCTGACGGCGCTGGCAGGTCTGGATTCGGTCGAGGCGGCGATCGCGCTGTTGAACCGGATGCGTGCGATGGCGGGCCCGACCTTGACGGCCTTCGAGCTGATGTCGCGCGACAGCCTGCTGCCGGTGGCCGCCGTGCTGGGGCTGAAGCGCTTTCCGTTCGAGCCGCTTGCGCCGTGGAATGTGCTGGTGGAGATCTCCGACCACGAGGACGAATCGCACGCCCGCTCCCTGCTGGAGGGCGCGCTGGACTGCACCGCCGGGGCACCGGTCACCGAGGCCGTGCTGGCCAGCACACTGGCCGAATCGAACCACCTGTGGCGCCTGCGCGAGGCGATTCCGGAGGCACAGGCGCGCTCCGGCGGAAACGTCAAGCACGACATCTCGCTTCCGCTGTCCCGGATCGGCGCCTTCGTACGGGAGAGCAGCGCCGGCATTGCGCGCCGATTCGACTGGGCGTTGCCGGTCGTTTTCGGGCATCTGGGCGACGGCAACCTGCACTACAACGTCGGCTGCCGCGATGGGATCGCGCCGCAAACCGCGTTCGACCACGAGCAGGAATTGAACGAGATCGTCTATGACATCGTGAAGGAGCACCGCGGATCGATCAGTGCCGAGCATGGGCTGGGGCAGCTGAAGCGGGACGCTGCGGTGCGATATAAATCGGCCGTCGAGCTGACGCTGATGCGTGCGGTCAAGTCCGCGATCGACCCAGACGGACGGATGAACCCGGGCAAACTGCTTTAAGTCTCAATCCAACCCGACTACACTGGGCCGGCTGGCACTGGGCGATCGACGATGCGTGCGTGGATGATCATTGTGGTTCTTGGAGCGGGCTTCAGCGTCCTGGGTCGAGCCGCCCCGATCAGCCGTTGCGAATATGCCGACGGCCGCATCGTCTATTCGGATGAACCCTGCCCGGACGGCTCACAGCGGGTCCGGACCGTCAACGAGAAACCCGCGGTCGAGGTGATCAGGTCAAAGGAAGACCGGGCTCAGAGCGCAAAAAGCTCCGGCAGCGTTCGACGCAGCGGCGATGCGGAGGCAAGTGACAACAGCCCCGAGGCCGCCGCCGAACTGCGCAAGATGAAGGTGGCCGAGTGCGATGACCTGGTGCGTCGCATCGAGTATGCCCAGCACGACCTGAGCGCCGCGCCCGAGAGCGAGCGCGCCTCCGCCGAGCTTTCGCTCAGAAGGCTGCAGGCCGAGCACGAGGGCAAGTGCACCCCGAAGCACTGAGCATCTGACCTCAGGCGGCCGCCGTCAGGCGTCCGCTGTCACGCAAATCGGACGGCTCGATCGCGCACGCCGCGGCGGCCCGCAGCGAACCGGCCCCGTGTTGCTGCAGAAACGCCGGATCCGACAGCAGGCGGCGCCAGGCGCGGGCGCCGCGCCGGCCGTGCAGCAGGCCCAGCATCGGACGCGCCACGCTGCGAACCGGCACGCCCGCCGCGACCGCGCCGTCCAGATACCGGCTCATCACGGCAATCACGTCGTCCAACTCGCCCGGCGCGCCCTCGGATCCGAACAGGGACTGCTCCAGCTGCACCAGAAGCCAGGGCGACTGATAGGCGGCGCGTCCCAGCATGACCCCATCGACCCGCTCCAATTCGCGCAGCACCACATCGAGCGCGGCCAGTCCCCCGTTCAGCACGAAGCGGCAATCGGGGAAGTCGCGCATCAGCCGGTGCACGGATTCGTAGCGCAACGGCGGCACCTCGCGGTTTTCCTTCGGGCTCAGCCCGGTCAGCCACGCACTGCGGGCATGCACGATGAACGTGGTGCAGCCCGCCGCCCGCACGGTGCCGACGAAGTCGCGCACGAATCCGTAGTCGTCGTTGCGGTCGATGCCGATGCGGTGCTTGACGGTGACATCGATCGAAACGGCATCGCGCATCGCCTTGACGCCATCGGCCACGAGCGACGGCTCGGCCATCAGGCAGGCCCCGAACGCGCCCTGCTGCACGCGTTCCGAAGGGCAGCCGCAATTCAGGTTGATCTCGACGTAGCCCCAGCGCTCGCCCATTTGTGCGCACCGCGCGAGCTCGGCCGGCTCGGAGCCGCCCAACTGGAGCGCGACCGGGCTTTCCGAGCGGTGAAAGTCCAGGTGGCTGGCCGCGTCGCCGTGGATCAGGGCGCCGGTCGTGACCATCTCGGTATAGAGGCGTGCGTGAGGGCTCAGGATGCGATGGAAGTAGCGGCAATGGCGGTCGGTCCAGTCCATCATGGGGGCGACGCACAGGCGCCACGGATTGGCCTGGACAGATTCCGCTCTCATTCCTTCACCGAGTGAGAACAAGGCGATGAACGCGGCAGCACAGTAATGATGTCCGCAGCGTTCATGTCGGCGACAAATTCCTTTGCCGCAACATTCATTATGCACCGCTTGTGAGCAAGCTGTTGAAGATCGACGTTACGAAA
>DATKFG010000147.1:0-12935 GCA_035511515.1 Burkholderiaceae bacterium | reverse complement strand
ATCGAGCTTTGCGCACCCGCGCGCGATCCTGTTCGACCCCGAGGCACGGTTCGTCATTTCGTTCAATGGCGACGCCGACCAGGCCGGATTCGGTTCCCTCGAGACGATGGAGTTCGACGAGGCCAGCAAGTCGTTCAGGCTCCACGAGATCACCTTCCCGCTGGACGCCGGCGGCGAAGCGGCTGTTCGCATCTCGCCGCCGAACCCGCAGTCGTGCCTGAAGTGCCACGGAGACCCCGCGCGGCCCGTCTGGGACACCCACCCGGCGTGGCCCGGCGCCTACGGCGAGCGCTACGACGCCGCGTTGACCGCGCCGGAACGGGCCGGCTTGAGCCAATTCCTGCGGGAGCAGCCGAGCCATCCGCGCTACCGCCACCTGCTCGAGGTCGACCGCTTCGCCAACCCTGAAACGTTTCGCCCCTCGGCGCGGGCCCGCTACGAGGGCACCGAGCACCTGCCGCCCAATGCCGAGCTGGGAGCGGCGCTGGGACGGCTGAACTTCGAGGCCATCGTTCATCAGCTCGAATCCCAGCCGGAATTCGCCTCCTACAAGTACCTGCTGGTGGCGTCCCTGGGCACCGATTGCGGGCGCCTGGACGCGTTCTTTCCCGATGCGCAGCGCGCCGGGATCGATGCCGCCCTGGACCGCTTCGCGGCCGCCTCCGCGCGCGCCAATGCCGCGCAGGCCCGGCTGAAGCAGTTGCGCGCGGTCGGGGCCGATCCATCCGATGCGGGCGCATCGGCCAGGATCGACGGCGTCGAATCGCTCGACCGGTTCCGCTACGTGGTCGAGACCCGATTCGGCCTGTCGACGAGCCAGTGGACGACCGCCCTCGAAAAAGGCAGCTACGACTTCGCCTGGTCGCCGTCGGCCGTGGTCGAGATGGCTTCGGCTCTGCGCAAGCGGGTCGCGCAGTCCGACCCGGAGACCCGGGAGCTGGCCGACTTTCGGACCTTTTCCGGGCGCGACCCGTACTGCGCGTACCTGTCGCGCCGCAGCCGCACGGCGCTGGCGATGGACCGTCCTTCCAGCGCGAGCGCAGCTCACCGGGCCGCGGACGCGGCCGCGCCCGTGTCCGGCCTCGCCCGCACGCGAGCGCTGCTGGACCAGTGCGCCGGCTGCCACCTCACGGGCGTTGGCCCGCACCTGCCGTTCGACCATCCGCCCGAGCTGGCCGCGCTGCTGCGCGGCGGGCGCTTTGCGCACGGCACGCTGATGGACGAAATCCGCTGGCGCCTGGCGCCGCAGGCCGGCGCCGGTCGCATGCCGCTGGGCACCAACATCAGCGAGGAGGAACGCGACGCGCTGCTGCAGTACTTCGGGGGGGTGCTGCAACAGGCCGGGGCGCCCTGATCGGACCGCCCTGACCTTCTACTACAGACCGTCCAGTTCGCGCTCCAGGTCGGAAGCCTGCTCCCACAGAATGTCGCGCTTGCGCTGGCCGTCCGCATCGAAGACGACGATGCGGAAGTCGTGCATCACGTGCTCGTCGTAGACCCAGTACTTCAACTCCAGGAAATCGGCGAGCTGGCGCGTATCGGCCTCGGTCCCGCTCAGGAAGTGGAAGGTCGGCGGCAGGCGGCGCGCATCGCGGTAGCGGCGCCATTCGGCCGGCGAATCGCGCGACGGATCGTAGCTGACGACGACGAAGGCGGCCTCGCGACCTCGGCGCGCCAGGATCTCCTGCATCTTGCGCAGCACCAGCATGCTCGATGAGCAGGTCTTGCGACAGGACGTATAGGCCAGCGTGATCACGACCGGGCGGCCCTTGTAATCGGCGAACGTGCGCGTGGCGCCGTCGGCATCGACCCAGTGCACGGCGCCGAAGCGCGAGAAAAGCTGAGCCGAGGCCGAGGCACTGAGGCTCAGCGCGAGTAGGACGAATCCGACGCGGGCCAGCCGGCGCAGCCGGGTGCCGCTCAATGGTTCGGGGCCGGGCACAAGACGATGGCGATCGATTAAAGGGTCCATTTTGACCGTTAACAACGATCCGCGTTCCCGCGTCGAGGGCCATTGAGCGGGTTGGAGCACGCCGCGGTGCGAGCGGCGGCAGCCAAGGCGACGTTAGTTCGGCACTTGCGCCCGTAGATGCCGATATGTGCGCCCTCGCGCCCGCTTTTCAACCGACCCCGCGCCGATCCGCACTTCTACTCTTAACGCGACATCACAACCTCGCCGCGCGGCGTCGCGTGGCTCGTGGCTGACAGCGGGCGCCACGACGACCTTCGAATACTCCTCAGGGGAACGGAATGAAATCTCGAAGAATCCGCCTGGTCATAGCGCTAGCGGGCGCGATCAGCGTTTGCGCCGGCGCACCGGGCAGCGCGAGCGCGCAGACTGCGAACCCGGACCCGGGCGTGCAGGAGCTGCAACGCAAGCTCGAGCAGAGTCTGCAAAAGATCGAGGAGCTGTCCAGGAGGGTGCAGCAGCTCGAGACCCAGCGCGGCGCCCCGGCTGCCGGCGCGCCCGCGCCCGCGGCAGCGGCTCCAGCCACCGCTCCAGCACCCGCGGCGGCGACGGCGCCAGCGCCGGTTGCTCCGACCGCTGCAGCGCCGGCGCCGGATTCGCGCATGGACGACATCGCCTCGCAACTGAAGCAGCTGTCGCAGAGCGTGAGCCGGATGAACAACGACACCGGCGTGCCGTTGCACGGCTTCATCGACGTGGGTGGGCGCTGGTACACCCGCGTCGACCCCGGCAGCAGCAACGCCGCCAACGGCTTCAACGAAAAGGCGATCGACTTCTACCTGAACCCGTCCCTGGGCCAGCGCATCCGGTCGCTGATGGAGATCGCGATCGAAACCAGCGAATATGGTCAATCCGTCGGCATCGACATGGAGCGCCTGCAGGTCGGCTACGTCTGGAGCGACGAGCTGACGGTCTGGGTCGGCCGTGTTCATACGCCATACGGCTACTGGAACACCGCGTTCCACCACGGCCCGCAGATCCAGACCTCGATCCAGCGTCCCAAGTTTCTCGCGTTCGAGGACACCTACGGCTTGATGCCGGCGCACACGGTCGGCGTGTGGGCCACCGGCCGCACGGCCGTGGGCGACGGCCACGTCACTTATGACGCCACCGTCGGCAACAGCCCGCGCATCCTCACCAACGGCGGCCAGCCCGGCACCGGCCAGGTGGACATGAACCTGCTCGGATCGAACAACCACGACGTGTCGACGCTGGTCAATCTGGGCTACGAATTCGGCGGCGCACTCGATGGATTGAAACTCGGCGTGGACGCGATGAGATGGCGCACCACCGACGACGTCGCGCCGCTTCCGAACACGACCAATGTCCGCTTCCTCGGCGCTTACGGCGTGTACACCGAGAACGACTGGGAGATCCTGAGCGAGTATTACAAGTTCTTCGACACCAACGTCAGCGACGGCGGATCGCATCACCGGAGCTGGGCTGCCTATGCGCAGGTCGGCCACGCGTTCGGCAGGTTCACCCCGTACGCACGCTGGGAGACGGCGCTGCTGGACCAGTCCGACAACTTCTTCGGAACTCTCGCGCCGGCGATCGGGGCCTCGTACCGGCGCGATGTGGGCGGTCTGCGCTACGACCTGACGAGCAGCACGGCGCTGAAATTCGAGTATGACAGCACCGAGTTCCTCGACCGCCTCCTGCACAACTACAACGAGTACCGCTTCCAGGTCGCGGTCCGCTTCTGACAAAAAGGGAGAGCCGATGAAGCTCAGACAGAAGCTGGTCGTGCTCGCCGCAGCGGGCCTGGTCGCACTGGCATCCAGCGCCGCCCGTGCCGGCGACCTGTACGTTATCTCCAACTCCAGCACCACGGTCAGTGCCGCCGATGTGCGGGAGATCTTTCTCGGCGAGAAACAGTTCGTCGGAAGCGTCAAGCTGATTCCCGTCGACAACGCCGCCGCGCAGGACCAGTTCCTGGCGAAGGTGATGAAAATGGAGCCGGCCAAATACACCTCCTCGTGGACCAAGAAGTCCTTCCGGGACGGCGTCAGTCCCCCGCCCATCAAGGGCAGCGACGCCGAGACGATCGAGTTGGTCAAGCAGACGGCCGGCGCCGTCGGCTACGTCGGCATAACTCCCCCTGCCGGCGTCAATGTGGTCGGCAAGTTCTGAGTAGGGCTGGAGCCCCCGGAGTTTCGCGATGCGCCAGCTTTCGGACCTGAATCGACGCATTGTCCTGCAGTTCGTGATCGTGCTCGCACCGTTGACGATATTGAACACCTACCAGGTCATCGTCGAACGGTCCAATAGCCGCCTGATCGAACGCACCGCGCACTTGCGCTCGAGCGCCGACCAGGCGCGGGCGCACTACGCGGTCTACCTGGACGGCGTCGTCGACGCCGTCGACGCGGGCCACCTGGCGGTCAAGGCGATCGACGCACTCAGTGCCGCGCTGGCGGACGAGCGCCGCCTCGGGGTCATGGATCCGGACCATTCGATCGAACCGGCGGCCGGCCCGATGGCCACCATGCTCGCGGCGGTGCAGGCCGATCCCTCGCTGAAAGGCCTGGCGCCGTTCCGCGAAACGGTTCCTGCCGTGGGCAAGCAGATCGCCGCCGACCTGACCGCTTATGACGAGTCCGCCCGCGCGGCCATCGCGAAAGCGACTGCGCCGCGCCAGCAGCTGCTGGTGCCGATTGCGATGCTGCTGTCGCTCGCCCTGGCCGCGCTTTGCATCTGGCGCGCGCTGCGCGACCTCACCGGGCCGCTGCAGCGGGCCATCGAGTCCGCCGACCAGATCGCTGCCGGCAACATGGATGTCGCAACCAGCCTGGACACCAAGCGCGACCTCGGTCATCTGCTGGCGTCGATGCGTACGATGGCCGAGCGCGTCACCGCCATGATCGCGAAGATCCGCGTCGCCAGCGGTACGATCGAGGGCGTCGCCACCGAGCTGGCGCAGAGCAATCTGGATCTGTCGCAGCGCACCGAACAGCAGGCCGACTCGCTGGAGCGCACCGCGGGCTCGATCGGGCAGCTGGCGCATACGGTGCGGCAAAACGCGGTCAACGCGCGCCAGGCCAGCAACCTGGCGGTCAACGCCAGCCAGACGGCACAGGCCGGCGGCGAAACCGTCGGCCGCGTGGTCGAAACGATGAGCAGCATCGCCGACAGCTCGCGCAAAATCCACGAGATCATCGGCGTCATCGATGGGATCGCGTTCCAGACGAACATCCTGGCCCTGAACGCCGCGGTCGAGGCGGCCCGGGCCGGGGAGCACGGCCGCGGCTTCTCGGTCGTCGCGGCCGAGGTGCGCACGCTGGCGCAGCGCTCGGCACAGGCCGCCAGCGAGATCCGCAAGCTGATCGTCGACAGCGTCGGCCGCGTGCAGGGCGGCGCAACGCTGGCCCAGGAAGCGGGCGAGCAGATGCGTGAAATCGTCGCTGCCGCCAAGCGCGTCACCGATATCATCGGCGAGATCACCACCGCCTCGGATCGGCAGGCGGCAGAAATCGAACAGGTTGACCAGTCTGTGGCGGCGATCGACCAGTCGACCAAGCAGAACGCAGCGCTGGTGGAACAGGCCGCCGCAGCGGCCAGTAGCCTGGAAGCCCAGACCCGTGGCCTCGTTGAGGCCGTTGGCGCCTTCCGGGTAGCCGAAACGCCGGCTACTTAAGCGCCCGCGGCTCGCGGTCGTTACCCTCCCGTTACATCGCACCGCTCAAAGGCCGGCCACAAACGTGGTCGCGGCCTGAATCGGTTCACCCTTTCAAGCGCATTGCGAATTTAAGCGCATATTCGCGAGTGCGCGTTGAACCGAGCCTGGGTCCAAAGGCACTCACCGCGCGGTTAGTTTCCGCAGCAACCGAAGGGAGAGTTCCATATGAAACGCAAGACCCATCTTGTACCTTGTGCCCTCATGGCCATTTCAACGCTGTTCACAAGCGCAGCGCGCGCCGACAGCAGTGATCCCGAGGGTCCTCGCAGTGCGTACCTCGTCACCCACCTGGTCTCTGACATCACGGGCGCGGCCGCCAACCAGGATCCGGTGCTTGAAAATGCCTGGGGGGTTACTTTTTCACCCGCGGCCAGTCCGTTCTGGATCAGCGACAATGCCAGCGGTTGCTCGACGCTGTACGACGGCGCCGGCGTCATCACACCGTTACAGGTGAAAATCCCCCTGCCCGGAGGCGTTCCCGCGCCGGCCAGCTGCACGCACATCGACCCGAACAATCCTCCGGCCGTGACGCCGGCGGCGCCCACCGGCATCGTGTGGAACGCTTCGAGCCGCTTCCTCGTGCCCGGCACGAGTACCCAGGCCGCGTTCATTTTCGCGACCGAAGACGGGACGATCTCCGCCTGGGCCGGGGGCCTGGCTGTGCCCAATGCGGCCGTGCTGGCCGCCGACAATTCGGCCAACCCGAGCGCGGGCGCCGGAGCCGTGTACAAGGCCCTGGTGTTTGCGGTCAACGCCAACGGGGCCTTTTTGTTCGCGACGAATTTCCGAGCCGGAACGATCGATGTGTTCAAGCCGACCGCGTTCGCGCCGCCCGCCGCAAACGGCACCTACGTCTTGACCACCACGGACGGGGGTTTTGCTGACCCGGATATCCCGGCCGGATACGCGCCGTTCGGCATGCAGTTGATCGACGGGGACCTGTTCGTCACCTACGCGAAGCAGAACGCGCAAAAGCACGATGACGTGGCCGGCGCGGGCAACGGCTTTGTCGACGTGTTCGATACCGACGGCCACCTGCTGCGCCGGTTTGCCAGCCACGGGGCGCTGAACTCGCCGTGGGCGGTGACGCCCGCTTCCTTCAACTTCGGCCGGTTCGCCGGTGCCATTCTGATCGGCAACTTCGGCGACGGCCGCATCAACGCCTACGACCGCAGCGGGCGCTTTCTGGACACGCTGGAGGACGCCAACGGCGAGCCGATTGTGATCGACGGCCTGTGGACGTTGACGCAGGGCGGGGGTAGGAACTCCAGCCCGGACACGATGTTCTTCACGGCGGGCCCGAACCACGAGACCGATGGCCTGTTCGGGAAGATCACGCCCGTGGCCCACAATTGATTTGATCGCAGAACCGCTCGCGTGGGGATTCCCACGCGAGCGGGGCGCGCGCAGCGCCGCCTACGTGGATCCGTGCAAGGCCAGCCGGCGCGTTTCGCGCTCGTAGGCGTCACGGCACGCGTGATCGCCACAGAAGCGTCCCTGGCGCCAGGAGTCGCAGTCACAGAAGTCGGCGCGCCGCGTTGCCGCTTTGGTGGCGTCGTTAATCGCCCGTGCGAGGTAATGCTCGGTGCCTTCGCTGGCGAGATCCGCGTCGTCTGGCAAGTACCACCTCGATCGTCTCGGAATGTGCGCAGGGCTTACATACTGCGCGCACCTTCGGGTTCACGCAATCTTGCGTGTGCGCCACAGTCCCACGGCGGCCGCCGCGATTCCCAGCAAATTACCGCCGATCTGCTCGGGCGAATGTAGGGACAAGACGTTTTGCGTCCACAGCAGCGCGCTGATCAACAACGCGAGGCGCAGTCGCGAACCCGACAGGAAAAATGCGGCATAGGTGACCAGGATCGAAGCGGCAACCGGCAGCAGCGTCAGCCAACCCCGCCAGGTGAGCGAGGCCGCCACCAGCGAGATCACGATGAACAGCGCGCAAGCTCCGATCCGGATCCGGTTGCCGCGTTGGAACAGCAGGCTTGCGGTGCCGGTACGCGCAACCGACACGCACGACAGCGCGGCTCCCGTGGTTGCGTCCAGCAGGAAGTTGTTCAGCGCCCACAGGATGCCGGCCAGCAGGTAGCCGCGACGCAGGCCGCGGTCGCATCGGTACAGGGTGCTGCGAACGCTCAGCCCCAGCGCGGCGATGCCGGTGGCGTGGACCAGGAGGGAAGCCGTCATGAAATCTCGGGCGCACGACAGGAACCCCTACAAGGTAGCCCGGGCGATGATTAAGGGATCGCTCGGATAGCACCTGTTCGACCGCCTTCCGTTCAATGACTGACTCTCAGGTCCTCCTCGCGGGTCGTCTTGCCGGTCTACCCTGGCTTAACGCCGGGTTCTTTGCCTGACTGCGAGCGTCAGTGGTCGCCGCGCGACGGGATCACCGCGGCCATCTTCGAGACCGTGAAGTGTTCGACCTGCAAGGTCCAGGCCGAATCCACGGCCGCCTGCGCGCCCGCAAAGGGCAGGTACAGGGCCAGGTTCGACACGTAAAGCGTCTTGCCGTCCGGGCTGAACGCCGGGCTGGCCGGAAACAGCAGCCCGTGCGGCACGCCGTGCTCGTCGATCCCGTTGAAGTCGCCCAGTTTGGCGATCACCTTGCCGGTCGGGTCGACCACGACCATCTCGTCTTCCTGATTGGCGCAGACCCACAGGTTGTCGTGCGGGTCGATCGCAATGCCGTCCGGCGCATTGATGCCGGTGATGAAGATCGACGCAGCACCGGCGCTCCCATCCGGGTTGATCGGGATCTTGATGATCTGGTGCTCGGCGGTGTTGGCGACGTACATCGCCGTGCCCGCGTTGTTGAACTCGATGCCATTGGCGCCGAAGGGCGGCGTCAGGCCCGTTCCGGGCGCCAGCAGCGGATCTTTGCTCCAGGCCGTGGCCGCCCCGCCCGCCGGACCGGTCCTCCAGATGACGCCGTTGAAGGAGTCGGACACGTAGACGTTGCCGCCCT
This sequence comes from Burkholderiaceae bacterium, assembly GCA_035511515.1. Lineage (GTDB taxonomy): Bacteria > Pseudomonadota > Gammaproteobacteria > Burkholderiales > Burkholderiaceae_F > VBCK01. Next base: position 4,316 of record DATKFG010000147.1, on the reverse strand, counting down.
TATCGAACGTCAACGCGTTCAGGCCCGAGCCCGCGACCGGCCCCATGAAAACCGAAGAGGCCCCGCTGGTCGGATCGACCCGCAGGACCTTGCCGGCTCCGAAGTCGAGCACCAGCAGATCGGAAGTGACGGGATTGAAGGCCAGCCCCAGCATGTGGGGACTTGAGTTGGCGATCGTGACCTGGCGCACCAGCTGGCCGTCCGGCGCGATCACGTAGAGCACCGCGTTGCCCGACAGCGCACCTTTGGCGTTGAACCCGAACGTCGGCACGTAGATGTTGCCGTCCGGCCCGACGGTGAGGCCTTCCACGCTGCTGGGCTGGCCCGGGGTCGCGTCCGGCAGCACCGCCAGGTTGTCGACCTCGCCGCGGTGCCAGGCGCCCGCGGGCGCCGCCGTTAAGATACCGATAGCAAAACCCAGCGCGGTTGCGACGACTCGAAACCCTGCCATGGCACTCCTCCTTCCTGAATTGGGCCGATACTCGCGAAGATGCTGCGCCCCGGCCTCGATTGTTGGAATGGAAATTTTGCGCCCGCCCGGCTTTGCCAACAAGGCTCGCTGATATCGGAGAGGGGATATTGATGGTGACACGCGGATTTCTCGGACGGCGCCCGAGCGAGGAAGTGGCGCATCGACTACCGCCAGGGCAGTACCAGACCGAGGATTTCCCGGTCCTGGCGAAAGGGCCGACGCCACAGGTCGATCGGGCGACCTGGAGATTCACCATCCACGACGGCTCGCAGCCGCTGGCGAGCTGGACCTGGGCGCAGTTCGAGGCCCTGCCCCAGACGGTCTGGCGCCGCGACATCCATTGCGTCACCAAGTGGTCCAAGCTCGATACGACCTGGAGCGGCGTCACCATCGACGATCTGTTCCAGGCCGCCGGCATCACGCCTCCGAGCGCGTACCTGCTGGCCGAATCGCACGACGACTACGACACCAACCTGCCGGTCGCGGATCTGGTGGGTGCAAAAGCGATGATCGCGACGCGCTTTGGCGGCGCACCGCTGGAGGCGCAGCACGGCGGCCCGGCCAGGCTGCTGGTCCCGCACCTTTATTTCTGGAAGAGCGCCAAGTGGCTCAAAGGCCTTCGCTTCACCGCGCGTGACGAGGCCGGGTTCTGGGAGCAGCGCGGCTATCACATGTACGGCGATCCGTGGCGCGAGCAACGCTACACGAACGACCCATGACGGTGGACGCCCCCGCCGCCCCGGCGCGCTGGCAGCAGGCGGTGATCGAGCGGATCGTGCCGCGCACGCCGCGCGTGATCAGCGTCTGGCTGCGGTCCCCGCTGCAGCGGCACGTGGCAGGCCAGCACGTCGACGTGCGGCTCACCGCCGCCGACGGCTACGAGGCCGAACGCAGTTACTCCATCGCCTCGGCTCCCGAAACGGGCCTGATCGAGCTCGCCATCGAGCGCCTGGAGGATGGCGAAGTCTCGCCGTACTTTCACGAGGTGGCCCGGGCCGGGGACACGATCGAGCTTCGCGGCCCGATTGGCGGCCACTTCGTGTGGCGCCCCGAAGACGGCGGCCCCACGCTGCTGATCGCCGGCGGCTCGGGCGTGGCGCCGCTGATGGCGATCGTGCGCAGCTGGTCGGCCGTGGAGCCGAAAACGCCGCTGCTGCTGGTGTATTCGGCCCGCGTCTGGGAGGAACTGATCTTCCGCGACGAACTGCTGGACGCCGAGGCGCGCGAGCCGGAATTCTCGTTGGTCTTGATAATCACGCGCGGCAAGCCGCATCGCCCGCGGGACTTCGACCGGCGCCTTGACCGGCCGCTGCTGAGGGAGATTTTGACGAACTGGGGGCAATCGCCGCGCAACGTCTACGTGTGCGGCTCCAACGACTTCGTGGAAACCGTCACCCGCAGCCTCGTGGCCGAGACCGTGCCCGCGGCGCTGATCCGTACCGAGCGCTTCGGCGGGAAGAACTGAAAGGAGCGTCCGTGCGCTCAACGACCCCCGAAATCTGGTTTGCCGCGGGCGTGCGAACGCCCTTCGCGAAGGTCGATGGCGCGCTGGCCAAACTCGACGCGATCAGCCTTTCCGTTCCCGTGGTGCGGCACATGGTCAACCAGCTGGGCCGCGCCACGCCAGACTTCGCGGTCTGGGGCGCGGTGGTCCCGAACCTGACCTGGAGCAACATCGCGCGCGAGGTGCTGATGGACGCGGGCGTGGCACCGACCATCCCGGCGTTCTCGACCATCATGGCGTGTTCGACCAGCATGATCGGTGCGATCGAGGCCGCCGGAATGATCGACGGGGTCAACCGCAACCTCGCGCTGGTGGGCGGCGTCGAGAGCCTGAGCCGCATCCAGCTCGGCCTGGGCCAGTCTCTGTCGGACTGGGTGCGCAGGTTTCAGCAGGCCCGTTCGCTGGGGCAGAAGATCTCGCACGTGACGGATCTGAAGCTCGGCGACGTCAAGCTGTATATCCCGGCCGTGAGCAACCGCACCACCGGCATGAGCATGGGCGAACACACCGAGTTCATGGCGCGGGAGTGGAGCGTAGGGCGCGACGAGCAGGATCAGATCGCACTGGAAAGTCACCAGCGCGCGGTCGCCGCGTGGGATCGGGGCTTCTTCGATGACCTGGTGATCGGGATCGGCGATCTGCGCCGCGATTCCATCCCGCGAAACGACACGTCCCTGGAGAAGCTGGCGAAGCTGCCGCCGAGCTTCGACCGCACCAGCGGCCGGGGCACGCTGACGGCCGGAAATTCATCGCCGTTGACCGACGGCGCTGCCAGTGTCTGGGTGGCCTCGCAGGCGGGCCTGGCCAGACTGCCCGCCAACATCCCGAAGGCGAAACTGCTCGACTGGGAGATCGCCTCCATCGATGTGCGCACCGAGGGGCTGCTGATGGCCCCGGCCTACGCGATCCCGCGCCTACTCGCCCGCAACGGGTTGACCTACGCCGACATCGATCTGTGGGAAATCCACGAGGCCTTTGCGGCCCAGGTCGTCGCCCACATCAAGGCCCTGGAAAGCCGCGACTTTCTGCAGCAGCGGGTCGGCGTCGATAAGACCTTCGGCGCCTTTCCCCGCGAAAAAATGAACCCCAATGGCGGCAGCGTCGCGCTGGGCCATCCCTTCGGAGCAACCGGAGCGCGCATCCTGAGCCAGACCGTCAAGGAACTCGCCGCTCGGCCGGCAGGACAGCGCGCGATCGTCAGCATCTGCGCTGACGGCGGCCAAGGCAGCGTGGTTCTGATTTCCTCGTGAGTTCAGACGCGGTTAGAGCGCCGTTTACGACATCGAAGTTCACACATTCAACTGACGCAAAGACGCGAGAATTCCCGACGACAGATAGCGCTCGGAAGTCTTGCGGTCTGAATCAACATTGATTATTCTGGCAACCGGTCGGCGATGTTGTTGTCGACCGGTTAAGGAGGCTTAGAGATGTTCAACCTGCGCAACTGCCACGTCCTTTCGCTGCGAACCGAGTTCGCGGCGGCCGGCTCGTGGTTGCGCTCAACGCGCATGGCGGCTGCAGCCGCGCCGTCCCGTCTCGGGATGGCGCTGTGCGGCATCGCCACGCCGACAGATGATCCGGGTGGAGGTCCAGGCGGTTAGCTGAACCTCGCTGGCAAAAAAAGCCCGGATCGCGTTGAACGCCTCCGGGCTTTTTCTTTGAGTTGTCAACCCTGTGAGGATGGTCATGAAACAGTCACAATTTTATCCAGGAAAGAACGATTTCTTCTTCGCTTGCCTGATCACCGCCATGTTCGCGGTCACCTTGTTCGGCGTCATTGCCGGCACTCTGGACCTCATTCGCGGTCACGCCGGCGCGGTCTATGCAGCGACGCCAATGGCGCCCATTGCTCTGGCCGGCGCCGGCGAGCAGGCCCCGCATGAAGCGCGCGCGGGGCCACGAAGGTGATCGTCATGCGGCCTCCGACGCGCGCAGCACGCTGCTCAGAATTGTGCTGCGTGCGTCGGAGCGCCCGCGTGCGACCCGAGCTGGGGGTGACGGAGCGACGGTGCGAACTTGCAACCGCCGGGTTCAGTCGCGCCGGATCGCTTCCACCTGGATGCGCAGCGTGACGTCCTGGCTGAAGCCGTATTGCAGCCCGGCGTTCACGCCGAAATCGGCGCGGTCGAAGTGGCCCAGGGCGTCGGCGCCGCAGACTTCGCGCTTCATGAGCGGGTGATCGATGCACTTGAAGGTGAGGATTTTGAGCGTCACGGGCCTGGCGACTCCGTGCAGGCTGAGCTCGCCGCGGGCGAGCGTGGGGGCGCCGTCGACGAAACCTTCGAGCGTGCCCTGGTAGGCCGCGCTGGGGTATTGGGCGGCGTCCAGGCCGTTCCATTC
>DATKFG010000146.1:0-29018 GCA_035511515.1 Burkholderiaceae bacterium | reverse complement strand
TCCGCTTGTTCGACTGTTGAGCAGTCAAGCGGCGAGTACCTCGACTTCAGCCGGAGTTTCCAGCATATAGCCAGATTTTATAACTACAGCGGTTGTCTATAGTTACGGCCGCCGTTTACTGGGGCTTCGATCAGGAGCTTGCACCCCATCACTTAACCTTCCAGCACCGGGCAGGCGTCACACCCTATACGTCCACTTTCGTGTTAGCAGAGTGCTGTGTTTTTAATAAACAGTCGCAGCCACCGATTCTCTGCGGCCCTGTCACGCTTCAGGTGTTTCTCCTGTCACGTTACTGGGGCACACCTTCTTCCGAAGTTACGGTGTCAATTTGCCGAGTTCCTTCTCCCGAGTTCTCTCAAGCGCCTGAGCATATTCAGCTCGCCCACCAGTGTCGGTTTGCGGTACGGTCGTACCAAGCTGGAGCTTAGAGGCTTTTCCTGGAAGCACATTCAGTCACTTCGCGGCTTACGCCGCTCGATCTTTTCCCTCGGAGATACGCCAGCGGATTTGCCTACTGGCCTCCTACGGTCAGAAACCGGGACATCCAACACCCGGATGACCTGCAATGCTCCGTCCCCCCATCGCACTTGGTATCGGTCCAGGAATATTGACCTGGTTCCCATTAGCTACGGCTTTCGCCCTCACCTTAGGGGCCGACTCACCCTGCTCCGATGAACGTAGAGCAGGAAACCTTGGGCTTTCGGCGAGCGGGCTTTTCACCCGCTTTAACGCTACTCATGTCAGCATTCGCACTTCTGATACCTCCAGCGGTCCTCTCGAACCGCCTTCACAGGCTTACAGAACGCTCCCCTACCGCGTGAACGCTTGCGCGTCCACACCCGCAGCTTCGGTTACCGGCTTAGCCCCGTTACATCTTCCGCGCAGGAAGACTCGATCAGTGAGCTATTACGCTTTCTTTAAAGGATGGCTGCTTCTAAGCCAACTTCCTGACTGTCTTAGCCTTCCCACTTCGTTTCCCACTTAGCCGATATTTGGGACCTTAGCTGGCGGTCTGGGTTGTTTCCCTTTCGTGTCCGGACGTTAGCACCCGGTGCACTGTCTCCCGCGCTGGCACTTCCAGGTATTCGGAGTTTGCCATGGTTTGGTAAGACGCCATGTCCCCCTAGCCATAACAGTGCTCTACCCCCTGGAGTGATACGCGAGGCACTACCTCAATAGTTTTCGGGGAGAACCAGCTATTTCCAGATTTGTTTGGCCTTTCACCCCTAACCACAGCTCATCCGCTACTTTTGCAACAGTAGTCGGTTCGGCCCTCCAGTGAGTGTTACCCCACCTTCAGCCTGGCCATGGATAGATCATCTGGTTTCGGGTCTACACCCTGCGACTGGACGCCCTATTCGGACTCGCTTTCGCTGCGCCTACCCTACACGGTTAAGCTTGCCACAGAATGTAAGTCGCTGACCCATTATGCAAAAGGTACGCCGTGACCCCAGCTTGATTGACCCTCACTCAACGTGAGTTGAGTAAAGCCCGGAGAAATACATCTCCCGGTGAGAAGGCCAATGAAGCTGGGGCTCCGACTGTTTGTATGCATGCGGTTTCAGGATCTGTTTCACTCCCCTCCCGGGGTTCTTTTTACCTTTCCCTCACGGTACTGGTTCACTATCGGTCGATCACGAGTATTTAGCCTTGGAGGATGGTCCCCCCATGTTCAGACAGGATTTCACGTGTCCCGCCCTACTTGTTGCGCGCTCAGTTCCACTGCCGTTCTTTCATGTACGGGGCTATCACCCGCTATGGCCGGCCTTTCCAGGCCGTTCCACTAGAACGACAGCTAAAACGCACTGGCTGGTCCGATTTCGCTCGCCACTACTTTCGGAATCTCGGTTGATTTCTGTTCCTCTGCTTACTGAGATGTTTCAGTTCAGCAGGTTCGCTCCTCGCACCCTATGGATTCAGGTGCGGGTACCCTTGCGGGTGGGTTTCCCCATTCGGACATCCCCGGATCAAAGTCTGCTTGCCGACTCCTCGGGGCTTTTCGCAGGCTGCCACGTCCTTCATCGCCTGTGATCGCCAAGGCATCCACCACATGCACTTAGTCGCTTGATCCTATAACCCTGCCGCCGCTCCTTGCGGAACGTTGGCGTGGATTCATGCGACCGCGTTCGCCGTTCTCAAATGCTGAGAGCTCGAAAAAAAATGCAATCACAACCCAGCACCAACCCCGCGCTCATCGTGCGGAGTTGATGCGCTTTGCTTCTTCCGAATTGTTAAAGATCGAAACAGCCTTGGTTCGAAAACCAAGCGGCAGGGCGCTGAGTGTTCAACGCACTGGCGTTTGGTCTGCCGGCAAGCCTGGCTTGCTGGCAGCCCTCCTTCGCGCCGCGCGCTACGGAGGGCACACTGCTTCGCGTTGGGCGGGGCCTCACTGCACGGCGCTTCGGCGCGAAGCAGTGTGGAGGTGAACGGGATCGAACCGATGACCTCCTGCTTGCAAAGCAGGCGCTCTCCCAACTGAGCTACACCCCCGGAACCCTGGTGGGTCTGGTTGGATTCGAACCAACGACCCCCGCCTTATCAAGACGGTGCTCTAACCGGCTGAGCTACAGACCCCGACGAGGCTGGAGCGTAGAAAACAACCGATAAGTGTGGGCACCTGAATCGAGGCGCGTGCTCTAGAAAGGAGGTGATCCAGCCGCACCTTCCGATACGGCTACCTTGTTACGACTTCACCCCAGTCATGAAGCTCACCGTGGTCGCCGCCCCCCTTGCGGTTAGGCAAACGGCTTCTGGTGAACCCCACTCCCATGGTGTGACGGGCGGTGTGTACAAGACCCGGGAACGTATTCACCGTGACATGCTGATCCACGATTACTAGCGATTCCGACTTCATGCAGTCGAGTTGCAGACTGCAATCCGGACTACGACCGGCTTTCCAGGATTAGCTCCCCCTCGCGGGTTGGCAGCCCTTTGTACCGGCCATTGTATGACGTGTGAGGCCCTACCCATAAGGGCCATGAGGACTTGACGTCATCCCCACCTTCCTCCGGTTTGTCACCGGCAGTCTCACTAGAGTGCCCTTTCGTAGCAACTAGTGACAAGGGTTGCGCTCGTTGCGGGACTTAACCCAACATCTCACGACACGAGCTGACGACAGCCATGCAGCACCTGTGTCCCGGCTCCCTTTCGGGCACTCCCACATCTCTGCGGGATTCCGGGCATGTCAAGGGTAGGTAAGGTTTTTCGCGTTGCATCGAATTAATCCACATCATCCACCGCTTGTGCGGGTCCCCGTCAATTCCTTTGAGTTTTAATCTTGCGACCGTACTCCCCAGGCGGTCGACTTCACGCGTTAGCTGCGTTACCGAGAAAATGAATTCCCGACAACTAGTCGACATCGTTTAGGGCGTGGACTACCAGGGTATCTAATCCTGTTTGCTCCCCACGCTTTCGTACATGAGCGTCAGTCTCATCCCAGGGGGCTGCCTTCGCCATCGGTGTTCCTCCACATCTCTACGCATTTCACTGCTACACGTGGAATTCCACCCCCCTCTGACAGACTCGAGCCTGGCAGTCACAAATGCAGTTCCCAGGTTAAGCCCGGGGATTTCACATCTGTCTTACCAAGCCGCCTGCGTACGCTTTACGCCCAGTAATTCCGATTAACGCTCGCACCCTACGTATTACCGCGGCTGCTGGCACGTAGTTAGCCGGTGCTTATTCTGCAGGTACCGTCATTAACGCGGGGTATTAGCCCGCGCCGTTTCGTTCCTGCCAAAAGCGGTTTACAACCCGAAGGCCTTCTTCCCGCACGCGGCATGGCTGGATCAGGCTTTCGCCCATTGTCCAAAATTCCCCACTGCTGCCTCCCGTAGGAGTCTGGGCCGTGTCTCAGTCCCAGTGTGGCTGGCCGTCCTCTCAGACCAGCTACCGATCGTCGCCTTGGTGGGCTTTTACCTCACCAACTAGCTAATCGGAAATCGGCCGCTCCGATAGCGCGAGGTCTTGCGATCCCCCGCTTTCACCCGTAGGTCGTATGCGGTATTAGCCAGTCTTTCGACTGGTTATCCCCCACTACCGGGCACGTTCCGATTTATTACTCACCCGTTCGCCACTCGCCACCAGGGTTGCCCCCGTGCTGCCGTTCGACTTGCATGTGTAAGGCATGCCGCCAGCGTTCAATCTGAGCCAGGATCAAACTCTTCAGTTTTAGTCCTGTGCGCTCGCGCTGATGCAATTTCATCGGCACGATCGCTTGCTCGCGGAAATTGAAGCGGATACTTCAATTGACGTGAGCACCTATCAAAATCCAAGCAAAGCCACCGCAGACGACGTCGTGAGACGCGCGCACGCAGTGGTTGCGCCTGTTCATCAGGCACCCACGCTTATCGGCTGTTCGATTGTTAAAGAGCAATTCGCCCCCGCGCATGTTGCATCGCAAACGCGCAGAAGCAGCAAAGAAGCGGGATTATCGGGCCGCCTTAATTTGATGTCAAGGCAACACACACGGGCAATGCCTGTGGGAGCGCTCCGAGAGCCCCCGGCAACTACAACGTAAGCCACTGACGGAAAATACTTTTATAGCTAAGAGTGACCGAAGCGAGGCGGGCGCTTCTCCAGAAACGCCGCCATCCCCTCCTTCTGGTCGGCGGTGGCAAACAGCGCATGAAACACGCGCCGCTCGAACAGCATGCCCTCCCTCAGCGACGCTTCGAACGCACGATTGATGGCTTCCTTCGCCATCATCACGGCCGGCAGCGAGTATGCGGCGATGGTGGCTGCCACCGACAGCACCTCCTCGTGCAGCCGGGCGGCCGGTACCACCCGCGCCACCAGTCCGCACCGCTCGGCCTCCTCCGCGTCCATCGTGCGGCCGGTCAGGACCAGGTCCATCGCCTTGGCCTTGCCGATCGCGCGCGGCAGCCGCTGGGTGCCGCCGGCGCCTGGAATGATGCCCAGCTTGATTTCCGGCTGGCCGAAGCGCGCGTTGTCGGCCGCGATGATCAGGTCGCACATCATCGCCAGCTCGCACCCGCCACCCAGCGCGTAGCCGCTGACCGCCGCAATCAGCGGCTTGCGGACGCGCTGCAGCGCGTCCCAGTTGCGCGTGATGAAGTCGTCCTTGAACACGTCGATGAACGAGCGGTCCTTCATCGCGGCGATGTCGGCGCCGGCGGCGAACGCCTTTTCACTGCCGGTGATCACGATCGCGCCGATGCCGTCGTCCTGATCGAAGCGCTGCAGCGCGGCGCCCAGCTCGTCGATCAGGGCGTCGTTCAGCGCGTTCAGCGCCTTGGGCCGGTTCAGCGTGGCCCAGCCGACGCGGCCGCGCGTTTCCACCAGAACAAGTGATTCCATAAGGGGCGCCTCCTCGATGTCCAGCGGCAAAGCTTCGAAGCGAGCCTAGCTTGCCACAGAAACCCTGCAGGATCGGCTACGAGGGGCCTCGGCTGGCAAGCCCCTGCTGCTCCAGGTGCTCCAGGATGGTGGCCGCAGCCAGCGGTCGCGAATACAGGAAGCCCTGCGCGTACTCGCACCCGAGCGCGCGCAGGTATTCGCCCTGCTCGGGGGTCTCGATGCCCTCGGCCACGACCTTCAATCGGAAGTGGCGCGCCACCGCCAGCATCGCGTGGACGATGGCGCGGCTGTCGGCGTCGTCCGGAATGCCCTCGACGAACGACCGGTCGATCTTCAGCGACTGGATCGGCAGGCGCTTGAGGTAACCCAGCGTGGAGTAGCCGGTTCCGAAATCGTCCAGCGACAAGCCGACCCCGAGCGAGGCGAGCTCGGAGAGCACATCGTTGTTGATCTCGCCGTCCTTGACCAGCTCGCGCTCGGTGATCTCGAGCGTAATCATCGCGGGTTCGATGCGGAACTTGGTCAGCGCGCCTCGCAGCATGATCGGCAGCTTGTTCGATCCGAGTTCGCTGCCGGCCACGTTGATGGCGATCGGAATGTCGAAACCCGGGCGCACGCGCCGCCAGCGCAGGATCTGGCAGCACACCTCGTTGACGACCCAGCGGGTGATGCGCTCCGACAGGCCGCTTTTCTCGGCCACCTTGACGAAGCTGTCCGGCGCGAGCATCCCCTTGGTCGGGTGATTCCATCGGATCAGGGCCTCCAGGCCCACGATGCGCCCGCTCGCCATCTCCACCTGCGGCTGGTAGTCGACCATGAACTGGGCCGACTCGGACTGGACCGCCTTGGTCATCTCCAGGCCCAGCTGCGCCTCGCGCGTGTCGCGCTCGTGGCGGATCGCGTTGAAGAAACTGACCTGGTTGCGGCCGTCATCCTTGGCCTGAGTCAGGGCCGCATTGGCGTTCTTCAACAGCGTGCTGCCCTCGCGGCCGTGTTCGGGGAACAGCGCCACGCCGATCGACGCCGACATCTGCGTGTCGACCTTGGGCACCAGATCCGAACGATGCAGCGCCTGCGCCACGCGCGCCGCCAGCAGCGCCACCTCCTGCCGGTGCTCGAACTCATTGACCACCACGGCAAACTCGTCGCTCGTCATCCGCGCCACCGTGCCGCCGTCGCCGATGGTCTCTTTCAGAACGTGCCCGACCGATTTGATCAGCGCGTCGCCGACCAGGTGTCCCAGCGTGTTGTTGATTTCCTTGAATCGGTCCAGGTCGATCATCATCACCGCCAGCCGGCGCCGACGCGCGCTGCAGGTCATGATCGCGTCGCGCAGGTTCTCGCCCAGCATGTGCCGGTTCGGAAGGCCCGTCAGCGGGTCATACCAGGCAAGCTGCTCGATCTTGGTCTCGGCCTGCTGGCGCTGCGACGCCTCAGCCGCCAGCGCGACCATCAGGGCCGCGGTGACGACGAATCCGATCTCGTCGTCGTCCCAGTTGCGGCGCGAGGTGCTGCTCACGCAGATCGCGCCGATCACCTCGCCGTCCAGCATCACCGGCGCCAGCAGCAGGCTGCGCACACTGCCCCAACGCGCATCCTTGATCAGGTCGCGCGTCAGCTCCGACTCGGCCGTGTCGGCGAGCACGATCGGCCGATTCTGCCCCAGCCGGGCCAGCATCGCGGCAAAAGCCAGGTCCGGAAAGCGCACGCCGTTCCAGTCGCGCACGAAGCGCTGGTCGGCGTACAGGTACAGCGACTCGCAGCTCATCGAGTCGGAGTCCGACGACAGGCGCCAGTAGCTCACGCCGCCGCAGCGCAGCGCGTCGGCCGCCGCCCGCAGCACGTTGGCGAGCGACTGGGAGTATTCCCCGCGGGTCTGGATCGCCAGCTGCAACAGCCGATCGCGCAGCTCCAGCCGCCGCGCGTGACGCGCGTCGGCGTCGTAGCCCTGCGGCACCAGGTCGGTGACGTCGCGCGCCGTCAGCAGCAGGCCGCGCAGCGCGTCGTCGGCCAGCCGGTTGCGCACGCTGATCCACAGCGCCCGTTCCTCGCCATTGGCTGTCTTGGCGTGCACCAGGCAGTTGCGCGGACGTGCCTCGTCCTCGCCGCTGATGGCAGCACGGATCGCGTCGGCCAGCCGGGCCCGGTCCTCCTCGACCACCAGCTCCAGCACGTTGCGTCCCAGGCTCGCCTCCGGCGCCAGCCCCAGCGTGGCCTGGATCGACGGCGACTGAAACGTGATCTTGCCGCCGGAGTCGAGCAGCATGGTCAGGTCGGCCGCCAGTTCGGCGAACACGCGCAGGCGCCGCCTCAGGCGGGCCGCCTGGCTGCGCAGCGCGCTCTGCTCGCTGACGTCGCGTACGCGGGCCACCACGCCGCGCACGCGCGGATCGTGCAAGTAGCCGGTCAGCTCGATCGACAGCCGCCGCAGGGCGCCGTCCGGACCGGGCGCGCGAGCGGTCGCGATCAGCGCGGGATGGGCGCGACCCGGCTCGGCGCAGACGCGATCGAAGCGGATGATGAATTCGCGCGCGCTGGGCTCATCGATCAGGTACTCGAACGGGACGCTCAGCGCGTCGGATGCCGAGGTTCCCAGCACCTCGTCGATCGCGCCGTTCAGCACCAGGATCCTTCGGTTCAGCCCGAGCAGCAGGGCCACCTCGCCGCTTCCGCCCGACAACGCGGTCAGCCGCGCGATCGCATTGCGGGCCGTTCGCTGGGCCACGCGCTCGTTCGACACCTCGCGCAATCCGACCACCGCGACCCGCTCGGACTCGACTTTCAGCAGCGATGCGGCCAGGTCCACCACGAGGTTGCGGCCGTCGGCGGTGCGCAGCTTGGCGCGCTGCTGCAGCGATTCGCGGTCGAGCAGCCGGCTCCACAGCACGCCCCAGCGGCGGGCGAAGTCGCGGTGGCGCGCGTAGCCGACCAGTTCCGACAGGTGACGTCCGACCAGCGACTGGCGCTCGGCCCCGACGAACAGTGCGAAAGCTTGGTTGGCCGCCAGAATCTGGGCCGAGGCGTTCAGACACACAGTCGGCCACGGCAGCTGTTCGAACGCTTCGCCTTTCAGCGCCGATTCGACCGCCGATTGCCTCAGGGGGATGACCGCAGAACTCAAGCCGCTTTCGTCCCTCGCCGGTACGTTGGATTCATTTTGGCATTCGAACGTTACCGGATGGGTATTTTGCCACGAACACCGGGCGCCGGTTCAAAATATATGCGCAACCAGCATCGAGGTGCGCGATGTTCCAGGCGATCCTTCTGAACCGCAACGGCGAGCAGTTCGAAGCCGCCGCACGCTCCATCCCGGACGAGGAGCTGCTGCGACAGACGCCCGGCACCGACGTGCTGCTCGAGGTCGAGTATTCGACCGTCAATTTCAAGGATGCGCTGGCGCTGATCAACCGGTCGCCGATCGTGCGACGGTGGCCGATGGTGCCTGGAATCGACTGTGCCGGCCGCGTCGCCGCCAGCCAGGACCCGCGCTGGCGCGTGGGCGACCGGGTCGTTCTGAACGGCTGGGGGGCGGGCGAACAGTACTGGGGAGGCCTGGCCCAGAAGGCCCGCGTGCGCGGTGAATGGCTGGTGGCGCTGCCGCCCCGGTTCACGACCCGGCAGGCCATGGCGATCGGAACGGCCGGGTACACCGCGGCGCTGTCGATGGTTGCGCTGGAGCGGTACGGCTTGCAATCGAGCCAGGGCGACGTGCTGGTCACCGGAGCCACCGGCGGGGTCGGTTCGATCGCGATCGCGCTGCTGGCGGCGCGCGGCTACCGTGCCGTCGCCGCCACCGGCAAGCCGGGCGAGTCGGACTACCTGACGCGGCTCGGAGCGGCCCAGATCATCGACCGCAAGGAACTGGCGGCCCCGGGCAAACCGCTGCAGACGGAACGCTGGGCAGCCGCCGTGGACTCGCTCGGCAGTCACACGCTGGCCAATATCTGCGCCCAGCTGCGGCGCGGTGGCGCGGCAGCCGCCTGCGGCCTGGCGCAGGGGATGGACCTGCCCGCTTCCGTGGCGCCGTTCATCCTGCGGGGCGTCAGCCTGCTCGGAATCGACAGTGCGATGGCCCCGATGGCCCGGCGCCAGGCGGCTTGGCAAGTGCTGTCAGAGTCGCTCGATCCGGCGCGGCTGGAATCGATCGTGCGCGAAGTCCCTCTGGCGGGTGCCTTCGATGTGGCACGCGACGTCCTGGAGGGCCGCAACACCGGCCGGGTCGTGGTCGACGTCAATCGCTAAAGCGCGCCATCGTTCATCTGCACAGACGCAACGCATTGTCCACGCGGCCGGGCAGGGGTAATCGCCCCGCGCCTGTGGCAAATTGTGCGCAGCTGAATTCGCTGGAGTCAGGCCATGCTGCAACTGAAAGTGAACGGAAAGACGGTACCTGTCGATGCCGATCCCAACACGCCGCTTCTGTGGGTGCTGCGCGATCACCTGGGTATGACCGGAACGAAATTCGGCTGCGGAGTGGCCGCCTGCGGCGCGTGCACGGTGCACTTGAACGGTAACGCGGTGCGGTCGTGCTCCTTGCCGGTATCGGCGGCCGCCGGCGGCGAAGTCATGACGATCGAGGCCGCTGCGGGCGACCGGGTCGGGCACGTGGTGCAGCAGGCCTGGATCCGCAACGACGTCGTTCAGTGCGGCTACTGCCAGTCCGGACAGATCATGGCCGCGATCGGACTGCTGAAAACCAAACGCCATCCGACCGATGCCGACATCGATGCCGCGATGTCCGGCAACCTGTGCCGCTGCGGCACCTACGGCCGCATCCGCGCCGCGATCAAGGATGCGGCCCGCTCGCTGGCGGCGTAAGGAGCGCGAACATGGACCCTGGGATCGAAGTTCACACCGATCGGGATGCGCTGCTCACGGCGCTGGCGTCCGGGCGCGCCGTGCCGGTCAGCCGCAGGCAGTTCTTGAAGGCGACCGGAATGGCCGGCGGCGGCCTGATGCTGGGAATCGGGCTGGGACAAGGTGGCCCTCTGGGCGGCCGGCCGGCGGCCGCACAGGAAGGCGGCGCACCGCCCACCAAGGTCTATCCGCCGGCTGCTTTCATCCGGATCGGCGAAGACGAACGCGTCACGATCATCGTGGGCAAGCTCGAGTTCGGCCAGGGCATCCTGACGTCGATGCCGATGCTGATCGTGGAGGAGCTGGACTGCGACTGGGACAAGGTTCGTGCGGAACATGCCCCGGCCGATCTGGTGTACGAGAACCCGGTGTTCCACGCGCAGTTCACGGGTGGCTCGATGTCGATCATGACCAGCTACACCCAGATGCGCACGATCGGCGCGGCGGCCCGGCAGATGCTGATGTCGGCAGCGGCGCAGCGCTGGGGCGTTACGCCCGACAAAGTCGCCACGCGGCGCGGGGTCGTGTTCGAGAAGGGCGGAAAACGCTCGCTCACCTACGGCCAGCTCGCGCACGACGCGATGGGCCTGCCGGTGCCGACCGACGTCGCGCTGAAGGACCCGAAGACCTTCACGCGGATCGGGAAGCCGACGCGACGCCTTGATTCGCCAGAGAAGATCAACGGCAAGGCGCAGTTCGGGATGGACGTGCGCTTGCCGGACATGCGGGTGGCCGTGCTGGCCCGCCCGCCGGTATTTGGCGGCAAGATCACCAAAGTCGATGACGCCAAGGCACGCGCGGTGCCGGGCGTCGAAGCGGTGCTGCAGGTTCCGCTCGATCGGGGCGGCATCGGCGTCGCCGTCATCGCCAAGGGCTACTGGCCGGCTCACCAGGGGCGCGATGCGCTCGACCTGCAGTGGGACCTGCCGGCCGGACCGACCACCGCGTCGCAACTGGAGCAATACCGGGCCATGCTGTCGCAGCCGGGCCCCTTGGTCGCACGCACCGTGGGCGATCCAAACGCACTGGCCGGTGCCGCCAAGCGGATCGAGGCCGATTACGAGTTTCCCTACCTGGCGCACGCTCCGATGGAGCCGCTCAACGCGACCGCCGATCTGAAGGCCGACTCGCTCACGGTGTGGAGCGGCACCCAGATGCAGACGCTCGACCAGGCGCTGGCCGCCAAGGCCGCCGGATTGAAGCCGGACCAGGTGAAAATCGTCACGATGTTCGCCGGCGGCGGCTTCGGACGCCGCGCTAATCCGAACTCCGACTTCGTGGTCGAAGCGGTGAACGTGGCCAAGGCGATGCGCCAGGCCGGCATCGAGGCGCCGGTCAAGGTGATCTGGTCGCGCGAGGACGACATCCGGGGCGGGTATTACCGGCCGATGAACATGCACCGCGTCCGTGTCGGACTCGACCAGAGCGGAGTGCCGGTAGCCTGGAGCCACCTGGTCGTCGGCCAGTCGATCTTGAAGGGAACACCCTTCGAAGCGGTGCCCCTGCTGTTCAAGGATGGAATCGATTCGACTTCGGTTGAGGGCGTGGTCGATACCCCGTACCGGCTGCCCAATTTCCGGGTGGAAGTGAACTATCCGGACATCAACGTCCCGGTGCTGTGGTGGCGCTCGGTCGGCCACACCCATACCGCGTACGTGATGGAGACGCTGGTCGACGAGCTGGCCGCCGCGGCCGGCAAAGATCCGATCGAGTATCGATTGGCGCTGCTGGATCCGGCCCAGACGCGCCATCGGGCTGCGCTCGAGCTGGTTCGAAGCAAGTCCCGCTGGGGCAGCCCGCTGCCGGCGGGGCGCGCCCGCGGGGTCGCCGTGCACAAGAGCTTCGAGTCGGTCGTGGCCCAAGTGGCCGAGGTGTCGGTCGACCAGGGCCGCATCCGGGTTCACAAAGTGACCTGCGCGATCGACTGCGGACGGGCGGTCAATCCGCTCACGGTCGACGCTCAGGTCGTCTCGGGCGTGGCGTTCGGCTTGAGCGCGGCGCTGTACGGGCGCATCACGCTCAAGGACGGCCGGGTCGAGCAGAGCAACTTCCCGGACTACCCGGTGCTACGATTCGACGAAATGCCGCAGACCAGCGTCCACATCGTCCCGAGCAGCGCCGCCCCGACCGGACTGGGCGAACCGGGTACGCCTCCGATCGCCCCCGCGGTTGCCAACGCGCTGGCGCGCCTGACCGGCAAGCGCTTCAGACGACTGCCGTTCGATTTGAGCGCCGCGTGACGCGCTCGGGCGCCGAGGCGGCGCCGGGAGTGCCGCTTCCGGTGCTGTCGACGTTCGACGCCGCGATGATCGTCTGCGGCATCGTGATCGGCGGCAGTATTTTCGTGCTGCCGTCGCTGGTCGCGTCGACCGCGGGCTCGGTCGACTGGATGTTCGCCGCCTGGGTCCTGGGCGCGGTGCTGACGCTGGTCGGGTCGCTGTGCTACGCGGAGCTGGCGTCGACTTTCCCCCATGCCGGTGGCGACTATCACTTCCTGACGCGGGCGTTCGGCCGTGACGTCAGCTTCTTCTTCGGATGGGCGCGCGTCGTCGTGACCACGACCGGACCCACCGCCATGCATGCGTACATCTTCGGCGGCTACGCCTCGCGCATCCTGCCGCTGGGCGCCGCATCGTCGGCGGTTTACGCGGCGCTGGTCGTGGTGCTGCTGACGGCGCTGAACGTGGTCGGACTGAAGGAGTCGTCGCGCACCCAGAACCTGATAACGCTTGTGCTGGTCGCCGGCATGGTGCTGGTGGCCCTCGGAGGCTTTCTGACGCCGGCCGAGTCCTCGCCTGCGGCCGCTGCCCAGCCGGCCACCCCGCCCTTGCTGGGCCTGGCCCTGGTGTTCGTGCTGTACACCTATGGCGGCTGGAACGAGGCCGCCTACATTTCGGCCGAGCTGCGCGGCGGCCGGCGCGCGATCCTGACGGCGCTGCTGTGCGCGATCGCGGTGATCACGGCTCTGTACCTCGTATTCGTCGCCGCGCTGGACGTCGGCCTCGGTTTCGAGGGACTCAAGGCGAGCGACGCCCCGGCCGCCGACGTGGCAAGGCGCGCCTTCGGGCCGTTCGGGCAGACGCTCATTGCGACCGTCGTATGCCTGTCGGTGCTGGCGTCCAGCAACGCGACCATGATCGTCGGGGCGCGCTCGAATTACGCGCTCGCGCTGGACTGGCCGATCCTGTCGTTCATGAGCCGCTGGGACCGCAAGCGGGACGTGCCGGTGGCCGCCTTCGTGGTGCAGGGCGCGATCACGCTGGGCCTGGTGGTCTTCGCCGCGTACGAGCAGAACCAGGTGCGCACGATCGTCGAATTCACGGCCCCGGTGTTCTGGTTCTTCTTCCTGCTGAGCGGCGTTTCGCTGTTCGTGCTGCGAAAGAAGTACGCGCACGTAGCGCGCCCATGCCCGGTGCCGCTTTATCCGCTGCTGCCCCTGATCTTCGTCGGTACCTGCGGCTTTCTGCTCTGGAACAGCCTGAAGTATGCTCAATCGCACCATGCGCTTCAGGTCGCCTTCGGCGTGATGGCCGTCGGCTTCGTCCTCTGGCTGATCGCCCGTTTAAAGGGCAAATGACGATCCGCTACGCCGTACGGCCCGCCGACCCGGGCGCGCACCTGTTTCACGTGACCGTCCGCGTGGATGGCCCCGACTCGGAGGGTCAGCGCTTCGCGCTGCCCGTGTGGAACCCCGGCAGCTACATGATCCGCGAGTTCGCGCGCCACATCGTGCGCCTGACCGCGCTGTGCGGCGGACGCAAGCTGCGCGTCGAAAAGCTGGACAAGCACACCTGGCGGTGCGCGCGCGCGGACGGCGAGGTGACGCTGGCCTACGAGGTCTACGCCTTCGATCTGTCGGTTCGCGCCGCCTACCTCGACGCCGAACTGGCGTTCTTCAACGGCGCGGCGCTGTTGCTGGCGCCGGCCGGGCGCGAACGCGAGGACTGCCGCATCGACCTGTTTCCGCCCGCCCGCACGCGCGGCGGCCCCTGGCAGCTGATCACGGGCCTGAGGCCGGCGCGCGGCACCCGCGCCGGCGCGTTCGGCACCTACCTGGCCCAGGACTACGAGGAGCTGATCGACGGTCCGGTGCAAATGGGCCGCTTCGCGCACGCCCGCTTCGAGGCGTGCGGCGCGGCCCACGAGATCGCCATCAGCGGGCGCGTGGCGCGGCTGGATCTGGCCCGCGTCCAGGCCGATCTGGCCCGCCTGTGCGAGGCGCATATCCGCCTGTTCGAGCCGCGCCGGCCGCGCCCGCCGTTCGACCGCTACGCCTTCCTGACGATGGCGGTGGACGAAGGCTATGGCGGTCTGGAGCACCGCAATTCATCGGCGCTGATCTGCCGGCGCGACGATCTGCCGCATCTGGGCATGAAGGAGGCGACCGAAGGCTACCGGCGCTTCCTCGGGCTGGCCAGCCACGAGTACTTCCACGTATGGAACGTGAAGCGGATTCGTCCGCAGGCTTTTGTTCCCTACGACCTTTCCAGCGAGAACTACACGCGGCTGCTGTGGGCCTTCGAGGGATTCACCGCCTACTACGACGACCTGATGCTGGCGCGGGCGGGCCTGGTGTCCGAGGCCCAGTACCTGGAGGTACTGGGCCGCACGATCACCACCGTGATGCAGCGCAGTGCGCGCCTGAAGCAGAGCCTGGCCGAGAGTTCCTTCGACGCGTGGATCAAGTACTACCGGCAGGACGAGAACGCGCCCAACAGCGTGGTGAGCTACTACCAGAAGGGTGCGCTGGTTGCGCTGGCGCTGGACCTGGCGATCCGGCACGAAAGCAGCGCCCGCCGTTCGCTGGACGACGTGATGCGCTGGCTGTGGCGCAGCTTCCGCCTGGCCGGCCCGGACTACCGCGGCGTTACCGAGGACGGAATCATCGAGGCGATCGCGCAGGCGACCGGGCTGGATCTGGCGCGCACCGTGCGTGCCTGGACCGAAGGCACGCGCGATCCGGACCTGGCCGCGCTGCTGCAGACGGTCGGGATCCGGCTGCAGCGCAAGCTCGCGCTCGAATCGCCCCATTTTGCGCTGCTGGGGGTGACGCTGCAGGCCGCCGGCGGCGAGGCCCGCGTGGCACAGGTGTTCGACGGCGGCCCGGCGCAGCACGCCGGCATTGCGGCCGGGGACCTGCTGGTCGCGCTCGATGGCCTGCGCGTGGCGCCTGCGCGCCTGGATGCGCTGCTGGCCCGGTACTCGCCCGGCGACACGATCGAGGCGTTGACGTTCCGGCGCGAGGAGCTGCATCGCTTCGAGGTGACTCTGAGCAGGCAGCCGCCGCCGCGCTTCGTGCTGGAGGTCGACGAGCGCGCGAGCACCGCAGAGCAACGGCGCCGCGCCGCGTGGTGCGGGCCGCGGCGGGGTTGAGCGCCCTCACCCCCCCTCTCCCGCTGCGCGGGCGAGGGGCGACACATCGTGCCTTGGAACGACGTCGAAGCTGAGGCGACGGGTCGCCCCTCGCCCGCGCAGCGGGAGAGGGGAGGGGGTGAGGGCTGCCGGAGAGGCGGTGAGGGCGATTCACACGCCCGCGCACCAGTCGATCGCGCAGCGCGCGTGCGATGTCAGGAAGGCATTGGCTGCCGAAAAATGCGAACAGCCGGAAAACGGCAGCGGCCCGCGCCGTGCCGACAGCGGCGAAGGGTGGTTCGCGAGCAAAACGCGGTGCCGATCGCCCGCGGCCGCGATGATCGGCTGCAGCGCCTGTGCGTGCGCGCCCCACAGCAGGAAAACCTTCGGCGCAGGCTCCTGTGCCACCGCCTCGACCAGCCCGCGCGTGAACGGCTCCCAGCCCTGACCCGCGTGGCTGGCGGGCCGGTCCTGCTCGACGGTCAGCACCGCGTTCAGCAGCAGCACGCCCTGGCGCGCCCAGCGCTGCAGGCACACGGAGCCGACGCGTGCACAGTCGCAGTCGCGCGCGACTTCGGCCAGTATGTTGCGCAGGCTGGGCGGCGCCCGCACGCCTTCGGGCACCGAAAAAGCCAGACCGTGCGCCTGGCCGGGGCCGTGATAAGGATCCTGGCCGACGATCACCGCGCGCACCTGATCCGGCGGGCAGCCTTCAAGCACCGCCAGCGGCCGCGGCGGGTACACGATCGCGCCTGCCTTGATCCGGTCGTCGACGAAGCGGCACAGCCGCTCGCGGGCGGCGCTGCGCAGGAACGCGGCGCTGGCGGCGCGCCAGCCCGGCGCCAGCGCATCGAACTGCGCCGCCAGCGGCGCCGCCAGGCTGCTCAAGCGAACAGCCGCGCCAGCTCGGCCCCGGGGTCGTCGGCCCGCATCAGCGCCTCGCCCACCAGGAAGGCGTTCACACCCGCCTCGCGCAACCGCGCCACGTCGGCCGGCTGCAGCACCCCGCTTTCGGCGATCACCAACCGCTGCGGATCGACCTGCGGCAGCAGCCGCAGCGTGGTGTCGAGCGACACCTCGAACGTTTTCAGGTCCCGGTTGTTGATGCCGATCAGCGGCGTCGAAAGGCGCAGCGCCTGCTCCAGCTCGGCCGCATCGTGCACTTCGACCAGTACGGCCAGGCCCAGCGCTTGCGCCGCAGCCTCCAGATCGCGCATCAGGGCGGGCTCGAGCGCCGCAACGATCAGCAGCACGCAATCCGCCCCCCAGGCGCGCGCTTCGGCCACCTGGTACTCGTCCACGATGAAGTCCTTGCGCAGCGCGGGCAGGCCGCTCGCCTTGCGCGCCTCGTGCAGGTAGGCCGGCGCGCCCTGGAAGAAGTGCCGGTCGGTCAGCACCGAAAGGCAGGCGGCGCCGCCGCGGGCGTAGCTGGCCCCGATGCTGACCGGATCGAAGTTCTCGCGCAGCACGCCGCGCGAGGGCGAGGCGCGCTTGACCTCGGCGATCACCGCCGCGGCACCCTGCGCAATCCTGGCCCGCAGGGCCCCGGTGAAGTCGCGCAGATCCTGGCGGGCCTCGGCGCGCGCACGCAGCGCGGCCAATGTTTCGTGCTGCTTGGCCTGCGCAACCTCGGCCCGCTTGACTTGCAGTATGCGGCTGAGAAGGTCCGACATCTGGTTCCACGCAGGCGCAGCACCGCCCGTCCTGTCAGCCAGCGGCCAGCCCGCGGGTGGCGCTGACGAACTGATCCAGCTTGCTGCGGGCGGCCCCGCTCGCAATCGCCTCGCGCGCCCGCGCGATGCCTTCCTGGATCGAACCGGCCGCACCGCAAGCGTACAGCGCCACGCCCGCGTTCAGGGTGACGATCTCGCGCGCGGTACCGGGCGCACCGTTCAGCGCTTCCAGGACCATCGCCCGGGACTCTGCCGCGTTGGCTACCTTGATGCCGCGATTGGACACCATCGCCAGGCCAAAGTCCTCCGGATGGATCTCGTACTCCAGCACCTGGCCGTCTTTCAGTTCGCCCACCAGCGTCGCCGCCCCCAGCGACACCTCGTCCATGCCGTCTTTTCCGTAGACGACCAGCGCGTGCTCGGTGCCCAGCTGCTGCAGCACGCGCACCAGGATTCCGACCAGGTCCGGGTGAAACACCCCGAGCAGTTGATTGGGAGCCGAAGCCGGATTCGTCAGCGGACCCAGAATGTTGAAAATGGTCCGTACCCCCAGCTCGTTGCGGACCGGCGCGGCGTGTTTCATCGCCGCGTGGTGATTCGGCGCGAACATGAAGCCGATGCCGGTCTGCTGCAGACACAGGGCGACCTGATCGGGCGGCAGCGTGATGTGAGCACCGAGCGCCTCCAGCACGTCGGCGCTGCCCGAGCCGGACGAAACGCCCCGGTTGCCGTGCTTGGCCACGCGCGCTCCGGCGGCCGCGGCGACGAACATCGCGGCGGTGGAGATGTTGAAGGTCCGGGCACCGTCGCCACCGGTGCCGACGATATCGACCAGATGCCGCTGATCGGAGACGGTGACCTTGGTGGCGAACTCCCGCATGATGCGGGCTGCGGCGGCGATCTCGCCCACGGTCTCCTTTTTCACCCGCAGTCCCATCAACAGCCCGGCGATCTGCACCGGCGACAGCTCCCCGCTCATCAGCCGCCGCCACAACGACAACATCTCGTCGTGGAATATTTCGCGGTGCTCGATGCAGCGCGTCAGCGCCTCGGTGGGTGAAATCGACACGGGCGTTCCCTTCGCGGCTCGATGACCGGCGAGCGCGCCCCCGGCGTTCAGTGGCGGGTCAGGAAGTTGCGCAGCAACTCGTGCCCGTGCTCGGTCGCGATCGATTCGGGGTGGAATTGCACGCCCTCCACGGGCAATGACTTGTGCCGCAATCCCATGATTTCGCCGTCCGCAGTCCAGGCGCTGATTTCCAGGCAATCCGGCAGCGTCTCGCGCCGCACCGCCAGCGAGTGGTAGCGCGTCGCGGTAAACGGGCTCGGCAGCCCCGAAAATACGCCGACCCCGGTGTGCTCGATGGCGGAGGTCTTGCCGTGCATCAGCGCCTTGGCCCGGATGACCTGACCGCCGAACGCCTGGCCGATCGCCTGGTGCCCCAGGCAGACCCCCAGGATCGGGATCGATCCGGCAAACCGCTCGATCAGTGCCAGCGTCACGCCGGCTTCATTGGGCGTGCACGGGCCCGGCGAAATGCAGATGCGTTGCGGCGCCAGCCCGGCGATTTGCTGCACCCCGAGCTCGTCGTTTCGATAGACGCGAACGTCCTCGCCGAGTTCTCCAAAGTACTGGACCAGGTTGTAGGTGAAGCTGTCGTAGTTGTCGATCATCAGCAGCATTTAGAGGACGGCCTTCTGTTTCATAAATGAGACGATGCGACGATACGCGCTCTCATACCTGCTATTTTTCGCGGGTGCCCCGGATCTGAACGGCCCAGACACCGGTGCGGCCACGGCCACCTTCAGAACCGGCTCGCGCCTCTCTTGATTATTACGTAAATCAATGACCGCAGGCATCGGCTGGCATGGCGTTCCGTCTCGGCGAGGCGGCGGCGCAAGAACGCGCACCCGGTGAAAGCGTCCCCGCGGCGCCTGTCGTTCCTGCTGGCGTTGCTGGCACCGCTGGCGAGCTTCTGCCAGACCGAAGCGCAGCCGCCGCAGTCCGCGGAGGCGGCACGGTCCAGGCCCAATTCGGTGCTGGTGTTCGGCGGCCGCCTGTCGACCACCGACTTCAGCAGTACGCTGTTGTACAACGAGACCTACACCGCGAGCCGACCTGAAATCGGCGAACAGCCCTGGGACAATCATATTGCCGGGGTCGACTACGAACGCGACGTTCTGGGACTCGCGCGCGACCTGCGGCTGCGCGCCGAGGCCGGCATCGACGACCGCTACGGCCATTACCTGGTGTGTTGCCTGATCCCGCTACCGGGCGACCCGCGCACGTACCCTGCCCGGACCGTGCGCACCAACGGCCTGGTGCATTCGGTCGAACTGTGGCTCGGCGGCAAAGTGCGCTGGGAGAACTTCAAGCTCGGCGGCGTCGGTTTCGAAGTCGCGGGCACCGTCGGGTTGAGCGGAGTGACCCGCCCGATCGGTCGCGAGCGTCAGCGGCAGATCAGCGATCACGGCAACGCCCATCTGCTCGGCTTTGTCGCTCCGGAGCTCGGCGTGTCGCTCGATGCGGTGCCCCATTTCGAACTGGTGGCGCGGGTCATGCACCGGTCGGGCGCGGGTGGAACATTCGGCGGAATAAGAGAGGGCTACAACGCCGACGTGCTGGGCATTCGATACGCCTTTTGATGGACAATCCACACGGCCGATTGGATCGACTAGATTGTAAGTGCTCGCTTACATCTTGCCATGATCCATCCGGAAAGGGCCGGGGGAGCCGATGGGTGAGATCACGGAGCTGCTGGGCCGCTTCAACGGCGGCGACAAGGATGCCCGTGATGCGCTGTTCGCGCTGGCCTACGAGGAGCTGAAAAAACTCGCGCACGTGCGCCTGTACCACGGGGGGCGAAACAACCTGCTGGATACGACCGCGCTGGTGCACGAGGCTTACATCCGCTTCATTCAGTCCTCGCAGCTGCGCTCGGAGGACCGGCGCTCTTTTTTCGCATTCGCCTCGCAGGTGATGCGCAACGTGATCGTCGACACGGCGCGCGCGCGGCTGGCGCAGCGCCGGGGCGGCGGCGCCGCCGAGTTGACGCTGTCGACGCAGCTGCTGGACCACCTCTCGAGCGGGGAGGAGGCCATCCTGGAGGTCCACGAAGCATTGCTCGTGCTCGAGCAGGCCGAGCCCAGGCTGGCCCGACTGGTCGAAATGCGCTACTACGGGGGTTACTCGGAGGCCGAGATCGCCGAGACGCTGGGAGTGACCGAGCGCACGGTGCAACGCGACTGGGGCAAGGCCCGCCTGTTGCTGAAAGCCGCGCTGCAGCGATCCTGAGCCGATCGCGTCGGATTGTCCGAACGGACGTCCCCTGATCCGGGTGTCGGCTTAGGCCCCCGATTCGCGTCTGTCATTTATCAATTGGTAAAGGAAGTGGATGGCCAGTCCCGCCGAACTGCGAACCCTGAGCCGCTTGCTGGACGAGGCCCTGGCGCTCGCGCCGGCCGAGCGAAGCCGGTGGCTGGCAGGCCTTTGCGGTTCCGACGCCGGGCACCGTGACCAGCTGGCGGGGTTGCTGGCCGATGCCGATGCGCCCGACGACCGCTTCCTGGCCCGCCCCGCGCTCGGTCACTGGCGTTCCGGTGAGCCGACCGAGCCTTCCGAGCAACCCGGCATGCGCGTGGGGCCGTACGTGCTGGAGCGGCAGATCGGCTCTGGCGGCATGGGGTCGGTCTGGCTGGCGCAGCGCGCCGATGGCGCGCTGGATCGATCGGTCGCGCTGAAGCTGCCGCATGTGGCCTGGGGTCCGGCACTGCACGCGCGGCTGGCACGCGAGCGCGACATCCTGGCGCGGCTGGCGCATCCGAACATCGCGCGCCTGTACGACGCCGGCACCGACGAAAAGGGTCGGCCCTACCTGGCGCTGGAATGCGTCGAGGGCCTGCCGATCGACGAGTACCTGCAGCAGAAGCCGCGCGGGCTGCACGAACGCCTGGCGCTGTTCAAGCAGGTCGCCGCTGCCGTGGCCTACGCGCACCTTCATCTGGTCGTCCACCGGGACCTGAAGCCGTCGAACGTGCTGGTCAGCGCGGACGGCACGGCGCACCTGCTCGATTTCGGTATCGCCAAGCTGCTCGGCGACGAGGCCGAGGGACTGACCCAGCTGACGCGCGCGGGCGGCCGGATGCTGACGCCCGGCTACGCCTCGCCCGAGCAGATCCGTGGCGAGCCCGTCACCGTCGCATCGGACGTGTACTCGCTGGGGGTGCTGCTGTACGAGATGCTGACCGGGACCCGGCCGTTTCACGTCACCGGAGCCTCGCTCACCGAGCTGGAGGTGGCCGTCCTGCAGGCGCCGGCCCCGCTGGCCAGCAGCCGCGTGGCCACCAAGCCGACCCAACGCGCACTGCGCGGCGACCTGGACACGATCCTGGCCAAGGCGTTGCGCAAGGAGCCCGAGGCGCGCTACCGCACCGTCGATGCGATGATCGACGACGTGGATCGCCACATCAACGGCGAACCCGTGCTGGCCCGCCCGGACAGCGGCTGGTACCGGGTCAGCCGCTTCGTCCGGCGCCACAGCGACTACGTCGCGCTGGCGTCGGCTGCGCTGGTGGCGGTGTTGATCGGGCTGGGCGTGGCGATGGCCCAGGCGCAGCGCGCCAGGCTCGAGGCGATGCGGGCCCAGGCACAGGCCGAGCGGGCCGACGCGGTGCGGGATTTTGTGATCGGCCTGTTCAACCTGAACCATGGTGATGATCCGGACAAGCTGGAACTGCGGCAGTTTCCGGCTCACGAGCTGGTCGAGCGCGGCGCCCGCCGGATTGCCGCCCGTTACGACGATCAGCCGGCGCTGCGCGCCGAAATGCTGGGAATCGCCGGAACGATTTTCGCCGACATCGGAGATCCGAAGTACGCCGCCGAAATGGCGCAGAGCCAGCTGGTGGCCTTGAATGCAGCGCCGTCCAACCTGCACGAACGGGTGGCCGCGTTGCGCTTGCTGGCGCGGGCCCAGATCCAGCAGATGCACGGCGATCTGGCCGAAGCGACGTTGGGGCAGGCCATTGGCGAAATCGGCCGGCAGCGCGGCCAGGAGGCGGCCGGGCTGCATGCGATGCTGGCGCGCGCCCAGTTCGTCCGAAGCAAATTCGCAGCCGCCAACGGTCAATTGGATCAGGCCGAAAGTCTGCTCGAGGACGCCGATCGGCACTCGCTGACCTACGCGGATATCCTGCGCGTGCGCGGTTCGCTGCTTCTGTGGAATGGCAAGGATCCGACGGCCGCTCGCGCGATGTTCGAGCGCGCCAGAAAGCTGACCGAGGATCTGACCGGGCCTCTGTCGGCCGAATCCATTGCGTTGAAAAAGAAGGTCGCAGGTCATTTGATCCAATACGGCGAGGTCGAGCCGGGCCTGGCGATGTACGACCAACTGTTGTCGAGCATCCGCCGCATGTCGGGTAACGACGATCTGGAAGCGGTCTCGATGGAGCTCGATCTGATCGTCCGCCTGAACGACTTGCGCGTAATCCCGGACCACGGCATCGAACGCCTCGAGAAGCTCAGGGCCACGCTCGATCGCAGCGCTTCGGGCGTGCCGGCGCTGCTGCGGGCGAGGACGGACCTGGCCGCCGGCGCCGCTTACACCGATCGCGGCGACATCCAGCTGGCTGAGCCGTTGATGAAGCGCTCGTTCGAGGTGCTTAACGAGGCGCCGCTGGACACGGATGAGTCTCCCGCGATTGCCATCAAGTACGTCGCCATGTACCTGTATGGGCAATGGGCCGACGCAGCCGGCCAGCATGACGTGGCCACGGCCCTGTGGGACGAGATTCACCGCGTGCGCGAGACCGGGCTGGCCGCCCAAGGCGTTCGAGATGACGCGGTGGTCGACCCTGAAATCAATGCGATCCGCTCGCGCATCATGGGCGGTGACTTGACCGCCGCAGCCGAGCGGCTGGCCAGCGTCAAGCACGAACTGTCCAGTGGCCCGTCGGAAATCGTGACCACCCACTGGGATCCGCGTTGGGAGACTCTCGCGCTCGAGGTGTTGCTCAATACCGAATCGGGCAAATTCACCGAGGCCAAGCGCCTGATCGGCCAGTGGTCCCACCGCCCGGCGCCGGATCGCACCCAGGATCTGCTGATCTACACCGTGTGGCCGGCAGGATTCGACGGGCTGCAGGCCATCGTCGACTGTGGTACCGGACGGGCCGACGCGGGATACGATGCCCTGACGGCGCTGATCGATACGCATCAGCGGCGGCTTTCATCCAACAGTCCGACCCTCGCCTACCTGCGTTCACAGGCCGGGCTGTGCGCGCTGCAGGCCGGTAAGCCTGCGCGCGCGCGCGAACTGCAGGCAGACGCGCGGCGCGCCTTCACAGCCCAGCCTGCCGTCAGCCCATTTTTCAAGAAGCCATTGATCGAACTGGAGGGCAGGCTCGCCCGCAGGCAACTGGCCGGCGGGTAGTCAGTCTACCGGCTCGAAAAGCGGCATCGCCGCCGCGGCGGGGGCGTTGAGCTCTTCGGCCAAGAGCGCCACGCCCACGGCACCTTTGTACAAGGCGTCCCGGAGAAAATGCGGTGAGCGGTCCGCTGCAGCGAGTCGGGCGCAGCCGCGCGCGCGCTCGACCCATCGCTGCGAGCCCGTAACCCGGTGGACCGCCAGCAGCGCGTACCCGATGCCGGCCTGGCCGCAGCACAGCGTTCCGAGCGGGATGTCGCTGTTCCATGCGCTGATGGCAGCACGCTCGGCGAGTTCGCCAAATCGCGCATCGCCCGTCACTTCGAATGCCAACGCGCACAGCATCACATGTCCAGCCGAGCCGTTGCACCAGCCATCCATGAACGAGGAGCCACCGCGGACCACCGGCCAGCGCGCTCCGGCGCCGTCGGGCTCGGCCAGCATCGCCAGTTCATCGAGCCTATCGCGCACGGCGAGATCCGGTGGGCGCCCGCTGGCGCGCGCCCAGCGCAGCAGAGCGAAGATCAGCCCGCCCCAGCCGTGTGCAATGCCCAGGGTCTTCCGGCTGGCTGATTCGATCGGTCCGGCTTGCAGCGACCCCAGCAAGTCGTGCGCAAGCTCCTCGCCTCGGGCCCGCACGCCTGCCCGTTCGAACTCCGCCAGACTGGGGACGGCCTCGATCAGTTCCGCGCACCCGAGCAGCAGGCTGCCCTTGCCCAGGGCCGCGTCCAGCTCGGAGTCGCCCTCCACGTCGTCGTTGGTCCCACGGGAATGATCGACGAAGGCGCGCATCGCCCAATTCGACGTGGCGGCGTCACCCTGGGCGGCCGATACCAGCGCCCGGACGCAATGCAAACCCGCCGGTGAATGGAACAGCGAACGCTCTCCCACCGTCTTTGGTTCGATTTCCATCTGGGCGCTGTAGAAGGCGCCGTCCCGACCGGCCAGCGCGTAGGCCTTCTGCGACCAAACGTCCGCCAAGGCCAGCATGCGCGGGGCGCCGCGCCGCTGCGCAATCCGCAGCAACGCATAGGCGACGCCAGCGGCGCCGTAGTTGATGGAGGCGCGCGGAGCTTCGGGCAGCCCGTTGAGCAGCGCCTCGCCCCCCAGTTCGTAGCGCTTGAGGGCGCGGTCGAGCAAATCGGTCTCGCGCGCCGGCTCCCGGCGCAGCCCCGCCGCCTGCCGGTCACGCGCTTCGGCCTGGCCCAGCAAAGCGCTCAGCGCTGCGGCCAAGGACCGCAGGTCCGCAAAGCGCTGGTCGGCGCGCTTATGCAGGGCACGGCGCAGGATCTGTTCCAGCTCGGGCCACGGTGGCACGTGGCGAGCCTGAAACGCGACCGGTTCGTCCTCGACGATCTGGCGCAACATTTCATTGCGTTCCAGGCTCCAGTCCAGGTAATGCACGCCCGTCCACATCTGGTACAGCATGGCTGCGACCGAATACTGCTCGGCCATGCAGCTGGCGAGCGCCGGTTGCCCCCTGCGCTGGGCCTGAGCGAACTGCGGGTCGAAGTAGAACGGCACGCCGCCCCGCACATCCTGATCGCTCAAGGCCGCAACCTCGCGCGCCAGTCCGAAATCGATCAGTCGGACCGCCCCCGACCGCTCAACGAGCACGTTGCGGGGGTGCACGTCCCCATGCAACAGCCCCGCTTCGTGCACGTCCGCAAACGCGCGTGCGACTTCGGCGCACAGCGTGAGAAGGCGATGTTCGCTGCGCTTTTCGCGGCCGCCTCGCAGCAAATCAGCCGCCGCGAGCGCATCGGTGCCGAACACCCATTCGGTCACCAGTCCAATGCCCGACCCGATGCGGATCACGCCAAATACCTGGGGCGCCCGTGCGCCACGGACCCGATCGAGCAACGCCGCTTCTCGCTCCAGGGCCCCGATCGCCTGCTGGCTCGGTGATCGATAAAACTTCACCGCGGCGCAGCGCCCCGCTTCATCGCGCGCCAGGAACACCTCGTTGTCATCGAGTACCTGGACGCAACGGACGAGACGAAATCCGCCGACGACGGTGCCGGCATCGAGTTCTTCTTCGATCGGCTTTGCGCCATGGCCGTCGGCCGGCACGAGCAGCTGCGCTCGAACCAGGCGGCTCAGGACCGGGTACGCCTGATCGAGCGTGGCATGCGGATCCAGGCCCCGCTTGCCGGCGAACGACAGAACAGCATCGACAATGCGCGTCGGTGTGCGAAAGCTCGCCAACAGCTCGGCGCTGTCGCTGTCGACCACGCTGGAGGGTGCGCGCGACCGATCGCGCGTGATCGTAAAGTCCTGGTCGGACGCATCGATCTTTGCGCGAATGTCCGCCGGCAGATCCGCCACGGGAACGATATGAACGTCCTGCGGCAAGATCAGCTCGCGATCGATGCTCAAGTAAGCTCCTGCCCGCCACCGGCCGGCCCGCGCCAGATGGCCAGGTCGGGATTCCAGGTCGACGGGTCGACGCCATCCAGATCGATGCGGTTGCGGACAAACGAATCCACATCGACGCCGGCCTCCTTGGCGGCCAGCACATAGACGGCGACGCGCTCGGTCAGCCACTGGCGCCAGCTCTGATGCCGCTGCCAGGCCAGCACCTGCTGGAAACGGGGCGGATCCATGCCCCAGGACAGCAGTCCTTCCGCATCGATCGGCGCGGTGAACGGTACGCCCTGCGCCACTGCTCCCGTGGCCGCTGTCCGGATCTGATCGGCGGCCTGTTGCAAAGAGTCGAGGGTGGAGAAATAAGCCACCAGCTTGTCCGGACGCAGCAAGCCGGATGCACCTTCCCCCAACTTGAACAGGGTGCACCGAGACTTCGCGAACGCCTCAATCGCAAGTTCGAAGATGCGCGGCAATTGCTCCAGGGTCGGACTGATATACAGCTTGTAGGCAGGTCTGCAGGCCGACGCGGAGCTGCTCCACACCAGCCAGCCGTCTGCCGTCGTTTCGCTGCGCCAGAGCGATCGGAGAAGATGCGCGGCCTCGCTGCCATCGTTCGGCAAGGCGAAGGGCCGATCGTCGTTGCCGAATCGACGTCGCACAGCGGGCGTGCCGGGCGCTGAATTGAAGAGATAGAGCCGTGCGGCCACTTGCTGCACCGTCAGCAGCTCGAGCGCTGCCGCATAGGCGATTGCGTCCGTGGACAGCCGCGTCAGGTGCGAAGTGCGGGCGCTGCTTTCCCGATGACCGAGCTGCGCCAGCGCAGCCGCACCTGACAGAAACTGCCCGGACAGTTCGATCTCGAATACACCATCGAGGATCAACGAACGAAGCCGCTCGCCGACATCCGCTCCGAAAAGGCCGTTCAACAGGTGCGGCAGGCAGGCCGGTTCGCGCAGCGCCAGGAACAGCAGCGCCGCGTCGCGAGAGACGGACTTGACCGGAAGCACTGAGTCCTCGGGCGGGGCGAGGATCCCGAAGAATTCCGGATCCTCGCTCAGAGACTCAAACACTTTGACGGCCGGTGCCTGTAACCGGTCGTAGGGAATCAGGCTAAGGCGCGGATTCGAGCGAAGCCGCACCTTGCAAAAATCGATCATCCCCCCGCTTTGCTGCCTGGTGGGCCGTCGCGTTCCAACTCGGCACGCTTGGCCTCCAAGTCCTTGATGGCCTCGGCCAGCTTGGCCTGCAGCTCCTTGATCTCCGCGATGGTTTCCGGCGGCTTAGCCCGTTGTTCGGCCGCGTGGTGCAACCGACCCGCCTGCTCATCGACCTTTACGATGGCCTTGGCCAGCTCTGCCTTCAACGAAGCAAGCTCATCGATCGACATGCAATCGATCGGGGCTTCGGAGCAGCCCCGGGTGCAGGCCAAAAGCAGGTGCGGATCGGCAATCGGAGGCCCCCTCGTCGGCGCACAGGCCGGAAATAGGGTCGCACCGTAGTAGTAACCGCACGGAGGCGGCCTTGTGGGGGCACAGAGCGGATATGTCTCCGCGCAGGGCGGCGGCGGGAACGACCGGCCTTGAAGGCAGGCGTAAATTCCGTAGGTGCCTGCAACGCACCCGGCGCCCTCACACTCGGTGCCCTTGTCTGCTTCGGCTCGCTTGTCACCATGGGCAGCTGGCTCCGCCCGCAAGCCGCGAACGACCGCGACGATCAAGTCTCGGATCCGAAAACTTGACATCTGAAAGCCCCCCTCTGCGCGGTGCGCGGTGCGCTGCGGTTTGGTCTTATGGCCAAGCAGACGATTTTTGTCGTCCGAACCCGACAAGTAAACCGCCTAAAGCAGCCAATCGTCGTCAAGCTGCGCACCGCTGCAACGCAGCACGGGCTGCTGACAGCCCTACTCCGACTCGAAGCCGTCCTCGACCTGCTCGGCGGCGCGCAACACCGCGCGCGCCTTGGCCTCGGTTTCCTGCCACTCCTTTTCCGGCACCGAGTCGGCCACGATGCCGGCGGCGGCCTGCACGTACAGCACGTTGCCCTTGATGATGCCGGTGCGGATCGCGATGGCCAGGTCCATGTCGCCGGCGAAGCTCATATAGCCGCACGCGCCCCCGTAGATGCCGCGCTTGACGGGCTCGAGCTCATCGATGATTTCCATCGCGCGCACCTTGGGCGTTCCCGACAGCGTGCCCGCCGGGAAGGTGGCACGCAGCACATCGAAATTGCTCATGCCGGGGCGCAACGCGCCCTCGACGTGGCTGACCAGGTGCATCACGTGCGAGTAGCGCTCGATCACCATCTGCTCGGTCACCTTGACGGTGCCGGTGCGCACAATGCGGCCGATGTCGTTGCGTGCCAGGTCGATCAGCATCAGGTGCTCGGCGCGTTCTTTCGGGTCGGCCAGCAGCTCGGCCGCCAGCGCCGCATCCTGCTCGACCGTTCCGCCGCGCGGGCGCGTGCCGGCCAGCGGCCGGATCGCCACCACGCGTTCGCTCTGCCGCGTCTCGGCGCGCACCAGGATCTCGGGCGAGGCGCCCACCACGTACGCATCGCCCAGGTCGTAGTAATACATGTAGGGCGACGGATTGAGCGTCCGCAGCGCGCGGTACAGCGACAGCGGGGCGTCGGCGAACTGCTTGCTGATGCGCTGGCCGATCTGGACCTGGAAGATGTCGCCGGCCTCGATGTACTGCTTGGCGCGCCCGACCGCGGCCAGGTAGTCCTCGCGCGTGAATTCGCGCTGCTCGGGGCGCCGCACGCTGGCGCGCGTGTGCGGCGGCTCCACATGCCGCGCCAGCCGGGTGCGCAGGTCGCGCAGCCGCTCGCGCGCGCGCGAATATCCCTCCGGCTGAGAGGCATCGGCGTACACGATCAGATAGGCGCGGCCGGTCAGGTTGTCGATGACCGCCAGCTCCTCGGTCAGGATCAGGTGGATGTCCGGCAGCCCCAGGTCGTCGGGCTTGGTCCGCGCCAGCGTTTTTTCGATCAGCCGCACCGTGTCGTAGCCGAAATATCCGGCCAG
>DATKFG010000145.1:0-5188 GCA_035511515.1 Burkholderiaceae bacterium | reverse complement strand
GAGAGGGGAGGGCTCGCCCTGCGAAGCCGGGCTACGCCCGGCGAAGCAGGGGGGTGAGGGTCATGCCAATCCGTGCTTGACCGCGTAATGCACCAGCTCCGAATTGTTGCCCAGGTTCATTTTTTCCAGGATGCGCGCGCGATAGACGCTGACCGTCTTCGGGCTCAGCGACAGGCTATCGGCGATATCCGACAGCCTCTGTCCGGAAGCGATCAGTTTCAGGACCTGGAACTCGCGGTCCGACAGCCGCTCATGGGGCAGGCTCTCATCGGGGGCGGCCAGCTGATCGATCAGGGCCTGGGCGATCGCCGGCGTGACGTACTTGCGCCCTGCAGCGATCTGCTCGACCGCCTCCAGCAGCCTTTCGGGCGCGCTTGCCTTGTTCAGGTAGCCGCTGGCGCCCGCCTTGAACGCGCGCACCGCGTACTGCTCCTCGGGATGCATGCTGACGATCAGCACCTTCAGGCGCGGGTTTTCGCCGTGCAGCGCCTTCAGGATCTCGATGCCGTCCTTGCCCGGAAGCGACAGGTCCATCACCAGCAGGTCGACCTCGCCGTGCTGGCGCAGCTGGGTGCGCAGCTGGCCGTAGTCGGCCGCTTCGGCCACCACCGTCAGGTCGGAGCGCTCGGTCAGGATCTCGACGATGCCGCGCCGCACGATCGCATGGTCGTCGACCACGATCACCCGCAGCGTCATCGGTGCCGCCCTCGGGGCGCAATTCGTTCAGGCAAGGTTGGCGCCTTCATTCTCACGCGGGACCGCCGCGTCCGTACGGACCGGAATCGAGATCATCACGCTGGCTCCACCCTTCGGGGTCGAGCTGACTTCGGCCCACCCGCCCAGCCCGCGGGCCCGCTCGAGCAGCGCGCGCAGCCCGAAACCGGGCGAGCTGCGCAGCATCCGGGGATCGCAGCCGATGCCGTTGTCGCTGACCTCGAGCGAGACTTCCGCGGACGAAACGAACAGCTGGACCACAACCTGCTGTGCGTGCGCATGCTTGGATACGTTGGCCAACGCCTCCTGCGCCGCTCGGTACAGCGCCACCGAACCATCCGGCGCCAGCGGCACGTCCTCGCGGTTCGATTCGAAGCGCGCCTGGACACCCGTGCGCGCGGCAAACGAGCTCACCAGCCATTGCAGTGCCGCCACCAGGCCGGCGTCCAGTACGGGAGGGCGCAGATTGTGCTGGATGCGATGGCTGGCCGCCATCAGCTGTCCGATCAGGTCCAGCATCAGCGGCAGCCGCGGCGCGTCGAGCCCGCGCTGCCGCATCTGCTTGGCCAGGGCCACCGTCTCGAAGCGCAACGCCGTCAGCATCGACCCGATGTCGTCGTGGATCTCGCCGGCAATGCGCCGCCGTTCCTCTTCCTTGGCCGATTCCAGATGGCGCGTGAGCTCGCGCAGGCGCGCTTCGCTGTCGGCCAGCGCGGCCGCCGCCGCGCGGCCTGCGCGTCGCTGGGCCGCCGCCTGCAGGCTGCGCGTCAACGCCGGTCCGACCCGGAACAGGCGCGATTTCAGAATGAAGTCGTCCGCCCCCGCGTGCAGCGCCGCCACCGCCAGATCCTCGGACATCTCGCCCGAAACGACCAGCACCGGCAGGTCGGGATCGGCCGCCTTGGCGAGCTTCAACGCCGCGAAGGAATCGAAATGCGGCATGTTGTGGTCGGTCAGCACCGCGTCCACGCGTGCCCGCTCGAGCGCTTCGCGCATGCCAGCCTCGTCCTCGACCCGCTCGGCGCGCAGCGGCGGGCCGTCACGGGCCAGCACGGCGGTCAGCAGGTCGAAGTCGAGCTCGGAGTCCTCGACGACCAGCAACCGGATGGGGACGGACTCGGGACCGCTCGCGGGCACGCTCATGGGCGTCGATTTTGGCGCATTTCAGGGCATCTGAGGGCGCCGATCGTGCTGGACTGGCGGCAACGCTGCCGGTCTGCCGCGCAGGCAAAACTGCCCTCGCTTAGCCCGCCTTTTCCCGGAATCGGCGGCTACGGGCGTCGTCGACACTAACCGGGCGGGCCGCATTTTCCCGATCCATACAACGCGATGACATCGGACGCTGTCGACCTTCCGCCGCGCGAGCAGGCTGGCCTGGCTGCGGCCCAGGAATGCGCTTTGATCGAGGCCGATCTGGAGCGGTTGAAGGCATTGATCAACGATGCGGGCGAACGGCTGCTGAGCAGCTTCAACCAGGTCGCCTCGGTGCTGCCGTCGCTGGCTGCGAGCGACGGGCAGCGCACGCAGGTGGTCGAGGCGGTGCACGCCGCGGTCACCGCGCTGCAGTTCCAGGACATGGCCACCCAGTTGACCGGGCATGCCCAGCGCAGGCTGTCGGTTCTGGAAGAGCGCCTGCGCTCGCTGTCGGACGAGGCCGCGCGCGGCCTGCAGATGATTCATCCGCATCCGGTCCGGCAGGTGGAAATGACGGCTGGTTCGATCGATCTTTTTTAGGAAGGCCGGGCCACGAAAGGTTCGGCAGGAGCAACGACATGCAATCGATTCTCGCGGTGGACGATTCGGCCTCGATGCGGCAGATGGTCTCCTTCACGCTGAAGGGGGCCGGCTATAACGTGATCGAGGCGGCCGACGGGCAGGAGGCCTACGAGAAGGCGATGACGCAGAGCGTGGACCTGGTGCTGACCGACCAGAACATGCCGCGGATGGACGGCGTCACGCTGGTGAAGAACCTGCGCGGACTGCCGGCCTACATGTCCACGCCGATCCTGATACTGACGACCGAGTCGAGCGACGAGATGAAATCGAAGGGGCGTGCGGCCGGTGCAACCGGATGGCTGGTCAAG
Organism: Burkholderiaceae bacterium; assembly: GCA_035511515.1. Taxonomy (GTDB): domain Bacteria; phylum Pseudomonadota; class Gammaproteobacteria; order Burkholderiales; family Burkholderiaceae_F; genus VBCK01. Next base: position 2,390 of record DATKFG010000145.1, on the reverse strand, counting down.
CCGTTCGACCCGATCAAGCTGCTGGAAGTGATCCGCAAGGTGATCCGTTGAGGCCGGCCAGCCGGCGCCGGCCACGGCAAACCGAGTAAAGCGGCGGGAGCCTCCAGATGGGCGAAATCAGCAATCCGGGCCTGCAGCAGGACGACTTCGACCTGACCCAGTTCTACGCCGTGTTCTTCGAGGAGGCGCGCGAGAACCTGGCGAACATGGAGTCGCTCCTGCTGGACATCGACGTCGCGCGGCCGAGCGACGAGGAATTGAACGCGATATTCCGGGTCGCGCACTCGATCAAGGGCGGCGCGGCGACCTTCGGCTTCGCCGACGTGGCGAGCCTGACGCACGAACTGGAAACGCTGCTGGAGCGCGTGCGCTTGCACGAGCTGCCGCTGCAGCGGGCCATGGTGGACCTGCTGCTGGAAGCCGGCGACGTGGTCAAGGCGCAGCTGGCGTGCTACCAGGGCGGAACCGCAGAGCGGCCGCCGGCCGATGCGCTGATCGAGCGAATTCGCAAGATGGCTAGCGGCGAGCACGCCGCTGCGGGCCGGCGGGCCGGGGCGCGCAGCCTGCAGGTCGCCATCGGCCCGCTGAAAAGCGGCGAAGCCGCCAACGGACTGGCGGAGCTGTTTCGCGACATCCCGTCGCTCGGATCGATCGAGGCCCTCGACGATGGGGTGCTGGCGGCGGACGGCTTCAGGCGCTTCAAGGTCACGACCAGCTCGCCCGATTCGGAATTGCTCGAGCTGTTTTCGTTCCACGTCGCCCGCGAGCAGGTGCGGATCACGGATTTCGGCGCAAGCGGCACGGCGCCCGCCTCCGTAGCCTTGGCGGAGGAGGCCGGCGCGCAGCATCCCGATCCCGAGGCGGCCGCGGCGCAACCGAGGGCGACCGAAGGCGACGGTTACGGGTTTTTCGTCGATCCGAAGACGCTGGCGGCGCAGTCGGCCGCGCGGGCGGCGGCCGACGGCGAGGAAGTGCGCCGCTCCGAGGCGCGCGCCAAGGCGGACAAGGCGGCGGGCGGAGCGCTGGAATCGACCACGCTGCGGGTGGCCGTCGAAAAGGTCGACCAGCTGATCAACCTGGTCGGCGAGCTCGTGATCACGCAGGCGATGCTCAGCCAGCAGGCCAAGGATCTGGACGTGGCCCAGTTCAGCGCGCTGCTCGGCGGCATCACCGATCTGGAACGCAGTTCACGGCACCTGCAGGAGACCGTGATGTCGATCCGGATGATTCCGATGTCGTTCGTGTTCAACCGCTTCCCGCGGCTGATCCGCGATCTGGCGTCCAAATTGGGCAAGCAGATCGAGCTCAGGCTGGTCGGCGAGGCCACCGAGATGGACAAGGGATTGATCGAGAAGATCGTCGATCCGCTCACCCACCTCGTGCGCAACAGCGCCGACCACGGCATTGAAACCCCGGCCAGCCGGCTGGCGGCCGGCAAGACCCCGCACGGCACGATCACGCTGTCGGCGGCGCACCAGGGAGGCTCGATCCTGATCGAAGTGCGCGACGACGGGCAGGGGCTGCGGCGCGAGCGGATCGTGCAGAAGGCGCGCGAGCGCGGCCTGCCGGTGCGCGACGACATGAGCGATGCGGAGGTGTGGGCGCTGATCTGGGAGCCGGGCTTCTCGACCGCGGATCAGATCAGCGACGTGTCCGGCCGGGGCGTGGGCATGGACGTCGTGCGCCGGAACATCACGGCGCTGAATGGAACGGTCGAGCTGGACTCGGCCGAGGGCTACGGCACGCGGGTGACGGTGCGGCTGCCGCTGACGCTCGCCATCATGGACGGCATGTCGATCGGCGTCGGCGGAGAGACCTACATCCTGCCGCTGGCGTCGGTGGTCGAGTCGTTCCAGGTGATGCCGGGCATGGTCCAGAACGTCGGCGCGACGGGCAGGGTGGTCAGGGTGCGCGATGAATTCCTGCCGGTGGTCGCGTTGGACGATGTCTTCGATGTGCCGCGCCAGGACGGCAGTGCCGGCCCCGAGATCATGATGATCGTGGAGGCCGAGGGCCGGCGTGTTGCGGCCCTGGTCGATGAGCTGCTCGGACAGCACCAGGTCGTCGTCAAGAACCTGGAGACGAACTACCGGCGCGTGCCGGACATTTCGGGCGCCACCATCCTGGGAGACGGGCGCGTGGCGCTGATCGTGGATACGGCTGGCCTGGTGAAGCGGGCGCGCCATTGACCTCCCGGAGCTTGCGATGGGCATGATGGAGCGGATCGAAGTGGGCACTGCGGCGGCGGCGGTGCGGGTGAAGGAGTTTCTGACCTTCAAGCTGGGCGGCGAGGAATACGGGATCGACATTCTGAAGGTGCAGGAGATTCGCGGCTACGAGGCGGTCACGCGCATTGCCAACGCGCCGGCGTTCATCAAGGGGGTGGTGAA
>DATKFG010000144.1:0-37724 GCA_035511515.1 Burkholderiaceae bacterium | reverse complement strand
CCCTCACCCCCTCCCCTCTCCCGCTGCGCGGGCGAGGGGCGATACGGTACAGACCGGGATGATAGGTAACACTTCAGACCGGGAGGATGGGTGACAGGTTGAAGATCCATGGGCAAGGAGGACTTGCCTATGGGTTGGAAGGAGACCTGTCCCATGACGGAGCGGATGCATTTCGTGTCTGACGTGCTCAGAGGTGAGCGTTGCACGGCGGAGCTGTGCGAGATCTACGGCATTAGCCGCAAGACGGGCTACAAGTGGCTGGACCGATTCTTGGCCGGCGGACCGGGGGCGCTGGCGGATCGATCGCACGCACCGCTTCATCCGCCTCACGCGATCTCGCAAGAGCTGGTGGAGCGCTTGCTGCAGATGCGCCGCCAGCACCCGAGCTGGGGGCCGCGTAAGTTGCTGGCCCGCTTGGAGGTGCTCGATCCGCACGCGCCCTGGCCGGCCAGCAGCACGGTGGGGGAGATCCTGCGGCGTCACGGACTGGTCAAGCCGCGCCGGCGCCGCGCCAGAGTCAATCGGTACGTGGCTGACCTGATCGAAGCCAGCGGCCCGAACGTGCTGTGGTGCGCAGACTTCAAGGGGCAGTTTCGCACCCAGGATGCGCTGTACTGCTATCCGCTGACGATTTCGGATGCCTACAGCCGCTATCTGCTGGAGTGCCGCGGCGTGCTGTCGCCGAGCACGGAGCAGACCTGGGGCTGGTTTGAACGGGCCTTTCGCGAATACGGGCTGCCCTCGGCGATGCGCACCGACAACGGCCCGCCCTTTGCATCCACGGGGGTGCTGGGCCTTTCGCGCCTGTCGGTCTGGTGGATCAAGCTGGGCATCGTGCCCGAGCGGATCCAGCCCGGCTGTCCGCAGCAAAACGGCCGGCACGAGCGCATGCACCGCACCCTGAAACAGGAGGCCACTCGGCCAGCGGCGGCCAATCTGAAGGCCCAGCAGAAGGTGTTTGACCGTTTCCGCTGCCAGTTCAATCACGAGCGGCCGCACGAGGCACTCGGCCAACGCACTCCGGATGTGATCTATCGAGCTTCTGCTCGCGCCTATCCCTCGCGCATCCGGCCGCCCGAGTACCCGGATAGCTACCAAGTCCGCAAGGTGCGGCCCATCGGCGACATCAAGCTGCACGGCCGCTCCATCTACCTGAGCGAAGCGCTGGTCGGTGAACCGGTCGGCCTGGATCCGGTCGCCGAAGACCTGTGGTGTCTGTATTTCGGCCTGGTGCCTCTGGGTTTGGTCAACGGCCGAACCGGGCGCGTCGAGCCGCTCCCGACGCCAACGGAAAAACGCTCTCCGGCGCGGGGGGCTGCGCCCCCCGCACCCCCGCTCGGTTAAGAAGGAACATGAAATACTGTTACCCATCATCCCGGTCTGATCTGTCACCCATCAGCCCGGCCGCACAGGGTGAGGGCGCGCGCAAGTGCGTGCCGGTCCGAACAGGCACACCCTATCGCCCCTCGCCCGCGCAGCGGGAGAGGGGAGGGGGTGAGGGCGCGCAAGTGCGTGCCCGTCCGAACAGGCACACCCTATCGCCCCTCGCCCGCGCAGCGGGAGAGGGGAGGGGGTGAGGGTTTGCGCAAGTGCGTGCCTGTCCGAACAGGCACACCCTATCGCCCCTCGCCCGCGCAGCGGGAGAGGGGAGGGGGTGAGGGCCCGCGTCACCACCTCGGCGGTGGGCGCCGGTTCAGCGTGATCTGCCGGTCGACCACGGTGACGTAGCCACCGGTCGTCAGGTCCTTGAAGATCCGGCTGATCATGTCGCGCGAGGCGCCCACCCGATCGGCGATGTCCTGCTGCGTCAGCCGCTCCGGAACCACCAGCTTGCCGTCGCGCTCGCGGGCGAGCGACAGCAGCAGCCGCGCCACCCGGCCGTAGACATCCATCAGCGCCAGGTTCTTGACGGTGTCGGTCGCGATCCGGTTGCGGTCGATCAGTTCCTCGATCAGCGACATCGCCAGCTCCGGATCGGCGACGACCGCATCCTTGAGCGTTTCCCGCGTCAGCATGGAGCAGGTCGTGGCTTCCAGGGTCATCACCGAGGCCGATCGCGGCCCGCCATCGAGCGCCATTTCACCGACATACTGCCCGGGTCCGTGGATGTCGAGGATCATCTCGCGGCCCTGGCTGTCGGACACGTAGACCTTGACGCGCCCGGCAACGATGATGAACAGCGAGTCGCCGCGGTCGCCCTCGTTGATGAAGACGGTGTTCTTCGGGAAACTGCGGATCTGGCCGCGCATCGCCAGCTGACGCACCAGGGGATCCTCGATGGCCGCAATGCTCTGCTGGACGGTCGGCACACAGTCCTCCACTGGCCGGGCGCTGGCGGCCCCATGTCGGGGTTCGATCGCTGATGGTGCCGATGATTATCCGGGCCGCACCGGAGTTGACAACCTTTTGAGCGACGGTGTTGACAATTCACGTTGGGTCGGCCCGCGCCGTCTCGGGAGTACGCCTTGGCGGTAAGCGCGCTGCCGTGGCGTGCGCGTCTGGCCACGCGCCGGCCGGCGCGTGCGATCGCGTGGCTGTCGCTGTGGATGTTGTCGGGCTGCAGTGGCCTCGACCCGGTGGACGACCGTCTGTTCGACCTGCAGGTCGGAGTGATTCGCGCGTGGCGCGGGCCGGCCATCGTCGGTGCCGAGCCTGAAATCCTGATCGTCGGCATCGACGAGGCGACCCTGGACCGGGCCGGCGTGCCGATTGCGCTGGTTCACGGCGTGCTGGGCCGCGCGCTGGAGGCGATTTCGAGCGCGGGCGCGCGCGCGATCGCGATCGATCTGGTCCTTCCGGAGCGCTCCTTCGATCATCTGGCTCCCGGGTCGGACGCTGCGTTGGTCAGGGGCCTGAGCAGCGCCGGCCGGCGCACGCCCGTCGTGTTCGTGCTGGAACCGGACGCCGGCGGGCGCCTGCGCGTGCCCTTCGCTCCTTTCGCGGCCGCGGTCGGCGAACACGGGTTGGTGACCGCGCAGCTGCCCGTGGACAGCGACGGCGTGGTGCGTCGTTTTGACCCTCGGCTCTCCGTGCCGGGGCTGCGTACCCTGGCTGGCGAGATCTCGTACCGGCTCGGCCGTGCCGCCGATGCGACCGAGCCGGGGTGGATCGACTACACGCGCGGCGCGGCCTTTGCCTATGTGCCGTTGATCGACGTGGCCGACGCGGCAACCGACGGCCGCGCCGCGCGGCTGCGCGAGCAGTTTGCGGGCCGGGTCGTGGTGATCGGAAGCGTGCTGCCGTACGTTGACCGCGTCGCTCAGCCGGTTTCGCTGCTGGCCTGGGAGTATCCGCGCACGGCGCCCCCCGCCGTGGTGATCCACGCCCAGTTGCTGCGCTCGGTCCTGGGCGCCGGGCTGATCCGCGCCGCGCCCGTCTGGCTGGCGGCCGGCCTCGCACTGGCGCTTGCGGCGATTGGATGGTTGCCCTGGCTGGGCTGGCGATGGGCGGCGTTAAGCTTGGCCGCAGGCGGCGCGCTGGTGCTGGCAACGCTGTTGCACGCGCTCGGTTGGCGGCTCGGTATCGCCGCCCCGTGTTCAGCCGGGCTGCTCGCGGCCACGGTTCGCACGTCGATGGACGTCGCCTCGGCGCGGCGCGAGCGGGCGAGGCTGACTCGAACCTTCGGCGGTTACGTCAGTCCGCAAGTGTTCGAAGCGATCGTCGCCGGGCGGCTCGGAACCGGGACCGGCCGGCGCGAGATGGCCTTCCTATTCGCCGACCTGAGAGGTTTTACGGCCTGGTCCGAAGCGACCGAACCGGAGCGCGTGTTCGAAGTGCTGAACCGCTATTTCGCCGCAGTGACGCCTTACATTCACCGGCACGGCGGAACCATCGACAATTTTCGCGGCGACGGCCTGATGGTGCTGTTTGGCGCGCCGGAGCTGCACGCCGACCCGTGCCGCGCGGCGTTCGACGCCGCGCGCGACATCGTCCTGCATGGCCGCCGGCTGCTGGATGCAATGCCCGGCTCGGCGCGGGCCGGGCTCGATCTGGCCGTGGGTATTTCCTGCGGAGAAGCGGTATACGGAGATCTGGGAAGCGGCGAGCGCAAGGACTTCACGGCGATCGGCGATGCGGTCAACGTGGCGGCGCGCTTGCAGGATCTGTCCAAATCGCTCGGTTATCCGGTGTTGATGACGATGGCCGTGTTCACGCGGCTCGCGCCGATGGCGCAGGCCGTCACCGGGCCGGGCGATCCGGTCCCGCGCCCGCTGGGAGAGGTTGCGCTGCGGGGCCATTCGCCCGTTTCGATCGCGGGCTGGCGCCCGTGAGCGTGAATCCGGATGGCGGGCGTTGCTCAAGATTCGACAGGCGGCGCTGCGGCCGGCCGCTAACGTTCAGCGCAGGAGGCTCGGCATGGCGGCATGCAGTGCGAGGGTCGCACCTGCGGTCCTGTTCGCGATACTGGCTTTAGCCCGACCGCAGCCGGGTTGGGCGCAACCGGTGGCGATCGTGACCGAGGTCGATGGACCGGTCCGGATCATCGTGCACGGTCAACGCGGCGTGCCGCCCGAAGTGGCCGGCCCGGTCGAGCAGAACGCAACCGTCGTGCTGGACGGCGGCGCGCGCATCGTGCTGGCCTATCCGCGGCAGGGGTCGATCTACGAGTTGCGAGGCCCGGGCCGGTTCGTCGCCGGCGTGGACGGCGTGCAGGCCCGTTCGGGCAAAGGCTCGCTCGCGCGGCGCGACCTGGCTGCGGAGCTGCGCGCGCTGCGGATTCGACCCGAAGGCACCACGCTGCAGGGCAGCGCGGCGATGCGCGGCGCCAGCGCGCTGGAGCTTCAGGCCGAAGGGCCGATGGGCAGCCAGCTCGCGCGCGATGCGATTCGCCTGTGCTGGAGGCCGCTGGGGCCGAATTGGAGCTACCGCGTCCGGCTGATCGATGACGACGGCGCGATCGTGTTCGAGGCGCAGACGGACGATGCGGCGATGCAGCTGCCCGCAACGCTGCCGTTGCAGCCGGACGGGCTGTACTTGTGGCACCTGGTGGCACAGGGCCCCAGCGGCCGGTCGGCCGAAGCAGTCGGGCAATTCCGCCGGGTCGATGCCGGTACCGAGCAGGCGATGCTGCGCGCCGAGTCGGCCCTGGGCCATGCCGATCCCACCGAGCGCGCGCTGTACCGGATCGCCCGACAGCAGCACGGGCTTGCTGCGATCGATGGGTCCGGCTGCGCGAGTGCCGGCGGCGCCTCGCCCGTCAGTGGGAGGAATTGAGCAGGCGCTGGATCACGCGCCACTCGACGGCGGTGACGGGCGTGATCGACAGCCGGTTGCCCTTCTGCAGCACGCGCATGTGGGCGAGCTCGCGATGCGCGCGCAGATCGATCAGCGCCAGCGGTCTGGTCTTGCGCAGCACGCGTACGTCCACCATCACCCAGCGGGGTGCATCGGCACGCGAACCCGGATCGTAATAGCCGCTCTTCGGATCGAACTGCGTCGGGTCCGGGTAGGGCTCGCTGGCCACTTCCGCGATTCCAACGATGCCCGGCTTCTCGCAGCCCGAATGGCAGAACAGCACGCCATCGCCCACCTTCATGCTGTCGCGCATGAAGTTGCGCGCCTGGTAATTGCGCACGCCGGTCCACGGCACGGTCGCGCGCGGCGCTGCCAGCGCATCATCGACCGAGCCGTCTTCCGGCTCGGATTTCATCAGCCAGTAGCTGGTCGTTATCGACGATCCCTCAGGCGCAGACGGTGTTGCTGACGAAGTCCCGCTTGTGAGAAGAAAAACCCCCGCGCGTGCCGCCCGGCCTGTCGTCCTGAACCATCGGCTCAGGGTGGTCGTTGTCCGCGACGTTTAGGTTCAGCAAACGCGTGCCGATCGCACCGCGAAGCGAGTCCAACAACCTAGCGCATAGCGCATCGGTTCAAGGAACTAAGAGGCCTTTGCGCGTACACCGCAGGGAGTACGAATTCTAACCCTGCGGCGCTGCGCAATGAAGTGAAATTGCCACGTCAAAACAGCTTTTCCTGCGGCGCCAACATTTCGCCGGCCAGGTCATTGAGCTCGCGCAACCGGCGCCGCAGGTCGGCGATCGGAACGCCGTCGGCGTTTCGCATGCCGAACAGTTCCTGGGCCAGCTGCAGCGCCACGAGTACCGCAATCCGGTCCGCGCCCAGCACCTTGCCGCCTTCTCGCACGCTCGCCATCTTGCGGTCGACGTACTGGGCGCACGCGAGCAGCTCGTCGCGCTCCTGCGGGCGGCAGGCGACGCGATACTCGCGCCCCATGATGGTGACCGTCAGCTGCTCGACCGACATGCCGACCGCTCTGGCCGAGCGCGACCGGGTCGCGTTCGTTCGATCATCAGTGCCCGTTGCCCCTGAGCTCGGCCGGCAACTCCTCGATCAGCGTGTCCAGCCGGCGCGTCGCCGCGGTCACGCGCTCGTTCAGCGTCGCCAGCTCCAGCTGCGACGCCGTCAGCTGACGGCGCAGGTTCTGGTTCTCGTCGCGCAGCTGGCGCACGTGCGCCGCCAGCTCTCGCATCTTTGCGTCGAGCGCGTCCAGTTCTTCCAGCATGCGAACCATGGTAGCACCGGCGGCCGCCTTGAACCAACTCACGCGGCCACGGTTGCCGTGCCCCGATTAACTGCGCCCGGCCGGCACATCGAGCAGCGTGAGCTCGCCGTAGCCGAAGCGCAGACCGAACCACGTTTCCCGATCGAGACCTCGCAGCCGCGCGGCCATGATTCTCATCACGCCGGCGTGCGTCACCACGGCGAAATCCTGCCTGCCCGCCCCGATGTGCTCGGCCAGGAAGGCCGCCACCCGTGCACAGACCTGGCTCACCGATTCGCCGCCCGGCGGAGCGTAGGCCATCGGCGCGGCTGCCCAGGCGTCCAGTTCGGCGCGCGCAATCTCGTTCCAGCCCCGCAGTTCCCAGGCACCGAAGTCCATCTCGCGCAGCCGCCCGTCGTAGCTCGGCGCGGGGTGCAAGGCCTCGGCCAGCCGCCGGCAGCGCAGCAGCGGACTGCTGAACAGTGGAACTTGCGCCGGCAGGGCTGCGCGCAGCGCTGCGGCGCAATCGAGCGCATGGTCGGCCAGGTCCACGTCGCTGGCGCCGTAGCAGATGTCCGGTGCCACCTGCGGGCGCGGATGGCGGATCAGGAAGACGCGCACAGCAAGCCGATGTAGAAGGCGAGTTCGGCCACCTGCTGCGTCGCTCCCAGGCAGTCGCCGGTGTAGCCGCCGATGCGGCGGACGAAATAACCGGCGCACAGCAACGTCACCGCACCGACCAGGGCGATTGCGACCCAGACTCTGGAGCCGTCCAGCAGCAGGCAGGGCGCCAGGCCGAACAGCGCCGCCACGGTCAACTCGGCCGCGCCAAGCCGCCGGGTCAGCGCTCTGGCCTTGGCATTGTCGTCCTCGCGCGCGTAGTCGAGCACGCCGATCAGCGTGGTCGCGGCCAGGCGCGACAGCGCGTGAGCGGCGACCAGCGCGAAGGCCAGCGTGCGCGGTCCACCGAGCGCGTCGATCTGGACCAGCGCGTTGAACTTGGCCAGCAGCATCAGCGTGATCGCGATGGCGCCGAAGCTGCCGATGCGCGAGTCCTTCATGATCTCGAGCACTCGGCCTTTGTCGTGGCCGCCGCCGAAACCATCGGCCGCATCGGCCCACCCGTCCTCGTGAAAAGCGCCGGTGACCAGCAGCGTCGCCGCCATCCCGGCCAGGACCGCCAGCGACATCGGCAGCCAGCTCGCCGCCGCAACGGTGACCAGCGCGCCGATGCCGCCGACGATGATCCCGATCAGCGGCAGATAGCGCGCGGCCTGTTCGAGCTGCTGCTGCGAGTGGCCCACCCGGGACGGCACGGGCAGGCGGGTGAAGAAGCGCAACGCTGCGAAGAAGACTTCGAGCTCGCGGATCATGCGCGCTGCGAGACTCCCGCCGATTCGAAGCTCGCCATCTCGTCCAGAATGGCGCAGGCGGCTTGCAGCAGGGGATAGGCCAGCGCCGCGCCGGTGCCTTCGCCCAGGCGCAGGCCCAGGTCGAGCAGCGGCTCGGCCTTCAGGTCATCGAGCTGACCGCGGTGGCCTGCCTCCTCGGAACGATGGGCGAATACGCAGTAGTCGCGGATCGCCGGGTGCAGCCGAACCGCGACCAGCAGCGCGCTGGTCACGATGAACCCGTCGATCAGCAGCACCATGCCGGCTTCGGCCGCGGCCAGCATCGCACCGGTCAACATCGCGATCTCGAAGCCGCCAAAGCGCGCCAGGATGTGCAGCGGCTGCTCGCTGCGATCCTCCCAACGCGCCAGGGCGGCGGCCAGCAGCTCGCGTTTGCGGGCCAGGCCGGCATCGTCCAGGCCGGTGCCGCGACCGATACAGGCGTTCAGCGGCAGTGCGGTCAGGCAATGGGTCAGCAGCGACGCGGCGGCCGTGTTGCCGATGCCCATCTCGCCCAGTCCGACCACGTTGCAGCCGCCCGCAGCCAGGTCGCGCACCACGGCGGCGCCGCGCTGCATCGCGCTCGCGCACTGCTGCGCGCTCATCGCCGCGCCTTCCAGATAGTTGGCCGTGCCGGCAGCGACCTTGGCATCGAGCAGGCCTTCGCGCGGTCCGAACTCGTGATTGACGCCCGCATCGGCCACCACCAGCGCCAGGCCGGCCTGGCGCGCCAGCACGTTGATGGCGGCCCCTCCGGCCAGGAAGTTCTCGACCATCTGCCAGGTGACGTCCTGGGGATAGGCAGACACTCCGGACTTGGCCGCGCCGTGGTCGCCGGCGCAGACCAGTACGTGAGGCCGGTGCAGCCTCGGGGTCAGGCTGCGCTGGATCAGACCCAGCTGCAGCGCAAGCTGCTCGAGGCGACCCAGGGCGCCGACCGGCTTGGTCTTGTGGTCGATGCGGTTTTGCAGCGCCGGCGCCAGGGAGCGGTCGACGGCATTGATGCGGAACTGCGGCAGATCAGAATGCATCCGATTCTTCCTTTTCGAACGGGCGGCGTTGCGGCCGCGCGCTGCCACGCGCCGGCGGAACGCTCACCACGGGTTCTCGAAATCGGCTCGGCAGGTCTTCTGGCTTTCGGATCGATCGGACCGCCGCGCCTTCCCGGCGGGGTGATCCCCACCAGTGGCTGTCTTTCGACTTGCGGCGGCCGTCCCCGATGACAGCGGCGGGCCCGCCACGGAATCGCACCGTGTTCCCTTGACCGAGCCCGCGCATTATCCCCCGCCGCCCCGCAGTCAGCCAGGCCGTCAGCCGAGCGGGCGGCCGAACTGCTAGGCTCGGCGCCCATGGCAGAGTTGATCGTCGGCGGCGCCCGTTCGGGCAAGAGTGGCCTGGCGGCGCAGCGCGCCGCGCAAAGCGGCCTTGCGGTCGTTTACCTGGCCACAGCCCGCGCCGAAGACCCGGAAATGGCGCGCCGGGTCGCCCACCACCGCACGCATCGGCCGCTTCACTGGACCAGCGTCGAAGAGCCACTTTATCTGGCCGCGGCGCTGCGCCGTTGTGCCGCCGCGGGCACCTGCGTGCTGGTGGACTGCCTGACGCTGTGGCTGTCGAACCTGTTCTTCGCCGGCCGCGCCGCGGCGCAGGCCGAAGCAGGCGAGGCGATCGACTGCCCGCTGCTGGCCGACCAGACCGGCGCTTTGCTCGACGGCCTGCCCGCACTGCCCGGTCGCGTGATCCTGGTCAGCAACGAAGTCGGAAGCGGGATCGTGCCGATGAACGCTCTGGGACGGATCTTTGCCGACGAGCAGGGGCGCCTGAACCAGAGGGTGGCAGCCGCCAGCGATCGGGTGACGCTGACGGTGGCCGGCCTGCCACTGGAACTGAAGGGTCCGGCGGGTTGATCCGATTGACCGTGCGCAGATTGCTGGTGCTGGCTCTGGCGGCCGGTGCCGTTGCCGCGCGAGCCGACATCTCCCTGTACGATGACAGCGGCGCTCAAGTCCGCATCGGGCAGCCGGCCCGCCGCATCGTCAGTCTGTCGCCGCACATCACGGAAATGCTTTTCGCCGCCGGCGCCGGCGATCGCGTGGTGGGCACCGTCGACTACAGCGACTACCCGGCGGCGGCCAACCGCATCGCGCGCATCGGCACGTACACGGACCTGGACCTCGAGTCGATCCTGGCCCTGAGGCCCGACCTGGTGATCGGCTGGCAAAGCGGCAATTCCCCCAGTCAGCTGGAGGCACTCAAGCGCCTGGGGATCGCGCTGTTCCTGTCGGAGCCGGACCGTGTCGAGGACGTCGCCAAGAACCTCGAGCAGTTCGGCGAGCTGGCCGGCACCTCGAGCATCGCCGGGCCCGCAGCGGCGGCGTTCCGCGCCCGCCTGAAGGGCCTTCAGCAACGCTATTCCGGCCGCCCGCCCGTGCGCACTTTCTACCAGATCTGGGCCGACCCGCCGATCACTGTCGGCGGCAGCCAGATCATCGGCAGTGCGATCCGGCTCTGTGGGGGCGTGAATGTCTTCGACCATCTGTCGGCGATGGCGCCCGCGGTCTCCGTCGAAGCGGTGCTGGCCGCCGATCCGGAGGTCATCGTGGCCAGTGGCATAGACGAGGCCCGCCCCGACTGGCTCGACGCCTGGCGACGCTGGCCGCAGTTGACCGCGGCGGCGCGCGACAACCTGTTCTTCGTTCCGCCGGACTTGATCCAGCGCCACACGCCGCGACTGCTGGACGGCGCCGAGCGCCTCTGCGGCGAACTGGAGATCGCGCGCCAGCGGCGGCCGGCCGCGCCATGAGTCGGGCAGGCCTTTCGGCCATGCCGATCACAGAAAGCGGTAGCCGGCGCTGACGAACAGGCTGCGCGCGTCGGCCGGGAAATAGAAGTGGTCGTTGACGAAAGTCGAATAACCCGCGAACGGCGCATAGCGCCGATCCAGCGCGTTGATGACTCTGGCCGTGACGGTCCACCGCGCCACCGTCCAGCGGCCCTGCAGATCGACGGTCGTGTAGCCGGCCAGGGTGCCAAACGCATTGGCGAAGTCGCCGCTGTAACGGCGGTTGCCCACGTACGTGGCGGCGAGGGTGTAGCTGCCCAGGCTGCCGTTGTTCGAGGTCAGCTGGACGGACGCTTTGTTGCGTGCGACCAGCGGGATCTCGTGGCCGGCGTTGGGTCCTTCCTGAAAGGTCGCGTCGATGAAGGCATAGGCGGCATGCGCTTTGACGCCGGCGATCACGGTCCAATCGATCTCGGCCTCCAGCCCCTGGCGGCGCGTGGGCGGCAGGTTCACGTTGGCGAAGGTGGTTCCGTCGAAGTCGATCTCATCGGTCAGATCCATCCGGTAGGCCGACAGCCGCCCACTCAACTTTGAGGCGGCGAAGCTTGCGCCGAGTTCTCCGATCCGGCCGTGCTGAGGCAGCAGGTCGCCGGCGAACACCGGGTTGCCGGTGAAAGGGTCGAAGGCGAACAGCTCGTCCGTGTTGGCGAAGCGAAACAGGCTCCCGTACTTGCCAAAGGCCCGCCATCCGTCGCCCTGGAACACCAGTCCAAGGTCGTAGGCGGCGCGACTGCGTACGGCTGAGCCGTCGAACGACGGGACGGTCTGGGGACCGGCGCCCAGATTCACGATGTAAGCACCTTGCCGGGCATGCTGATTCATGTGCTGCTCGCGCGCGCCGACGGTCAGGAACCAGCGATCCGACCATTCGGTGATGTTCTGCGCATACCACGCGGCGCTCGCCTGGTGGGCGGACTGCGGTATCACCGAGGGCGAGCCGATCGAGGTCGCATCGACCTTGCCATCGTAGTAATCGAGTCCGGCGACCGTCTCGTTGCGCCGGCCGCCGAGGTCCTGCACCCAGCGCACCCGTGGCGTGGCCGACACCGACGTGCGCTGCCGGTCGAAGACGCTGGCGAAGGAGACGTTGTCGGAAGAATAGTTCTCGTGTTCGATGCCGATTTCGCCATCGAAGGTGAGCGACTGCGATACCTTCAGCGACGCCCCGGGCCGGATGCGATAGCCGTCGCGCTGCTGGCTGTCAAAGGGGGTTCGCGCCCGCCTCGGGTCGGTGTTGTAGTCATTGCTCAACAGTGAGCCGGGCAGGCCGTTGGAGTCCTTGTAGGCCGAGAAGTCGGAGTAGATCTCGCCGCCGGACACCGAATGACCCACGCGCCCGCCGGCCGTCTGCTGATCGGCGCGGCTGTTGCGGCGCCAGCCATCCGTGTCCGCATAATGGGCCGTGAGGTTCAGATAGGTGTCGCCCATGCTGCCCGCAGCGTGTCCATCGCCGCCCCGGTAGCCGTAGCTGCCCCCGATGGCCTCCAGCGAAGCGGCGCTCTGGCCGGAGTGGTCGGTCACGATGTTGATGATGCCTCCGCTGGCGCGATCGCCGTACAGGACGGTGCCGGCGCCGCGGATGATCTCGATGCGCTGGATACTGGCCATCGGAATGGTCGACCAGCTGATGCTGCCGGCGTCGATCGGGTTCAGGCGCTGACCGTCGAGCAGCACCAGGGTGTTGCTGCCGGCGGTGTCGCCGAAGCCGCGCAGGTCGATCGTCGCATCGATGCCCATGGCGCCGTACAGCGGGCGCACTTCGATGCCCGCGGCGGCCTTGAGCAGGTCCGGCACGTTCGTGGCGGGCGTGTTCTGGATGTCCTCGCGCGTTATGACGCTGACGTTGGCGGCGATGTGCGGGTCGGATTCGGCAAATCGCGTGGCGCTCACGACGACCGTGCCGGTGTCGTCGGCGAAGGCGGCGCAGCCGAAAAAGGCGGCGGCGAGCGCGACCGGCTGGATGCGGCGGACCATCTGGACTTCCCGTTCTGCGGCCAGCGTCCCCGCAAGCCGGTAGGTTGAGTGCAAAAGGAAACGCTCAGGGGAAATCGGAAGGCACGTGAACGACGCTGCGCACCTGTCGCTGCTTCCCCGCAGCGTTTCGGTTGTTCCGTTGTCCTCGGCCGGTATCCGGGCTCACGAGCCTTGACGCATCGCCTTCCCGCGCTTGCGCGCAGTGGCGTGTCGGATGCGTCCACGCTCGCTTACCGTTGCGGGGGCAGCACAGGCATCGCGCCCAACCAGATGCGCTCACCTGTTTCCCGTTTAACCGTGGCGGCGGGCAGCCGCCACGGCACCGCGGACAAGCGGCGGCAGTATACCGTGCGTTCAGTGCCGCTGTGGTAGCGTGCGCCGCTGCCGGCACGCGGTCGCGCCAGGTCGCCGCGGCATCGAGGTCAGGATCTTGAACGAGCGGCGGGCACGGGCCCTGATATGGTTGTTCGCGGCAGCGGTCGCGGTGTCGTTGGCGGCGTCGCTGATGATCGGCAGCGTCCGGCTGGATCCGATCGCCGCCGTGACCGGACTGCTGCAGCCGGCTGATCGGTCGTTGTCGTCGGCCATCCTCGCCCTGCGACTGCCCCGCGCCCTGACCGCGATTGCGGTCGGTGGCCTGCTGGCGCTGTCGGGCAGCGTGCTGCAGGCGCTGCTGCGCAACCCGCTGGCCGATCCGTACGTGCTCGGAATCTCGGGCGGCGCGGCGTGCGCAACGATGCTGGCCATCGCTGTGGGCGCGGGCGCATTCGCGACCCACTGCGCCGGCGTTGCCGGCGCCCTGGCCGCGCTGGCGGTGCTGTTCCTGCTGGCGCGACGGGCCCTGTTCGGCACCGAGCACCTGTCCGGCGAGTCGCCGTCGTCCTCGATGCTGCTGGTCGGCGTGATGATGGCGTCCTTCGCTGCGGCGGCCCTGAGCCTGGCGCTGTCGCTGGCGCCGGCCGGGCGCCTGCGGCCGATGGTGTTCTGGCTGCTGGGCGACCTGAGCGGCGCGCTCGACCCGGCCGCCGCGTGGATCAGCCTGGCGGTGCTGGCGGTGTGCGGCTGGGCGGGCGCGCGCGACGCGGCCGCGTTGAACCTGATGATGCGCGGCGATCTGCAGGCTTTCACGCAGGGGGTGCACGTCGACCACGTCCGGCGCCGGCTGGTGATCGTGGCCTCGATCGCGACCGGGTGGGCCGTTGCGCTGGCCGGGGCGATCGGCTTCGTCGGATTCGTGGCGCCGCACCTGGCGCGCTTTGCGGTCGGCAACGACCAGCGGCGCACGCTGCCCGCATCGGTGCTGATCGGCGCGGCGTTGCTGGCGGCGGGCGACCTGGCGGCTCGCACGCTCGCGGCGCCGGCGCAGCTGCCGGTGGGGGTGCTCACCGTGATGATCGGCGTTCCGCTGTTCCTGTGGCAGCTGCGCCGCCAATGAACGCGCCCATATGATCGGCGTCGAGGACCTTGCCCTGCGCGCCGGCGAGCGGGACCTGGTCACGGGCCTGTCGATCCAGGTCGCCGCCGGCGAGCGCTGGGTCGTGGTCGGACCCAACGGCTCCGGCAAGTCGACCTTGCTCGGCGCGCTGGCCGGCGCGCGCCGCCCGCAGGCGGGCACCATCCGGATCGCGGGCCGCCCGGTCGACGGCTGCAGCGTCGGGGAGCTGGCCGCGCTGCGCGCGCTGGTCAACGACCGCTGGCTCGATCCGTTTTCGGCCTCGGTGCTGGACACCGTGCTGACGGCCCGCTATCGCTTCGGCGCCGAGCCGGGCGGGCGCGATGCGGCCTTGGCCGCGTTGAGCCGGATGGACTGCGCCGGCCTGGCTCCGCGCGACGTGCGCGGCCTGTCACGCGGCGAGCGGCAACGGGTGGCGATCGCCACCGCGCTGGCGCAGGACACCCCGGTGCTGCTGCTCGATGAGCCCACCTCCCACCAGGACCCGGGCCACCAGGCCTGGGTGCTGGATCGCCTCGCAGCCCACAACGAACAAACGGTGGTCGCCGTGTTACACGACATCAATGCGGCGGCGCGCTTCGCCACCCATGTGCTGCTGCTGTCGGGCGCCGGCTGGTGGCGTGCCGGAGCGCGCCGCGACGTGCTGACCGCCCCGGCGCTGTCGACGTTGTTCGGGGCCCGGATCGACGTGACGACCGCCGGCCACACGGAAGTCTTCTGGATCGGACCGGATTCTTGATGCGGCGCTCGCCAAAAATTGACGCAAACGGATCGGCCTTCGATATAGTCCGCGCTTCGGGTACGAGGGGGAATAAAACAAAATGCCGGTTGTTCTGATCGCGAATCCAAAAGGTGGCGTCGGCAAGTCGACGGTCGCAGCAAATCTGGCCGGGTTCTTCGCGCGCTCCGGGCGGCGCACGATGCTCGGCGACCTGGATGCCCAGCAGTCGGTCACCACCTGGCTGAAGCTGCGGCCTTCCAATCTGCCGAGCATCGAATCGTGGGACATCGACGAACGCGGCATGGCGCGGCCGCCCAACGGCACCACGCACGTCGTGATCGATGCGCCGGCCGGCGTCAAGGGCCGCAAGCTCAACGGGGTTCTGACCTCGGCCGATCGCGTGATCGTGCCGCTGCAGGCGTCGATGTTCGACATCTGCGCCACGCGCGACTTTCTGGTCAGCCTGTTCGACAACGGCCTGAGCCGCCAGCGCGCCAAGGTCGGCCTGCTGGGAGTCCGGGTCGACAGCCGCACGCGCTCGGCCGATCAGCTGGAGCGCTTCGTCAACAGCCTGGGGCTGCCGGTGCTCGGACATCTGCGCGACACGCAGAACTACGTGCACCTGACCGCGCACGGGCTGACGCTGTGGGACGTTGCGCCCAACCGTGTCGAAAAGGACCTGGCGCAGTGGCTGCCGATCCTGAAGTGGATCGACGGGGCCTCATCCAGGAGCGCACCGGCGCAGCGCGCCGTGCACTGACGGACCCATGATCCGCGGGCCGGAGCCATCCGGCCTTCGAATCACTTCCGTGTCAGGCGAGGAGGCTGGGGCGCGGCCGGGCGCGTCACCTCGGTCTTCGCTTCGAGCCGGATCAGTCTTTTCTCATGGTCAAGAAGCCAGGCCAGGCTGCGGTCGACGTGGCGGTTGGTCTCCGCGAGGCGTTCCTTGAGCACGGCGATCCCGGACAGGCGATCCAGGATCTCGGTGATCGTGCTCATGCCGCTCAGCCTTTGCCTTTCGCCTTGTTCCGGCGCTTCGCCGTGTAGACGACGGACCCCGCGGAGTCGGCGATCGGCAAATCAGGCCTTCGCACCCGGCGCATTCTCCCCAGTTCGGCAAAGACGGCCTCGGCCTTGTGGTTCGTCGCCTCCAGCATCTCGGTCATCTCGGCGATATCGTGTGCGGCTTGCCTTGTGGCGGCATCCAGAAGCGCGAGTTCCTCTGGGGTGACTCCAGACAAGTAGGCATCGACGGCGCTGCGAATTTCCTCCGCAACGTTGGTCCCGTTGGCCTTCGCCCGCGCCCTCAGCGCCGCCTTCTGCCGGCGCCCCAGATGGAAGTTGGTGAGCTCCATCGAGTCCGTGTTCACGGTCCTGCTCCGCAACATGTGCGCATGTAATATACATGCGCATCTGTGTCAACGGGCTACCGCTTATGGCAGGCTCGGCATTACCCCCGCGGCCGGTTCAATGCTGGCTGGAACGAGCCCGGCCGGTGCTCGCGGCCGGGTCGGTGACGAATCCGATGTGCTGCAGGCCGGCCCGCTGCGCGGCCGACATCAGCTGGGCCACGACCTCGTAGCGCACCGCCCGGTCGGCCCGCAGATGCAGTTCGGGTTGGGGCGTTGCGGCGGCCGCTTCTTTCAAGCGCGCCTCCAGACCCGCGCCATCCACCACCGTGCGGTTCCAGTACAAGGTGCCGGCCGCGTCGATCGACACATCGATCGCGGCCGGCGCCGGGCCGGCCAGAGCGGCCTGCGCGGCCGGCAGGTCGAGCTTGATCGCATACGTCAGCAGCGGAGCGGCGATGATGAAAACGACCAGCAGCACCAGCGTGACGTCGACCAGCGGGGTCACGTTGATCTCGGCCATCGGCTCGAAAAGATCCGTGCTCTGCCGGAAGCGGCCGAACGTCATCATGGGTTGCAACCCGGCGCGGTCATCAATCGCCCGCGGCCGCGCCCGCCGGTTGCGCCAGCAGCGCGTGCAGGTCGTGCGCGAAGCCGTCGATCTGCGCGATCACCAGCCGATTGGCGCGCGCGATGCCGTTGTAGGCCAGCACCGCCGGGATCGCCACGCCCAGACCGAACGCCGTCATGATCAGCGCTTCCCCCACCGGGCCGGCCACCTTGTCGATCGACAGCGAACCGCTGGCGGCGACGTTCAGCAGCGCGTGGTAGATGCCCCACACGGTGCCGAGCAGCCCGACGAAAGGCGCGGTTGCGCCAACCGACGCGAGCAGCGTCAGCCCGGACTCCAGCCGCGCCGTGACCGTCTGGATGGCCGACCGCAAGGCGCGCGTCAGCCGGTCCGAGGTCGCACTCCACGACGAGCCGCCGGCGGCCGGGCCCGAGGCCTGCAGCGCCGCCCTGGCCAGCGGCGCCAGCAGCCCCTCGGAGTCCTTCGCGGCCAGCGTCGCCAGTGCCTGCTCGATCGAGGGCGCGGCCCAGAATGCATCCAGCAGGCGCAGCACGCGGCGCGCCTTGATGCCGGACCAGGTCTTCAGGATGATCAGGAACCAGCTGGCGAGCGACATCGCGAGCAGCAGATACACGTTGGCCTGGATCAGGCCGTCGGCCTGCATCCAGAAATGCTCGAATCCGAACGATTCGCTCACCGGTCCCGTTTCGGTTAGCCCAGCCCCAGCACGTCGCGCATGTCGTACAGGCCCGGTTCGCGCTGCGCCAGAAAACGCGCCGCGCGCAGCGCCCCCAGCGCGTACGTCTTGCGGCTGGACGCGCGGTGCGTGATCTCGATGCGCTCGCCGGCGCCGGCGAACATCGCCGTGTGGTCCCCCACCAGGTCGCCGCCGCGGATCACCGAGAAGCCGATGCTTCCCGCCCGGCGCGGGCCGGTCACGCCATGACGGGCATGCACGGCCGCCTGCTGCAAGGTGCGGCCCTGGGCGCTGGCGAGCAGTTCGCCCAGCCGCAGCGCCGTGCCGGAGGGCGCGTCCACCTTGTCGCGGTGGTGCGCTTCGATGATCTCGACGTCGAATTCGTCCCCCAGCATGCGCGCCGCCAGCTCCACCAGCCGGAAGGCTACGTTGACTCCGACGCTCATGTTCGGCGAAAACACGACCGGCACGCTGCGGGCCGCCTGCTCAACCTGCCGCCGCCCGGCCTCGTCGAAGCCGGTGGTCCCGATCACAGCGCGCACGCGATGCTCGACGCACACTTGAAGATGCCGCAGCGTGGCCTCGGGCCGGGTGAAATCGATCAGCACATCGGCCTGCGCGATCGCCGACGGATCGCTCCCGATGATCACGCCGCTGGCACGGCCCAGCAACAGCGCGCAGTCCTGGCCGATCTGCGGCGCATCGGGGCGCTCCAGCGCGACCACGATCGACAGGTCGTCGGCCGCCAGTGCCGCCTCGATCAGCATCCGGCCCATGCGGCCGGCGCTTCCCGCGATCGCCAGTTTCATCGCGCGCCGGGCGGCCTATTGGGGCGCCGCCGGCTTGGCCTGCGTGGGCGGCCGCACCACCGGTTTCTGACCACTCAGGATCAGGTTGTCGGCCATCGATTCCGGCGGCATCTGGTCGCTGGTGAAATGATCGAGCCGGTTGTCCTTGAAGTAGACCACCAGGTTGCGCTTTTGCTCGGCGCCGCTGCGCGGCTTCAGGTAATACAGGTAGTCCCACCGGTCCGGGTGGAAGCGGTCGGTCAGAAGCGGAGTTCCCAGCATGAATTTCACCTGGTCGCGCGACATGCCGGGCCGGAGCTGGTCGACCATCTCGGCGGTGATCACATTGCCCTGTTGAACGTCAGGCCGATACGGCTTCAGGAATCTGGGCAGGTAGTTGTCGATCGAGCCGCAGCCGGCCAGCAGCAGCGCCGCAGCCAGCGCCGCCGCGACACGGGCCGGGCCGCACCCCGATTTGACGCAGGTCGAATTAATTGCCCTCATTTGTGCATATGATACCGACTGAATGACTGCCGATTGGGCTCGCGATGAAGCACCCGTCCGGACCGACCGACCTTAAAGACAGCGGGCTGAAGGCCACCGCTCCGCGCCTGAAGATCCTGGAGATCTTCCAGAAGCGCTCCAACGAGGGCGAATCGACGCGCCACCTCAGTGCCGAGGATGTGTACCGCTCGCTGGTGGCGGAGCACGTCGACGTGGGCCTGGCGACCGTGTACCGGGTGCTGACCCAGTTCGAGCAGGCGGGCCTGCTGGTACGCCGCCATTTCGAGGCCGGCCGGGCCGTGTTCGAGCTGAACGAGGGGCCGCATCACGACCACCTGGTGTGCCTGACCTGCGGCCGCGTGGAGGAGTTCGTCGATCCGGAGATCGAACAGCGTCAAAAGGCGATCGCGGCCGAGCGCGGATTCGATCTGCAGGACCACTCGCTGGCGCTGTACGGCGTATGCCGCAAGCTCAATTGCAGCCACAAAACCGACGGGGGCCAGTAGCGAGCCGCCGTTGCGACCGCGTGCGCTACTGAGCGAGCAGTTCGCGCGCGTGCTTGCGGGTGGTGTCGGTGATCTGCTGACCGCCCAGCATCCTGGCCAGCTCCTCCACGCGCCCGGCGCGGTCCAGCGGCGCAACGCTCGACAGCGGCCGCTGGTCGGGTCCCTGCGTCTTGGTCACGACCAGGTGCCGGTCTGCGTGCGCGGCCACCTGCGGCAGGTGGGTCACGCACAGCACCTGGCGAATCTGCCCCAGCTGCTTCAGGCGCCGGCCCACCACGTCGGCCACCGCCCCGCCGATGCCCGCGTCGACTTCGTCAAAGATCAAGGTCGGCACCGGCGTGGCGGAGGCGGCAATCACCGAGATGGCCAGGCTGATCCGCGACAGCTCGCCGCCGGAGGCCACTTTGGCCAGCGGTCGCAGCGGCGCGCCGGCGTGGCCGGCCACCTGGAACTCGGCCCGCTCCAGCCCGGTCGCCGACGGCTGCGCCGATTCCAGAGCAACCGCGAAGCGCCCGCCCGCCATCGACAGGTCCTGCATCGCGCGGGTGACCTCGCGGCCCATGTTCTGCGCCGCCTGTGCGCGCGCCCCCGACAGAACGGCGGCGGCGGCCGAGAAGTGCTGCAGCGCGGCCGCTTCGGTCCTGCGCAGGCCATCCAGGTCGGACGCCGCCGTGAGCGCGTCCAGCCTGCCCCAGGTGCTCTGCAGCAGCTCGGCCAGCTGCTCGGGCGGGCTGCGCAGCTTGCGCGCGGCGGCGTGGATCGCGGCCATGCGCGCCTCGACCTGGGCCAGGCGCGCCTGGTCCAGGTCGGCGTGGGCCAGGTACTGGTTCAGCTGGCGCACCGCCTCGTCGACTTCGGCACGGGCCGATTCGAGGATATCGAGCACCGGCTGCAGCCGCGCATCGAACCCGGCCAGCGATCGAAGGCGGCTGCCGGCCGCATCGATCCGGGGCAGGGCGGCCAGCTCGGCTTCGCCCAGCGCGTCGATCGACTCCTGCACGCCCTCGAGCAGGCCGGCGGCGTGCGACAGCCGCTTGTGTTCCGAGGACACGCGCTCCCATTCGCCCGCCTCGGGATCCAGCTCGCCGAGCTCCTCGGCGATCCACAGCAGGCGCTCGCGTTCGCTGGTCGCGCTGGCCGAAGCCGATTCGGCTTGCTCGCGCGCCTGACGGGCGCGCTGCAGCTGCGCGTACGCGGCCGCCACGGCTCGTGCCGGGTCGGCGTGCTGGCCGTGCTCGTCCAGCAGCTGCAGCTGGGCGGCCGGGCGCAGCAGCGACTGGTGCGCGTGCTGTCCGTGAATATCGACCAGCGCATCGCCCAGCTCGCGCAGCTGCGCCAGCGTGACCGGGCTGCCGTTGATGAAGGCGCGGCTGCGGCCGGCCGAATCGACGGTGCGGCGCAGCAGCACCACGTCGTCCTCGCAGCCCACGCCGGCCTGCGCCAGCCAGCTCGCGCTGGACTCGTTGATCCGGAATTCGGCGGCGACCTCGGCCCGCTGGGCGCCTTCCCGGATCACGCCGGGGTCGGCACGCTCGCCCAGCACCAGTTGCAGCGCATCGATCAGGATCGACTTGCCGGCGCCGGTTTCGCCCGTCAACACCGTGAAACCCGGCCCGAAGTCCAGTTCGAGCGCTTCCACGACGACGAAGTCGCGGACGGACAGCGTGAGCAGCATCGACGGGGCGGACGGTGGCGGCGCCGGCTCAGGCCCGGCCGTACGGCTCGCCGGACAGCACGTTCCAGTGCAGCTTGCGCCGCAGCGTTTCGAAGTAGTTGTAGCCGGCCGGGTGTAGCAGCGTGACGCGGTCCGCGCTCAACTTCGCCTGCACCACGTCGCCGGCCTGCAGCGGCGAAAACAGCTGCATATCGAAGTGCGCGCTGGCGTCGCGCATCTCGTTGACCTCGATTTCGACCACGACGCTGTCGGGCAGCGTGATCGGGCGGTTCGACAGCGTGTGCGGAGCCACCGGCACCAGCACCAGGCCGGCCAGCGACGGGTGCAGGATCGGTCCGCTGGCCGACAGCGCGTAGGCGGTCGATCCGGTCGGGGTGGCCAGGATGATGCCGTCGGCGCGCTGGTTGTACATCGTTGCCCCGTCGACCCGCACCGTGAAGCCGACGATGCCGCCGGCGGTGCCGTGCGACACCACCACGTCGTTGAACGCCCTGCCGCGGTACACGCTGGCGCCGTTGCGCAGCACCTCGGCATCCAGCAGGCGCCGCTGGTCGACTTCGTAGCGGCCGGCCAGCATCTCGGACAGCACGTCGGGCATCTCGTCCAGCCCGATGTCGGTGATGAAGCCGAGCCGTCCGAAGTTGATGCCGATCAGCGGCGTGCCGTACACCGACAGCTCGCGCGCAATGCCCAGCATCGTGCCGTCTCCACCCAGCACGATCGCCACGTCGGCCTTCTGTGCCAGCACCGACAGCGGGTGCCCGTCGAATCCGCGCAGATCGACCGCTTGGCGCGTGCCGGCCTCGATCATCGGGGTCAGTCCCGCCTGCTCGACCAGGCGCACAATGTGGAGCAGCACCTGCTGCAGCGCGGGCCGATTGCCCTCCGTTCGCGGCTTGGCGAAGATGGCCACGTTGCGGAAGGGCGCGGTCATGGGCCGATTATGCAAGAAAGGACGCGGGACCGGCATCCCGCGCAACGCTGACAATGCACGCTGCGCTTCGTAGAATGTGACTCATGCTGGACAAGCGTTCGCGCCTGCTGCTCAAACGGCTGATCGAGCAATACATCGTGGAGGGTCAGCCGGTCGGTTCCCGATCGCTTTCGAAGATCTCCGGCCTGGAGCTGTCGCCGGCCACGATCCGCAACGTCATGGCCGATCTGGAGGAGCTCGGGTTCGTCTCCAGCCCCCACACGTCGGCCGGGCGCGTGCCGACCCCGCGCGGTTACCGCTTCTTCGTCGATTCGCTGATCACGGTGCAGCCGCTGGAGGCCGAGCAGACGCAGCGGATGCAGGGGCAGATGCAGATCGCCGAGCCGCAGCGCGCGATCCAGACCGCGGCCGGGCTGCTGTCGAGCCTGTCGTCGTTCGCCGGCGTGGTGCTGACGCCGCGGCGCGCCTCCACGTTCCGGCACGTCGAGTTCATGCGGCTGTCGGACCGCCGCATCCTGATGATCGTGGTGTCGCCCGAAGGCGACGTGCACAACCGGATCCTGCTGGTGGAGCGGCCGTATTCGCAGTCGCAGCTGATCGAGGCGGGCAACGTGCTCAATCAGCAGTTCGCGGGCATGAGCTTCGAGCAGGCCCGTTCGCGCCTGCGCGGCGAGTTGAGCGAGCTGCGCCAGGAGATGGGGGACCTGATGGAGGCCGCGGTGCAGGCCGGCGCCGAGGAGGCCGAGCGCTCCGATGCGGTCGTGATTTCGGGCGAGCGCAAACTGCTCGACGTCAATGATCTGGCCGCCGACATGGAAAAACTGCGGGCGCTTTTCGACCTGTTCGAGCACAAGACGCGCCTGCTGCAGTTGCTGGACATCTCGGGCCGCGCCCAGGGCGTTCAGATCTACATCGGGGGCGAATCCAAGCTGGTGCCGCTGGACGAGCTCAGCATGGTGGTGGCCCCCTACGAGGTCGACGGCCAGGTGGTGGGAACCCTCGGCGTGATCGGTCCGACCCGGATGGCCTACGAGCGCGTGATCCCGATCGTCGACATCACGGCCAAGCTGCTGTCGAACGCGCTGTCGCGCGAATAGCGGCTCGCCCGATGCAATTCGTCGGACCGGATCGGTACGTTCACGGCGGCCCGCAGCGCTCGGCCGTCGTACTGATCAACCTGGGCACGCCGCAGGCGCCCACTTCCGCCGCGGTGCGGCGCTACCTGCGCGAGTTCCTGTCGGATCCGCGCGTGATCGAGCTGCCGCGCTGGCTCTGGTGGCCGATCCTGTACGGGCCGGTGCTGGCGCTGCGGCCGCCCCGTTCCGCGGCCAAGTATGCGGCGGTGTGGACCGCCGAAGGTTCGCCGCTGCTGGTGCATTCGCAGCGCCAGGCCGCCGCGCTGGGTGCCGAGCTGGCCCGGCGCGGGCTGGAGCTGGAGGTCGCGCTGGCGATGCGCTACGGGCAGCCCTCGATCGGCGCAGTGCTGCAGCAGCTGCGCGCACGCCAGGTCACGCGCATGCTGATGCTGCCGCTTTATCCGCAGTACTCGGCGACCTCGACCGGCTCGGCGGTGGACGGCGTGAACCGCGTCCTGTCCCGCCTGCGCGACGTGCCCGAGGTGCGCTGGATCAAGCACTTTGCCGACGAGGCCGGCTACATCGAAGCGTTGCGCGCCAGCGTGGCCGCGCACTGGGAGCGCTACGGACGCGGCGAGTGCCTGTTGATGAGCTTTCACGGCCTGCCGCGGCGCAACCTGGAGCTGGGCGATCCGTACCATTGCGAATGCCACAAGACGGCGCGCCTGCTGGCGCAGGCGTTGGGGCTGCAGCCGGGCAGCTGGCGCGTGAGCTTCCAGTCGCGTTTCGGCCGGGCCCGCTGGCTCGAGCCGTCCACGGTCGACACGTTGCGCAGCCTGGCGCGGGGCGGCGTGCGGCGGCTGGACGTGATCTGCCCGGGATTCGTGGCCGACTGCCTGGAAACGCTGGAGGAAATCGCGATCGAAGGGCAGGCGACGTTCCTGCAGGCGGGCGGACAGCAGCTGCGCTATATCGCGTGCCTGAACGACGGCGCCGCCTTCATCGGCGCGCTGGCCGATCTGGTCGAGCGCAACACACTGGGCTGGCCGGTCGACGCCGGCCAGCAGGAGCGGCAGTCAGCCGAGGCCCGGCGCAGCGCCGAGCTGGCCGTGGCCATGGGCGCGCCTCGTTGAGGCCCTCACCCCCTCCCCTCTCCCGCTGCGTGGGCGAGGGGCGATCCATCGTGCTGTGGCGCCCGATCGCCCCTCGCCCGCGAAGCGGGAGAGGGGAGGGGGTGAGGGCCGCGGCAGTGAGGGTGATTACGACTGCGGCGTCTCGCGGATCAGCTGCCCATTTTCGATACGCACGCGCAGGCCGACGATCGGGCCGGGGTCACCCGGAACGGTGACGGTCCGCAGCTGGCCGTTGTCCAGGCGCACGTCGACTTCGTAACGGGTGGTCGCCTTCACTTCCTTCTCGACCTCGTGTCCGGCCACGGCCCCGCCGATCACGCCCAGAATGCTCATCGCGTCCTTGCCGTGGCCGCGGCCGAACTCGTGCCCGACCAGTCCACCCACGACGCCCCCGGCCACTGCCCCGACCCCGGATCCCTCGCCAGGCGTCTTCACGGCCCTGACCCCGGCCACGACGCCGCAGTCCCTGCAGACAGGCGGCGGTGGCGGTGCGGCCACGGCCAGGTCCGGCGGAACCGCGGGCACCGCGGCCGGCGGGGGTTGCGGGCTTGCCGTCTGCGCAACCACGGTGGGTGGCACCTTCGGCTTCGGCGTCGTGTGGACCGTTTTGGGCTTTGGAGTCGGCGCCGCCGTGATCGGCTTCTCGGCGGGGGCGGCCGTTTCCGCGGGGGCGGCCGGTGTGCTGGAGGCCGCGGTGCCGGTCGCGTCCGCGGCCGTGGCCGCACTGCGGTACGCGGCGACTTTGTCCGTGATCAGCACGATGGCACCCAGCACGCTGACCACGATCACGGCGGTTGCGGCGGTTGCCACCAGCGGGTGCAGCTTCTTCGCCGTTGGCTCGATTGCGTCCATCTGGATCCTCCGTCAACGAGGCGTTGCCTCTGTAAACGATGCGTTGATTCTGCTCGATTAACGCATGGCCAGGACCTGCAGCCGACGCCGGATTGGGGCATCCCCTTAATGAGCAGTTGTATGGAACTTTTGGAAAAGGCCCGGGCTTGAAAACCGGCGGGCGGCCCCAACATCTGCAAAAGTCATTTCCTTTCATGCATTTGGGAAAAAAGGGGGAGGCGCAACCTTGGAGCCCGAAACCGGACCTCAGGGAAAATCGCTGGAAGCTGCCAACGACGGGCCGGAGCGGGCCGAAGCGGCCTCGGATCCGCTGGCCGAGTTGCAGGCTTGGCGCCAGAAAGCGGCGGAAAACTACGATCTGTACCTGCGGGCGCGGGCCGATCTGGACAACGCGCGCCGGCGAGCGCAGGAAGAGATCGCCAAGACCCAGAAGTTCGCGATCGAGTCGTTCGCCGACTCGCTGCTTCCGGTGGCCGACAGCCTGGAACGGGCGCTCGAGGCGAGCCCGTACGACCCGGAAAAGCTGCGCGAGGGCGTCGAGATCACGCTGCGGCTGCTGCGCGCCGCGTTCGAACGGGCCCGCATCGTCGAAATCAATCCGGTCGGCCAGAAGTTCGATCCGCACCGGCACGAGGCCATTTCGACGGTTCCGATCGCCCCCGGTGAAGCACTGGCGCCCAACCAGGTGGTGACGGTGCTGCAAAAAGGCTGGATGATCGCCGATCGCGTGCTGCGACCCGCGCTCGTCACGGTCAGCCAGGGCTCTTGAAAGACCGCGGCCGGACTCCAATTAGGGTCACGGAAGGCAACGATACGCAGCACATTGAATTGAGGAAAGCCAGATGAGCAAGATCGTCGGAATCGACCTCGGAACCACCAACTCCTGCGTGGCGGTCGTCGAAGGCGGGCAGCCCAAGGTCATCGAAAACTCGGAAGGCGCGCGCACCACGCCTTCGGTCGTTGCCTACATGGACAACGGCGAAATCCTGGTCGGCGCCCCGGCCAAGCGGCAGGCGGTCACCAATCCGCGCAACACGCTGTACGCGATCAAGCGCCTGATCGGCCGCCGCTACGACGAAAAGGAAGTCCAGAAGGCCATCCAGCTGATGCCGTACAAGATCGTCAAGGCCGACAACGGAGACGCCTGGGTCGAGGTGAACGGCAAGAAGATCGCGTCGCAGCAGGTTTCGGCCGAAGTGCTGCGCAAGATGAAGAAGACGGCCGAGGACTACCTGGGCGAGCCGGTCACCGAGGCGGTGATCACGGTGCCGGCCTACTTCAACGATTCGCAGCGGCAGGCCACCAAGGACGCCGGGCGCATCGCGGGCCTGGAAGTCAAGCGCATCATCAACGAGCCCACCGCGGCGGCGCTGGCCTTCGGCCTGGACAAGAAGGACGAGAAGGGCGACCGCAAGATCGCCGTCTATGACCTGGGCGGCGGCACGTTCGACATCTCGATCATCGAGATCGCCGACGTGGAGGGCGAAAAGCAGTTCGAGGTCCTGTCGACCAACGGTGACACGTTCCTGGGCGGCGAGGATTTCGACCAGCGCATCATCGACTACGTGATCGCCGAGTTCAAGAAGGACCAGGGCGTCGACCTGGGCAAGGACGTGCTGGCTCTGCAGCGGCTGAAGGAGGCCGCGGAGAAGGCCAAGATCGAGCTGTCTTCCTCGCAGCAGACCGAGATCAACCTGCCGTACATCACCGCGGACCAGAGCGGCCCCAAGCACCTGAACCTGAAGATGACGCGCGCCAAGCTCGAGTCGCTGGTCGACGATCTGATCCAGAAGACGATCGAGCCGTGCCGGATCGCGCTCAAGGATGCGGGGCTGAAGACCTCGGAGATCAGCGACGTGATCCTGGTGGGCGGCCAGACCCGGATGCCCAAGGTGCAGGATATGGTGCGCGAGCTCTTCGGGCGCGAGCCGCGCAAGGACGTCAACCCGGATGAGGCGGTCGCCGTGGGCGCCGCGATCCAGGGTGCCGTGCTGTCGGGCGAGCGCAAGGATGTGCTGCTGCTGGACGTGACGCCGCTGTCGCTGGGCATCGAGACGCTGGGCGGCGTGATGACCAAGATGATCCAGAAGAACACCACCATCCCGACCAAGTTCTCGCAGGTCTTCTCGACCGCGGAGGACAGCCAGCCGGCCGTCACCATCAAGGTGTACCAGGGCGAGCGCGAGATTGCCGCCGGCAACAAGCCGCTGGGTGAATTCAACCTGGAGGGCATTGCGCCGGCTCCGCGCGGCCTGCCCCAGATCGAGGTCACCTTCGACATCGACGCCAACGGCATCCTGCACGTCAGCGCCAAGGACAAGGCCACCGGCAAGGAGAACAAGGTAACGATCAAGGCCAACTCGGGTCTGACCGAGGAGGAAGTCCAGCGGATGGTGCGCGATGCCGAGGCCAACAAGGCCGAAGACCATCGCCGCTTCGAGCTGGCGCAGGCTCGCAACACGGGCGATGCCACCGTGCACCAGATCCGCAAGGCGATGAGCGAGTACGGCGACAAGCTGGACGCGGCCGAAAAGGCCGCCATTGAGGCGTCAATCAAGGACGTCGAGGAAGCGCTGAAGGGCGACAATAAGGAAGCGATCGAGTCCAGGACCCAGGCCCTGATGGCCGCTTCGCAGAAACTCGGCGAGAAGATGTACGCGGGCACGCAGGCGCAGGGCGCGGAGTCGGCGCAGGCCGCGGCCCCGTCGGCCGAGTCCGACAAGAAGCCGGCCGACGACGTGGTCGACGCCGATTATCGGGAGGTCAAGCGGGGCTGACCATCGCCTCGCCGGTTCGAGCGGTCCGACGCGCAGGCGTCGGATCGCTTTGCTTTGTCTGACGGGATATGGCGAAGAGAGATTTCTACGAGATTCTGGGCGTCGCCAAGAATTCCTCCGAGGAGGAAATCAAGAAGGCCTATCGGAAACTGGCGATGAAGCACCATCCGGACCGCAGTCCGGATGACAAGCACGCCGAGGACAAATTCAAAGAGGCCAAGGAGGCCTACGAGGTCCTGTCGGACGCGCAGAAGCGCGCCGCCTACGACCGCTTCGGCCACCCCGGGGTCGATCCGAATTCGGCTGCAGCCGGCGCCGGCATGGGCGGCTTTGCCGAGGCCTTCGGCGACATCTTCGGCGACATCTTCGGTGGCGGAGCGCGCGGGCGCGCCGGCGGCGCATACCGCGGCGCCGACCTGCGCTACAACATGGAGATCACGCTGGAGCAGGCGGCGCGCGGATTCGGCACCGACATCCGCGTGCCGTCGTGGGACATGTGCGAGGTGTGCGGCGGAAGCGGCGCGCGGCCGGGAACCAAGCCGAAGACCTGCGGCACCTGCGGCGGCTCGGGCGCGGTGCGGATGACGCAGGG
Source organism: Burkholderiaceae bacterium (assembly GCA_035511515.1). Classification (GTDB taxonomy): domain Bacteria; phylum Pseudomonadota; class Gammaproteobacteria; order Burkholderiales; family Burkholderiaceae_F; genus VBCK01. The sequence goes on along the minus strand of DATKFG010000144.1, from coordinate 9,390 downwards.
CTTTTTTTCGATCCAGCAGACCTGCCCGACCTGCCACGGCGGCGGGCGCGTGATCCCCGATCCTTGCACCAGCTGCCACGGCGACGGACGCGTGAAGCGCAACAAGGTGCTGGAAGTGAGCATTCCAGCCGGCATCGACGAGGGCCAGCGGATCCGGCTCGGCGGCAAAGGCGAGCCCGGGATGAATGGCGGCCCGGCGGGCGACCTGTACGTCGAAATCAGGATCAAGCCGCACGACGTGTTCCAGCGCGACGGCGATGACCTGCACTGCGAGGTGCCCGTCTCGGTGGCGACCGCCGCCCTGGGCGGCGACCTGGAAGTGGCGACGCTGAGCGAGAAAGTCAGCATCGCGATCCCGGAAGGCACCCAGAACGGCAAGACGTTCCGGCTGCGCGCCAAGGGCATCAAAGGGGTACGGTCGAGCTACCCGGGCGACCTGTACTGCCACGTCAAGGTCGAGATTCCGGTGCGCCTGACCGAAAAGCAGAAAAAACTGCTGCGCGACCTGGAACACTCGTTAAAAGAGGGCGGCGCCAAGCACTCGCCCCAGGCCCGCTCCTTCATGGAGCGGATGAAGAGCTTTTTCGCGAACGAGTAGCCCTGCTTCGCTCGCTGCGCGAGCTACGCAGGGCAGGCCCTCACCCCCTCCGCGTGCCCTTGCGAACGCCTGAGCGCTTGCGCCGCTCGATCGCCCCTCGCCCGCGCAGCGGGAGAGGGGAGGGGGTGAGGGCGCGCGCCCCCTGAGCCTCAGCTCGGCACGTACGTCAACCGCACATACAGCGGAGCGAACGGCTCGGCCTGCGTCACCTCGACCAGGCTCTCGCGGGCCAGCTCCAGCAGCGCCAGGAAGCTCACGATCAGCACCGCAACGCCCTGCGTCGGGTCGAACAGGTCGCAGAACTCGGCAAAACGCTTCCCCTGCAGGCGCTTCAGGATCTGGCTCATGTGCTCGCGCACGGACAGCTCTTCGCGCGCGATATGGTGGTGCGCCGTCAGGCGGGCGCGCCGCAGCAGTTCGAGCCAGGCCCGCTGCAGGTCGGCCGGCTGCACCGCCGCCAGGTGCCGGACCATGGTCTGCTCGATCACCACGATCGCGTGCGCGAAATCGCGCCCGAGCCGCGGCCGCTCGTCGATGTGCTGGGCGGCGAGCTTGATGCGCTCGTACTCGACCAGGCGCCGCATCAGCTCGGCGCGCGGATCCTCGACCTCTTCGCCGGTGTCGGCCTTGCGCACCGGCAGCAGCATGCGCGACTTGATCTCGATCAGCAGCGCGGCCATCAGCAGGTACTCGGCGGCCAGCTCCAGGTTGCGCGCGCGGATCTGCTCGACATAGGCGAGGTACTGCCCGGTCAGCACCGCCATTGGAATGTCGAGCACGTTGAAGTTCTGCCGGCGGATCAGGTACAGCAGCAGGTCCAGCGGGCCCTCGAACGCCTCCAGGAACACCTCCAGGGCGTCCGGCGGGATATAAAGGTCCTCCGGCATCGAAAACAGCGGCTCGCCGTACAGGCGCGCCAGCGCCACGCCGTCGACCACCGCCGGCGACAGCGACGCGCCCACGGCCGCCTCGACAGGAAGTTTCAGGCTGGGTGCGGCGTCGTTCACGGAAGCGATGGTATCGCAGCCCTGATTCGATCGGCTCGCGCCCGGTATCCTGGAGGCGACCTGGATCGCTTCGGCCGGGTCAGCCGGATGAATTTATCCCGGGAGGGATCAAAATGCAGAAGTCATCGAACTGGAAGCGACCGATGTGGCATGCGTTGGGGCCGATACTGACGATCGTGGGCGTAGGGTTGCTCGCGCTGTCGCCGCTGGGCTACCGGATGGGCTGGTTCGGCATTTCGGTTGCGCTGTTGCGATTGATTCCGCTTGGGGTGATCGCGTGCGGCCTGGGACTGGTGGCGTCACTGGCTGCGATGATGCGCACTCCGGCCGGGGCCGGACCGTCCGCGTGGATCGTGCCGGTGGTGGCCATCGTGGTCTGCATCGCCGTCGCCATCGTTCCGATTGCGGGAATCGCGCACGCGCGGCAGGTTCCGAGCATCCATGACATCACGACCGACACCGAGATGCCCCCGGTGTTCGTGGCGCTGGCGGCGGATCGGAGCGTTGCTCCCAACGGCATGGACTACGGTGGCGCGGAAGTGGCCGCTGCGCAGAAACGAGGCTACCCCGACCTGACCACCATGTACTCGAAACTCACCCCCGATGCCCTGTTCGATCGGGCCCAGCAGGCCGCCCAGCAGTGCGGCTGGCGCCTGGCCGATGCCGATCGCAAGGATTTACGGATCGAGGCGGTCGATACCTCGGTGCTGTACGGCTTCAAGGACGACATCGTCGTGCGCATCCGCGCCGACGCGGGCGGCAGCCGCATGGACGTGCGCTCGGCCTCGCGCGTCGGGCGCAGCGACCTCGGAGTCAACGCGGCGCGGATCCGCCGGTACCTGCAGCGTCTGACGCAGATGCAGTCCGGCTAGTGGGCTTAGTGGCCCGCCACTGAAATCGGGGCGACGACCGCCTGCGAAACCTCGTGTGCCGCCGCCGGATTCGGGTGTGCCGCGGGTGATGCCTGCTGCGCAGCCGGCGCAATCTGCTGGGTGGCCGGCGCGGTCTGCGGCGCGGCGGGCGCAGCCTGCTGCGCGGTCGGCGCAATTTCGTGTGCGGCCAGCAACGGAGCATATTTCACGACCAGGCGCGCGCTGTAGGTTCGTTCGCCGTCCCAGGTGGCAAAGGACGCGCAGACCTGCTTGGTCTGGTCCGATTCGGCGCGCTCGAACGGCTTGTCGGCGAAGCGCGCCCGGCCCAGGTCCTGACCGGGCTCGACCCGGCTGTCGGTCCAGGCTTGGGTAGCGTCGTCGGGGTGGGCGTACAGCAGCGTTGCGGTCACCGCTGCCGACAAGGGCACGCTTTCGCACAGCAGCACCCGCACGGCCTCCTGCTCGTAGCACGTGGGCGCCATGTCGCTGCCGTTGGCGGCGCGCGCGCGGCAGGGCCCGACCGTCGTGGTCGCCGTGACCTGTTCGACGCCTGCGGCGCGATCGTCGTCGGCCGTCACGGCCCGACCGTGATCGCTTAACGTGGCCTGCTCCAGCCGCGCTGCCGTCGCGCTGATCTGCGCAAGCTGCGTGCGCATCTCCCCGCGCACCGCGGCCGCCTCGCGCTCCGAGCGGTCCACCAGGTACTGCGACAGCGCAAAGCCGCCCACCGCGGCAGCCACCAGCAGCAGGAAGACGGCCAGCACCGGGCCGCGGCGGTTCTTCTTCGTGACCGGTACCCCGCGCGCACGCTCCGAAACTTCCCGGCGCCAGGCCAGGCGCAGCTGAACCAGGGCACCGATCACGGTGCCCAGCGCGGTGACCGCCGCAGCGGTCACGCGGTCATCCAGATCGAATGGGAATGGAAGTATCAACAGGAGCACCCGTATGCCAGAGGATATCGTCCCGCCCGCTACCGTCCGACCGGATCGAACGGATGACCTGCCGTCCCCCAAAATGGGACCGGCGCAGCGCAAAGTATGGAGGCTGCGCGCGGGCGGCCGCGATCCGAAATGACGCGCAAATCCGCACGTAATCGCGGCAAGCCGGCCGCGCCGGCTAGTTCCTGGCGAGCGATTTGAGCAGGGCGACCGAGCGGTTCTCGTCGATCAGATGGCGCCGTCCGTCTTCGGTGGCCGTGGCGCCGTCCCGGATCAGCTGGATCACCTGGGCCGGCTTCAACGACGGGTCGAGCGCGAACAGCTTGGCGGCCAGGTTGACGACGTTCGGAGCCGCCATCGAGGTGCCCGACAGCTTCATCCGGGCCCCGCCCGGAACGACGCTGTCGACGTTGTATCCGTTGGCGTGAACCACCACCGTGTCGCCGTGGCTCGTGAACGAGGTCTCGTCGCCGGCCTGGTTCACCGCGCCGACCGCGATCAGGTTGGGAAGATGCAGCGAGGCGGGTACGTCCTGGACGAACCCGACGCTGCTGTCGCTGTTGCCGGCGGCCGTCACGAACAGCGTGTCCGGGGCGGCTTCGATGGCCGACTTGATGGCCTCGCGCCACAGGGTGAACAGTTCGGCGGCGAACTTCTGGCGGGCCGCCGGATCGGCGCCGCCGCCGGTCTTCGACAGCCACGTTTCGAACTCCTGCGGCTCGTCGCCCCAGCTCATGTTGACGACCCGGACGTGGCGGGTGCGGAAGTAGTCTCCCATCTGCCGGAACGCGGCGCCGAGGCGCTCAGTCCATTGGACGGTCGGCGCGAACGGCAGGTCGGGCAACTGGTCGTTGAAGCGCGCGACGACGAGCCGCGCGAACGGATTGCCGCGCACCGCGATGCCGGCGCAGTGCGTTCCGTGCACGTAGAAACCGACCACCTTCTGCAGCTCCAGCATGTCGTGCATCTGATCGGGCGACAAGGTCTTGAACTTCAGCTGCAGCGCCTGCGCGTCGGGTGAGTCGATGCTGTTTTGCAGGTCGAGAAAGCCCTTGATCTGGCTGCGAAACTCCGGGTAGGCCTGCTGTTGCTCGGCCGTCAGCGGGTACAGCCATCCGGTGGCCGGATTGCCCCGGTCGTCGAATGCCAGTCCGTGCGTTCCGCTTTGCGTCGGTTTCGGATCGTCGAATACGCGATCGGGAAACAGCGTCACATCGACCCCCGAATCCCAGATGCCGACCAGCACCGGCGCGAGTTTCTGGCCCTCGCTCAACGTCACCTCGCGGGCGGCCCAGATGTCGGGTTTCTCGACGTTGTGCTCGGCGATGTACGCGTGCAGCACGTCGCCGCGCAGGCTCTCCAGCGGGATGATCGATTTGACGGCGTTGCGCGCCGCCACCAGCCCCCAGGCCTCCTGATTGTCGAGCGTGCCCGACTTGCGCACGGCCGGATCGAGGTCGGTTTTCACGTGGCCGATGACCGCCGCACGGGTGGTGACGCGGCTGCTGGCAAAGGACGCCTTGACCGGATCCTGCACCAGCTCCCACGGCAGCGAAGCGATGTCTTTACGGTAGCTCGCGGCAAAGGCCTGCTCGTAGGCCGGCCCGCTCGCGGCGTGCACATCGATGGCCGCCCGCTGCCGGGCCCGCGCCGCCAGGCCGGCCAGCAGCTTCTGGGCCGGCTTTTCCTGCTGCTGGCGCAGCGCCTCGACGGTTTCCAGGGCGGCCGCATGCTCGCCGGCCAGCTCCTGAAGGTTCAGTTTCGCCGCCAGCAGCTCGCGCAGCGTCGACTTGTCCTCGATGTCGAATTCCCGCAAAACGCGTTCGAGGTCGTCCCGGACCTTGGCCGCGAACGCGTTGAACGTCGCATCGTCGGCCTCGAGCAGCTCGGAAGCCAGCCCGTGAACCGCGTAGCTGAAGCGCGGCAAGTCGGCCTGGCTGGCAACCTTGACCTTCGCCATCGGCTGGCCGCACATCGCCGCGGCGAGCAGCAGGATTGCCGAGGCCCGGATCGCGCGTCCCGGCGACCGCAAGTTCTTCATCACCATCTCCCGTTTGCCATGGCGCCGCACCTTACCCGCCCCGCGGCCGGGATACAAGCGGGCTCAAATGCGCCGCTTGCGGCTGCAAGCCTGCCGGCGCTGCGCTATCTTGCTGCCACCGTAACACGGCCCGATTTATGACGAACCGGCAGACGAACCAGCCAGCCGAGCCGCCGCCCGCAGGCGCGCTGCGCGCTGCGATCGGGCGTGTGCACCGGGCGCCCGAGCCCGAGTGCGTGGCCGCGCTGCTGCAGGCGGCCCGGCTCGATGCGCCGCGCGCCGCGGCCGCGCGCCAGCAGGCCGAGCGCCTTACCGTGGCGCTGCGCCAGCGGCGCCGCAGCGCCGGGGGCGTGGACGCCTTGATGCACGAGTTCTCGCTGTCGAGCCAGGAAGGCGTCGCGCTGATGTGCCTGGCCGAGGCGCTGCTGCGCATTCCCGATAACGCCACCGCCGATGCGCTGATCCGCGACAAGCTCGGCGCGCGCGACTGGGGCGCCCACATCGGTCGCGGACGGTCGCTGTTCGTCAACGCGGCGGCCTGGGGCCTGATGATCTCGGGCGAGCTGGTGGCCACGTACAGCGAAGAAGGCCTGGCGGCCGCGCTGGGGCGGCTGGTCGCGCGCGGCGGCGAACCGCTGATCCGGCGCGGCGTGGATCTGGCGATGCGGCTGCTCGGCCAGCAGTTCGTGCTGGGCCGCACCATCGAGGAGGCCCTGCAGCGGGGCCGCGGGTGCGAGGCGCGCGGCTATCGGTACTCGTTCGACATGCTGGGAGAAGCGGCGCTGACCGCCGAGGACGCCGAGCGCTACCTGCGGGACTACGAGCAGGCGATCGAGGCGATCGGCCGGGCCGCGGCCGGACGCGGCGTGCACGACGGCCCCGGCATCTCGGTGAAGCTGTCGGCGCTGCACCCGCGCTACGCGCGGGCCCAGCGCGAGCGCGTGCTGGCCGAGCTCGGCCCGCGCATCGCGCACCTGTGCCTGGCCGCGCGCGACCGCGGCATCGGCCTGAATATCGACGCCGAGGAAAGCGAGGTGCTGGAGCTGTCGTTGGACCTGCTGCAGTCGCTGGCGGCGATGCCGCAGCTGGCCGACTGGCCCGGCCTGGGCTTCGTGGTGCAGGCCTACCAGAAGCGCGCGCCGGCCGTGATCGATTACGTGGCCGATCTGGCGCGGCGCAACCGCCGCCGGCTGATGGTGCGCCTGGTCAAGGGCGCGTACTGGGACAGCGAGATCAAGCGGGCCCAGGTCGAGGGTCTGGCCGATTTTCCGGTGTTCACGCGCAAGATCCACACCGACGTGTGCTATCTCGGGTGCGCGCACCAGCTGGCGGGCTTCGCCGACCGGCTGTACCCGCAGTTCGCCACCCACAATGCGCTGACGGTGGCGGCCGTCTGGCAGATGTGCCAGCAGGCCGGCGTGGACGGCTGGGAGTTCCAGTGCCTGCACGGGATGGGCGAGGCGCTGTACGACGAGCTGATCGGCCCGGAAGGGCCGGGCCTGGCGTGCCGCATTTACGCGCCGGTCGGCAGCCACGACACGCTGTTGCCGTACCTGGTGAGGCGCCTGTTGGAAAACGGCGCCAACACGTCGTTTGTCAGCCAGGTCGCCGATCCGCAGCGGGACCTGACGCAGCTGCTGGCCGATCCGGTCGAACAGGCGCTGGCCACGCGCGGCGCGCCGCATGCGCGCATCGCGCGCCCGCCCGAGCTGTACGGCCAGGCGCGCGTGAACTCGCGCGGACTGGACCTGAACGACGAGGCGACGCTGGAGTCGATCCGTTCGGGTTTCGATCAGGCCGCGCGCGTGCGCTGGCATGCGGGATCGCCGGCCGGGCCGGTGCGCGAGATCACCTACCCGGCCGACCGCTCGCGCCGGATCGGGACCGTTTGCGAGGCGAGCGGCGAGCAGCTCGAGCGCGCGCTGGCGGCGTCCCGCGAGGCCGCGCCGGCCTGGGCGCAGGTGCCCGCGCCGCAGCGCGCCGCGATATTGAAAGCGGCCGCGCGGCAACTGGAGCAGCAGCAGCTGTCGCTGATGTGGCTGGGCGTGCACGAGGCCGGGCGGACCATCGGCAATGCGATGTCCGAGGTGCGCGAGGCGGTGGACTTCTGCCGCTACTACGCCGCATGCCTGGAGACGGGGCCCGCGTTGCCGGGGCAGCCGCTGGGGACCGTGGTGGCCATTTCGCCCTGGAACTTTCCGCTGGCGATTTTCACGGGGCAGATCGCCGCCGCCCTGGGCGCCGGCAACGTCGTGATCGCCAAGCCGGCGCCGCAGACACCGCTGATGGCGGCCGCCGCGGTGCGCCTGTTGCACGAGGCCGGCGTACCGCCGGCGGCGCTGCAGCTGGCCCCCGGCGATGCGCGGGTCGGCGCGCATCTGGTGCGCGACCCGCGGGTGCGCGGCGTGCTGTTCACCGGATCGACCCGGGCGGCGCAGGCGATCGACCGCGACCTGGCGATGCGCGCGCAGCCCGATGCGGCCGTGCTGGTGGCGGAAACGGGCGGGCAGAACGCGATGATCGTCGATTCCAGCGCGCTGCCCGAGCAGGTGGTGCGCGATGCGCTGGCCTCCGCTTTCGACAGCGCCGGGCAGCGCTGCTCGGCGCTGCGCCTGCTGTGCATCCAGGACGAAGTGGCGCCCCGGATCCTGCCGATGCTGCTGGGCGCCTGCGCCGAGCTGCGGGTCGGCGATCCGGCGCTTCTGCAAACCGACGTCGGACCCCTGATCGATGCGCCCGCGGCGAGCGCCATCCAGGAGCACCTGGACCGGATGCAGCAGCGCCATCGGATCGATCGGGCCGCGCTCGGGCCGCAGTGCGGCAACGGCACCTTCATCGCGCCGTCGATCATCGAGATCGACTCGGTGGAGGAGCTGCGCCACGAGGTGTTCGGTCCCGTGTTGCACGTGTTGCGCTACCGGCGCGAGCGGCTGGCAGAACTGATCGACGCGATCAACGCGACCGGCTATGCGCTCACGTTCGGCGTGCACAGCCGCGTCGACGAGACGATCCGTTTCGCGGCCGCCCGGATCCGCGCCGGCAACGTCTACGTGAATCGCAACATGATCGGGGCGGTGGTGGGCGTGCAGCCGTTCGGAGGCGAGGGGCTGTCCGGCACCGGTCCGAAAGCCGGCGGTCCCTGGATGATGCCGCGGCTGCGAACCGGAACCGACGCGCAGGCCCTGGCGCCGGTCGGCCCGAGCCAGCGCGGCCCGGCACCCGTGGAGCTCGACCAGCTGGCGGCCTGGGCCGCGCAGCAGGGGCGCGACGAGCTGGTGCGCGTGTGCCGCGCCTATCTGGAAGCCACGCCGATCGGGTGCCGGCACGAGCTGGCCGGCCCGACCGGCGAGAGCAACGTGCTCGACTACCGGCCGCGCGGGCGGGTGTTGTGCATCAGCGCCGGCGCGGATGCCGGTCTGCCGCAGATCGCCGCCGTGCTCGCCAGCGCGAACCGCGCGCTGCTGCCGGATGCGCCGTGGACGCGCGCGCTGGCCGGCGCGCTGCCGCCGGCGCTCGCCGCCCGCATCGACTGGGCCGAGCGCTGGGAGTCGGCCGAATTCGAACTGGCGCTGGCCGACAGCGCGGCATCTTGCGAGGCACTGCGAAAGCAGCTGTCGCAGCGCGACGGCCCCCGGGTGCGCGTGCTGCAGGGCGGCCCGCAGTACGGGCTTCAGTGGATGGTGGCCGAACGCGTGGTCAGCACCAACACGGCCGCCGCCGGCGGCAATGCGAGCCTGCTGACGCTCGATTGACGGCCCTCTTCCGGCCTTCGGCCGGAAGAGGCTGGAGGAAGGGAACGAGGGGGCTCGGCAGCCCCCTCGTGCTCCCCCAGCCAAGGTGAACGGCTGATCGCAACCAGGGGGAGCAGTTTCCCCTCACCCCCTCCCCTCTCCCGCTGCGCGGGCGAGGGGCGATCCATCGTGCTGCGGCGCCC
>DATKFG010000143.1:0-8339 GCA_035511515.1 Burkholderiaceae bacterium | reverse complement strand
TACCGGAGCGACATTGCCGAAACTTCCGCGCGGGGTTCCGCCCTGGCTGAGTCTCGGTCATGAAGAAACACACTTTGAGCGTGCCGGACGGAGGTTACGGCCAGGCAGTACTAGGACCACGGCGGATGAGCCATCGCTGCTGTGATGCCCTTCCGCGTCGGAGCCCGGTGAGGCTGAGTCCTCCGTCAGCTCCCGCGCAATCACCCACGCCATCACCTCTTCGGCCGGCATCGGCCGCGCCACCTCGAATCCCCGCGCCTGATGGCAAACACCACCCTGCTAGTCCACGACATCCTTGCCTCAGGGTATCGGAGTAACGGGTGGTGGCACCGCAGAGGCGGGTGCTCCCGCAATCGCTGGGGCGCTGCAACTGGCGCTGCTGGCGGAGGTGCGTTCTACAATCCGACAACCGCTTTCTCAGGCGGCACGTTCGCTGGTGGCGGCGCGACTGCCTATGCGGGAGGTTCAAACGTTAGCGTGCCTGCACAACAAAGCTCACCTGGTGTGCTAGGTGCCTCCGCAGGCGGTGGCGCGTCGGTTTTTGTAACTAACGCTCAATACGTCCAGGAGCTTTCTGGGCCATTTACGACGTACTCGCTCAATGTTGGCCTTGGGCCAACGCGGTTTTCAGCTCAATTGGCGTTGGGCGGAAACATTTGGGACCTGAGCTTGAGTATCGGTCCCATGGGGGCAACTTACGGATTGTCGGGATCAAGAGTCACAACAAACACCGTAACGAGCCGCGGCGTTTGCAAATGATGTCAGAGGCTTGTCGCTAAACCGGTAGAAGGACATGGCAGACGACCCAATTGGCAGATGGCTTATATTGCTGATCGTCGTGGTAGGGTTTCTTTTCGCCTTGCGACCAGATTGGATTATTAGAGTCTTGTCATTCGGAAAATCTGATGTTCGAGATGTCAAGAGCTCTGTATTGTTTGCCATTCGGATTATTTCAATAATATCTGCGGCTTATGGCGCGATCTATTTGGTGTGGAACATGATTCGTCAGCGTTGAGAGTTAGCCCCGGTCGTTTGAACAACTCGATGGTGCCGGATAGATGGATTCGCTGCGGTTGATGCCGCAAGGGAATCAAGTCAAACCGGGATGTGGTGGGACAGATGCATCAAGCGCATTGTCCGTATCCTTGTCGGGCCCGATTTCGTATCCATCGGGATACCGACGCCCATTCCGTTCGTTGGTGTCGTTGGAACGATTGAGCACTGGTATGTGCAAGTGAGAGATTAAGTGAACGTCACTCTGCTGTTTGCTTTTCTTGTGCTGGCGTTTGGGCTTGGCGTATGGAGCGCCGTTTCTCCGACGAGTCTAATTCGAGCGAGACGGCGGCTCAAACTTTCGGAGAGTTTGATCAGTGGCGGGTTCTTTTATGCCACGGAGCGGCGCGCCCGCATTACAGGGGCAATTTTGGCGATAACGTGCTTCTTGGGGATGATCCGCCTGCTGGTGCGTTGGCAGGGCGGATAGTTGTGACAAGTTCGCTTCTCGGAAGCGCGGGTACTGAGCACGGCGCGGCGAGTAGCGTGGATGGCACAAGGAGGTGAGCGTCTACGGGTGCAAGTAGAGGCGCCACGTAGGACGGCTGCGCAGTTCGATGCCAATTTGGGTGCAGGGGAAAGCTTCGGTGTTTCAGGTGTTATCAGTGCCGATGGTGCCGGCGTACCCGGCGCTCCGGGTTTTGTCGGTCGGGCCGGATTCGGATACCGCATGCAAGCAGGAGTTGGTCCAGCCGCCACGAAGACGTGGGCATCTCCTGCATTGAGGTGTGCAAATTAAATCGAGCTTGCGATGAAAAGATGGGTGCTGATTTTCCTGTTTGGCCTCGTTATCTCCGGAATCGGTGGGGCGATAGATTATTTCGCGGCTCCCAGACCGGGGGATCCCCTCCTCGTGATCGGCTTTGTGCTCTGCCGTGGGAGGCGTTTTCGCATGGGTCGGAATCATCATCGCTTGGCGTCAAATACCTCGCGACCTGCCTGCGCGCAGTTTCAATATTACGAAGCGAATTCTCCTGCACATAAAACACCTGCTTACCGAAAACAAGTAATCAAAGCGCCGCAAAGAGTCTGCAGGCCGGTCAGGCTGGCGCATTCGGAGTTTTGAAGGGTGTCAAGGGAGATGCGCCGGCGGCGCTAGCTTGAACGCGCCAGCCGAAGATTGCGGCCAGTCTGTGCTGGAGACACGAGGGGCGTGGAGTGAGCGTCGCGGTCACCTTCCAGCCCAATGGTCGGTGACGTGGAATCCTGCGCCAGCTCCCGCGCAATCACCCAAGCCATCACTTCCTCCGCCGGCATCGGCCGCGCCACACCGAACCCCTGCGCCTGGTGGCAGCCGAACTGGCGCAGCAGCTCGATCTGGTCCGGCGTCTCCACACCCTCGGCAACGATCGTCAGTCCCAGGTTCTGTCCCAGCTGCACGGTGGATCGGACGATGGCCGCGTTGCGGGTTTCCTGGCGCAAATTGCTGATCAGCGAGCGGTCGATCTTCAGGCAGTCGACCGACAGCTGGGTGAGGTACGAAAGTGCCGAGTAGCCGGTTCCGTAGTCGTCGATCGCGATGCCGACGCCCAGTTCGCGCACGCGCGCCAGGATGCGCGCGGCATGGTGGGGATCTTCCATCAGCGCACTTTCAGTGATCTCCAGGCTGATCAGGCGGGGCGAGACGTCGTGTCGGCGCATCGCGCCGTCCAGCAGGTCCGGCAGTTCCGTTCCCGACAGGTCCCGCGCCGACACGTTGATCGCGACCGGAATTTCGACCGCGAGCGCGAGCCAGGTTTGGATCTGAGCGAATGCGGCCTCGATCACCCACCGTGTCACGTGACGGATGAACCCGGTCTGCTCCGCAAACGGGATGAACTCAGTGGGCGGAACAACGCCGCGTACCGGGTGGACCCAGCGCACCAGCGCCTCGACGCCCTTGGCGTCGTCGGTGCGCAGATCGATCTTGGGCTGGAAATGCAGCCGCAGCTCGTTGCTGTCGATCGCCTGGCGCAGCTCCCCGAGCAGCGACAGGTGGTGCTGGCGATAGCGGTCGATCCGGTGATCGTATTCCTCGAAACCCTTGTGCTCGCGCTTGGCCACGTACATCGCCACGTCCGCCCGGCGCAACAGCGTCACGGCATCGGTGCCGTGCCGGGGGAAGTGGGCGATGCCGATGCTGACGCCCACGTCCAGGCTCTGCCCGTCGACCACGACCGGCACCTGCAGGCACTGCAGCAGCTGCCCGGCCACCGACGGGGATTCGAGCCGCTGCTGCGGTGACAGCAGCACCGCGAACTCGTCGCCGCCCAGGCGCGCCAGCACGTCCAGTTCGCTCAATGCCGAACGCAGCCGCGCCGCCACCTCGATGATCACGCGGTCGCCGGCGTGATGCCCCAGCGTGTCATTGACGAAACGGAAGCGGTCCAGGTCCATCAGCAGCACGCTGAACGCCTGGCCGGCTTTTCCGCACTCGGCGATCGCGCGGTCGAGTTCGTTCATGAACAGGGTCCGGTTCGGAAGGTCGGTCAGCGGGTCCCGGTACGCCAGCCGCCGGACCTCGCCCTCGCGCAACGCGATCGCATCCTGCATGTGGTTGAAGGTGGCGGCAAAGGCGCCGATTTCGCCCTGGTGCGGTACCGGAACCGCCGAGGCGTAGTCGCCCGCCTGGATCCGCAGCGCGGCCTGCGCCAGCGATCGGATCGGGCGCGTGATGTTGCGCGCGATCAGCACCGATCCGGTGACCGTGACCCCCAGGCACAGCACCGCCAGCAGACCAAAGCTCGCGCGCAGCCGCTTGAACGGCTCGACGGCTTCGTCCAGCGACTTCTGCAGCACGACGTCGATGGCGCCGCTTCCACCGGGCGAGAGCGAGCGCACGCGGGTTTCGAGCTGGCGCTCGCCCAGCGATACGGCCTGGCCTGCCCACGCCGGTGCACCAGTCGGCACCATCCGGGCGAGCTCGGTGCGCACCCGGGATCCGAGCGTGGAGGCGGTGACGGCGCGCTCGCCGCGCGCCGGCGTGCTCAGAAACGAAACCTCCAGGCCGGTCGTCTCGCCCAGTTCCCGGGCCAGCGCATCGTCGACCCGGAACCCAATCGCCACGTAGGCGATCGGCTCCGGGGCGAGCACCGGGACCAGCACGAGCTGATAGAGGCGCCCGTCGATCGCCACCGTGGCGGCCGCGTGGCCGCGGTCCTGGGCGTGCGTCAGCAGATCGGAGTACTCGAAGATGCGGGAATCGCCCGCTGGATGCAGCGAGTCGACCACGACGTGACCGTCCAGCGACACCACGATCATCGCCGCCGCGCCCACGCGGGTGGCGTGATTGGCCAGCACCGACAGAATGGTGCCGCGGTCATTGCTCGCGAGCGCCTCGCGCAACCCGAAGTCGGCCGCCAGCACGGTGGCTTCCTGCTCCAGCTGCGTATTGCTCTGCGTCCACAGCCGTTCGAACACGCGCTCGCCGACCTCGAGCTGGTGATCGACCGTCGTTTGCGCGATCTGATCGCTGCGCAGGTCGATCGAGACGAATACCGCCAGCTGAACCAGCACCAGCAGCGAGACGAAGAAGAGAATCATCCGTCCCGCGATGCCACCCAGGCGCAGCCGTTTGAACATCATTTCGCGTAGTGCAGCGGGTCTAGGGGCGGCTTGTAATGGGGCTTGCGCGAGGCGACCTCGATCACGAAATGCAGCGGCTCGGGCAGCGCGCCGGCCAGCTTCAGATGCTGCACCGACACCTCGTGGCGCTGGCGCGGATGCCAGATGCGTGCCTCGTACTCACCGTCCTCGACCGCGTCGATACGCGCCAGGCCGCTGGCGTCGGTCTTGGCGAACCAGGGCGTGTCGACGACGAATACGTAGCCCAGCATCCAGTCGTGCACGTTGCAGCCCATGGTCACCACGCCCGGCTTGTCGAAGATGATCGGATCGGGGGCGTCGCCCGCGTACAGCTTGATCTCGAATTTTTTCGGCTGCGAGAACGAGTACACGTGGTGGCGGATCGGGTCCTGGTTCGGGAACCGGACCGCTGCGCCGGTCTGCACCACCGTCACGTAGGGGACGAACTCGCGATCGTGCTGCTCGACCGAAGCGGCCAGGGGAGTGTGGGCGGCCGTTTTCTGACCGGAAAGCGTGCGTAGAAACACGACTGCGTCCTGGACGGGTTTGCCGTCAGGCCCGAGCACTTGCACCTGCACGTCGGAGGCGGCCGCCAGCGGGCCTGCGAGAGCCGCGGCGGCCAGCGCGAGCGTGCAACGTAGGACGAGCTGGCGCATGGGAACGGCGTTTTGCAAGGCGGTTGGATTGCCGGGTCGAGTCGAAGCATTTCACGGCATCGCACAAAGCTAATCGAGTTTCAAATGGGGTGATCGGAGAAACTGACCGCTGCAATGCAGCCACTCTGTCTTTTGCGCCCGCGCCCGTTACAAAGACTGTGGCGGCTGCTCGTTTCGACGGGACTGGCCGCGAGCGCACTTGCGGGCTCGGATCTGGCGGCGCAGCAGGTGCAGGTCGATTCGCCGCTCGACGCGATCACCGAGGGGCGCCTGTCGCTCGAGCTGCGGCCGCGCTACACCGATATCACGCAGACCAACAAGACGGAGCGCACCAGCGCGTGGACCATGCGCTCGATCGTCGGCTGGCAGACCGCGGTGTTCGACCAGTTTCGCGTCGTGGTCGAGGGCATTCACACCGATGTGGTGGGTGCGAGCACTCTGAACACGGATCCGGCGACGGATGAAAACTCGCCCTATCCGCTGCTGCCGGATCCTTCGCGGACCGATACCAACCGCCTGTACGTCGAATACCTCGGCTTGCCCGACACGCGCGTGCGGCTGGGCAAGCAGCCGATCAAGCTGGACAACGAGCGCTTCTTCAGCGACGTCGATTTTCGGCAGATTCCGATGCTGTTCACGGGGCTCACGGTCGTGAACAACAGCCTGCCCGATGGCGAAATCTACGCCGCGCTGCTCGATCGAGTTCGCACGGTGGTGGGCACGCAGGCGAAAACCCGCATCTGGCTGCTGCGCCTGGCCTACAGCCCCGCGCGCGATCAGTCGGTGGCGGCCTACGCCTACGGCCTGAACCAGCCGCAGACCGATTTGTACTCGGACCCCCAGTGGTACCTGAGTGACTACGACGGCGTCAGAGACAACTCGCACCAGGTGGTCGGGCTGCGCGCCGAAGGCACGGTGTCGACCGGCGCCGCGGTGAACGGGCTGTACACGGCCGAGGCCGCGCATCAGCGCCACTACGCCGGGGGCGATCCGGTAATCGAGGCGCACTACTGGCGCCTGGGCGGCGGGGCGGTCTTGCCCAAGCTGGCGGAGTTCGGGGCTCGCCTCGACCGCGAGGTCAAGTCCAGCAATGGCGGCCGTTACGGATTCCAGATGCCGTTCGAGGACACCTACGCCTTCAACGGCTGGGCCCTGCAATTTACCCGCACGCCGCCAACGGGCCTGCGCGACACCTGGGTGTCGCTGCGTGCCCGGCCGGGCCGCCTGCAGCTGGTGGCCGAGCTGCACCGGTTCGACGCCACCTTCGGAGGGCTGAATTACGGCAACGAGCGCGACTTTCGCGCCTCCTACGCGTTCACGCCCAGTTTGAGCCTGAAGCTGCAGCACGCCCGCTTTCGCGCCGGTGACCCGGCGGCCGACTATTACGACGTCACCAAGACCTGGCTGTCGCTGACGTACGACTATTGAAGCTCCTGGATTGACGGGACCGGCCAGTGTCGGATATCTTATAGATATCTACCTTGCAGGACACTGCTGATGGCCAGCCGCCCCGCCCGTGAACAGATCGCATTTCGTTATCGAGCAGTCGACAGCGAGGCCGGCGTTACGCGAAAGACGACCAAGCGCCTGGCCGAGGCCCTTGGCCTCGATGAGACACAGGCAATCCACAAAGCGCTGCGTGAGCTAGCGGTCAGGGTCTTACCGCAATATGAAGCCGACGATGGCCCGTTGACTGTTGCGCAGCTGCGGCAGATCCGCAAGCGGGTGCCGCAAGGTACGAAGCGCTCGGTGAGGTCTTCAGTGCTCGACACGGAAACGACGTGACGCACTGGTGGGGCGAGCCCACCGCCGGCGATATCGTGTGGTGTCACTTCCCGGATGGAATTACGCCTCTCCCGAAGCCTCGCCCTGCGCTTATCCTGGCGGTCTTCGATGACGACGCGCCTCGGTTTGTAGTGCGAGTTGCTTATGGGACCGGTCAAAAAACCAGAACGCTGCATCGGGGCGAGTTTGCGATCTTGCGCGCTGGCAATCCGGTCGGCTATCACGCCGCCGGTCTTAGCTACGACACGAAGTTCGATCTGAGGAAGATGGTGGATCTTCCCTATACGACCGAATGGTTCACAGTGCCCCCATCGGCTCCGCATGGGCAAATTCCAAAGCTCGGTACGCTGCATCCGTCACTTATGCGGGCGCTGCAGGCTGCCTATCGAGTCATTTTTGAATAGTTTCCGGCGCATTTCGGCGACAGGCTGTTGACAGCCAGCTGTCTCACCGGAAGTCATGACTGTCCACCACCAGCCCGCCCAGCATTGCGGAATGATCGACCAGGCGTGATGCGATCAGGTGGATCACGGCCGTATCGGGTGCATCGACGCGCTCGACATGGCCGTACACGGTCAGCAGCGTGGAGCCGAGCAGCTCGCGGCGGAACCGTTCGGCCGTTGCGCGCCACACCACGACGTTGATCCAACCGGTTTCGTCTTCCAGCGTCACGAAGGTGACGCCGCTGGCGGTGCCTGGCCGTTGGCGGCAGGTGACGATGCCGGTGGTGCGCACCCTTTGCTGGTGGCGCGCCTCGGCGATGCGCTGCGCGGTCCACAGCTTCATGCCGTCGAGCCGCGCGCGCAGCGGCGCCAGCGGGTGGCGGCGCAAGGTCAGGCCCGTTGCGTTGTAGTCGGCCACGATGTCCTGCCCCTCGGTCGGGGCCAGCAGCTCGATCTGGCGTTCCGCAACCGGCAGTGCGCCCGTCAGTGGAGCCCGGCGCGCGGCGCCGCTGTCCAGTCCGAGCACGCCCCACAGCGCGGCTCGCCGGTGCCCGGCCAGCTGTGCCAGCGCATCGGCCGCGGCTAACCGCGCCATGTCGCCGCGGTCCAGCTGCGCCCGGTGCGCCAGGTCGTGCACGTCGGAAAAGGCCGCGCCTCGCCGCGCCTCGACGATCCGCTGGCCGGCCGCCTCGCTCAGGCCGGCGACCTGCATCAGGCCGAGCCGCACGGCCGGCTGCGCGCCCTCACCCCCTCCCCTCTCCCGCTGCGCGGGCGAGGGGCGATCGAGCGCGGCTTGGCTGTGCGTCGACGCTGAAGGGGCAGCGACTGATCGCCCCTC
>DATKFG010000142.1:0-12077 GCA_035511515.1 Burkholderiaceae bacterium | reverse complement strand
CCGTATCCCCCCTCGCCCGCGCAGCGGGAGAGGGGAGGGGGTGAGGGCGGCGGGAGTAGGCGGGAGTGCGAAGAAATCAGCTCGCCAGGTTGGGCGCGAGCCAGCGTTCCAGCTCCGCGGCGGCGGTGCCGCGACGACGCGCCAGGTCTTCGAGCTGGTCGCGTCCGATCGGGCCGACGTTGAAGTAGCGCGCTTGCGGATGCGCGATGTAAAAACCCGCCACCGACGAAGCGGGTGCCATCGCGAAATTCTCGGTCAGGCCCATTCCGATCGCCGGCGCGTCCAGCACCTCGAACAGGTCCCGCTTGACGCCATGTTCCGGGCAGGCCGGGTAGCCCGGCGCGGGCCGGATGCCCTGGTAGGCCTCCGCGATCAACTGGTCCGGATCGAGCCGCTCGTTCGAGACGTAGCCCCACAATTCGCGGCGCACCCGCTGGTGCATCAGCTCGGCCAGGGCTTCGACCAGCCGGTCGGCCAGCGCCTTGAGCATGATCACGCGGTAATCGTCATGCTCGGCCGTCAGGCGCTTCTCGTGCGGCTCCAGCCCGATGCCGGCGGTCAGCGCGAACAGGCCGATGTAATCGGCCACGCCGGACTGCTTGGGCGCGATGAAGTCGGCCAGGGCCTGGTTCGGGTTGGGCACGCCGTCGATCACGGGTTTGGCCGTCTGCTGGCGCAAGCCGTACCAGGTCATCATCGGTTCGAGGCGCGACTCGTCCGCGTAGATCTCGATGTCGTCGCCCACCGAGTTGGCCGGATACAGGCCCACCACCGCGTGCGCAGCCAGCCAGCGTCCCGCAATGACCTTGTCCAGCAAGGCACGCGCGTCCTTCAGCAGCGCGCGCGCCTGCGGGCCCACCACCGGGTCGTCCAGAACCTTGGGGTACGGTCCGGCCAGGTCCCACGTCTGCAGCAACGGCCCCCAGTCGATGTAGCGGGCCACCTGCGCCAGATCCACGTTGCGCATCACACGCCGGCCCAGGAACGCCGGGCGGGGCGGCCGGTAGCCGCTCCAGTCGATCCGGCTGGCGTTGGCACGCGCCTTGGCAAGCGCGATGATCTCCGGTCCCCGCCGCGCCGCGTGCTGCTCGCGCACCCGCGCATACTCGGCCTGCAGATCGGCCACGAATTGCGCCGACCGGTCGGGTGACGCCAGCGCCTGGCACACCGAGACCGAGCGGCTGGCATCCGAGACGTAAACGACCGCGCCGTCGTAGTGCGGAGCGATCTTCACGGCGGTGTGCACGCGCGAAGTCGTCGCGCCCCCGATCAGCAACGGCAACGAGAAGCCCTCGCGCTTGAGCTCGCGGGCCACGTGCGCCATTTCCTCCAGCGACGGCGTGATCAGCCCGCTCAAGCCGATCATCGCGGCCCCGACTTCACGCGCGGTCTCCAGAATCCTTACGGCAGGCACCATCACACCGAGGTTGATCACCTCGAAGTTGTTGCACTGGAGCACGACCGCCACGATGTTCTTGCCGATGTCGTGCACGTCGCCCTTGACGGTGGCGACCACGATCTTGGGCCGGGCCGAGGCCTGCTCGCCGCTGGCAGCCTTTTGCGCCTCGATGAACGGCACCAGGTGCGCCACCGCCTGCTTCATGACGCGCGCGGACTTGACCACTTGCGGCAGGAACATCTTGCCGGCGCCGAACAGGTCCCCGACCACGTTCATGCCGTCCATCAGTGGGCCTTCGATCACCTCGATCGGGCGTCCCGCGCGCGCGTCGACCTCAAGGCGCGCCTGCTCGGTGTCCCCCACCACGAATTGCGTGATGCCGTGCACCAGCGCATGGACCAGGCGCTTGCCGACCGGCTCGTCGCGCCACGCCAGGTCCTCGTCCCGCTTGCGCCCGTCCTTCTTCAGCCCCTCGGCGAGCTGCACCAGGCGCTCGCCCGCATCGGGCCGGCGATTCAGCACCACGTCCTCGACCCGCTCGAGCAGCTCCGGCTCGATGTCTTCGTACACGCCCAGCTGGCCGGCGTTGACGATGCCCATCGTCAGGCCCGCCCGGATCGCGTGATACAGGAACACGGTGTGAATCGCCTCGCGCACGTGGTCGTTGCCGCGAAACGAGAACGACACGTTGGAAACGCCGCCGCTGCAGTGCACCGCCGGCAGGTGCTGCCGGATCCAGTGCACCGCGCGGATGAAGTCGACTGCGTAGCCGCTGTGCTCCTCGATGCCGGTGGAGATCGCGAAGATGTTCGGATCGAACACGATGTCCTCCGAGGCGAAACCGGCCTGCCCGGTCAGCAGCTCGTGACATCGGTGGACGATCGCTACCCGGCGCTCGAAAGTGTCGGCCTGGCCCTGCTCGTCGAAAGCCATCACGATCACCGCCGCCCCGTAGCGCCGCGCCAGCCGCGCCTGACGCAGGAATTCGGCTTCGCCCTCCTTCAGCGAGATCGAGTTGACGATGCACTTGCCCTGCATGCATTTCAGGCCCGACTCGATCACGCTCCACTTGGAACTGTCGATCATGACCGGCACGCGAGCGATGTCCGGTTCGGAGGCGATCAGATTCAGGAACCGCCGCATCGCCTCGGCCGAGTCGAGCATCGCCTCGTCCATGTTGACGTCGATCATCTGGGCGCCGTTTTCGACCTGCTGGCGCGCCACCGACACGGCCTGCTCGAACCCGCCGTTCAGGATCAGGCGGGCGAACTGGCGAGAGCCGGTCACGTTGGTGCGCTCGCCCACGTTGACGAACAGCGTGTCGGCGCCGATGTTCAGCGGCTCCAGGCCCGACAGGCGCAGCCGCGGCTCGATCGTCGGCACCTTGCGCGGGGCAAGGCCCGATACCGCCTGGGCGATGGCGCCGATGTGCTCGGGCGTGGTGCCGCAGCAGCCGCCGACCAGATTGACGAACCCGCTGCGGGCGAACTCGGCGAGCAGGCCCGAGGTGATCGCCGGTGTCTCATCGAAGCCGGTCTCGGACATCGGGTTCGGCAGCCCGGCGTTCGGGTACACGCTGATGAACACGTCGGCCTTGCCCGACAGCTCCTCGATGTACGGCCGCATCAGCGCCGCGCCCAGCGCGCAGTTGATGCCGACGGCCAGCGGTCGGGCGTGCCGCACCGAGTTCCAAAAGGCCTCGACGGTCTGCCCGGACAGCAGCCGCCCCGAGGCATCGGTCACGGTGCCGGAGATGATCAACGGTACGCGCGCCCCGCGCCGCTCGAACTCCTGCTCGATCGCGAATATCGCGGCCTTGGCGTTCAGCGTGTCGAAAATCGTCTCGATCAGCAGCAAATCGACCGCGCCGTCGAGCAGGCCGCGCGCCTGCTCGCCATAGGCCTGCACCAGCTGGTCGAACGTCACGTTGCGCGCGCCCGGGTCGTTGACGTCGGGCGAGATCGACGCCGTGCGTGGGGTCGGCCCGATCGCACCGGCCACGAAGCGCGGTGCGCGCTCGGACGTCCAGCGGTCGCAGGCGCGGCGCGCGATGCGGGCCGCTTCGACGTTCATCTCGTAAGCAAGGTCGCCGAGCCCGTAGTCGAGCTGGGCGATCCGGTTCGCGCCGAACGTGTTGGTTCCAATGATGTCGGCGCCGGCCGTCAGGTATTGCTCGTGGATGTCCAGCACGACCTCGGGACGCGTGAGCTGCAGCAGCTCGTTATCGCCCTTCAAGTCGACCGCATGCGCCGCGAAGCGGTCGGTGCGGCCACGGCCCCGGAACTCGTCCTCGCCCAGCTTCAGTTGCTGGATCATCGTGCCCCTCGGACCGTCCAGGATCATGATCCGGCGGGTGAGGAGCTCGCGCAGTGTGGCTTCGGCGTCGGGCAAGCCAGTCTCGGGCAGTTAAGGAGTGGTCCCGATTGTATCGGCCCCGCCTTCGCGCTCCGCGCTACGGCGGGCGGGCCCTCCTTCGCATGGGTGCACGTGGTTGAGCTCACCGCGCAGGCGGGCTCGCCCTCCGAAGCGCGAAGCGCGTAGGAGGGTCAGTGCATCGCCAGCGGCTGCGTCATCAGGCCGGCGTAACCGGCCAGGAAAGCGTCAAATTCGTCGAAGGTCGGTTCGGTCGACATCAGCTCGTCGACTTCGTGCTTGAACCGCTGCGCCTGCGGCCCGCCCAGGAAGATCTCGCGCCGCATGCCTTTGTCCATGATTTCGAAGCCGCCGGCGGGATGGACCTGGGCGTCTCCGAAATCGGAGAATTCGAGCACGCAGAAGTTCGAACTGTTGTAGAGCATGTTCATATATGACCCTTAACGCCGCGCCCGCCCCGCTCGTGGACTTTTCCCCGCAACACCGTAGGGACGGCGTCCGCCGGGCCTATCCGCACCTGTATATCGGAGCCCCCGGCCGGTATCTCAAGTGCCGGCGGCAAAATGAAAGTTAGTGCACACTATAGACTCCAAAATCCCAAACGGAACCCCGCATGAATGCACCGGTTGCCGTGGTGGCCGGGGCCGGCCCCGGGCTGGGGCGCGCGCTCGCGCAGCGTTTCGTCCAGGGCGGGATGCGCGTGGCGCTGCTGGCGCGGCACGCTGCACGCCTGGATGCCCTGGCCGCGTCGATCGGCCCGCACGCGCGGCCGCTCCCGTGTGACCTGACCGATCCGGACGCAGTCGGCGCCGCCTTCGCGCGCGTGGACCGCGAGCTGGGCGTGCCGCAGTGCGTGATCTTCAACGCCGGAACCTATCGGCCCGGCGCTGTGCTTGAAATCGCGCCTGAGGACTTCCTGGAAAGCTGGAAGACCGGCTGCTACGCCGGCTTCCTGGTCGGGCAGCAGGCCGCCCGGCGAATGGTCGAGCGCGGCAGCGGCAGCATCCTGTTCACCGGCGCCACCGCATCGCTTCGAGGCGGCGCCCGCTTCGCCAACCTGGCCGGCCCGAAGTTCGCGCTGCGTGCGCTGGCACAGAGCATGGCGCGCGAGCTCGGTCCGCGCGGCGTGCATGTCGCACACGTGATCATCGATGGCCAGATCAGCAGGCCCGGCTCCGATGGCGCGAACGCGCCGAACACCCCGGAGGCCCAGCTGGAGCCATCGGCCATCGCCGAGTCGTACTGGCAGCTGCACGTGCAAGCGCGCAGCGCCTGGACGCTGGAGCTGGACTTGCGCCCGTGGGTCGAGCGGTTCTAGCCTAGCTTCGCGGCGCGCGAGCCCTCACCCCCTCCCCTCTCCCGCTGCGCGGGCGAGGGGCGATCGGACGCCGCAAACGCTCAGGCATTCGCAAGGGCACGCGGGATCGCCCCTCGCCCGCGCAGCGGGAGAGGGGAGGGGGTGAGGGCGCCCGCGCTACGCGAGGAACAGCCGGTAGGCCGGGTGCGTGCTTTCGTCCCAGTACCGGTAGCCGAGGGTCGACAGGAAGCGCTTCAACGCGCCTTTTTCGCCGCGCGGCACCTGCAGCCCCACCAGGATGCGGCCGTAGTCGGCGCCCTGGTTGCGGTAGTGGAACAGGGAGATGTTCCACTCGGGCGACATCGAGCTGAGAAATCGCATCAGCGCCCCGGGGCGCTCCGGAAACTCGAAGCGGTACAGCAATTCGTCCCTGGCCAGCGCGGAGCGGCCTCCGACCATGTGACGCAGGTGCAGCTTGGCCAGCTCGTCGTCCGTCAGGTCGAGCGTCGCGAAGCCGGCGCGCCGAAATACGCGCGCCAGCTGGTCGGCCTCGAGGCGCCGGCTGATCTGCACGCCCACGAAGATATGGGCCACCGAGGGGTCGGCGATCCGGTAGTTGAACTCGGTCACGTTGCGGTTGCCGACCAGCGCACAGAACCGCTTGAAGGAGCCGCGCTGCTCTGGAATGGCCACTGCGAAAACCGCCTCGCGCCGCTCGCCGATCTCGGCCCGCTCGGAAACGAAGCGCAGCCGGTCGAAGTTCATGTTGGCTCCGCTGGCGATCGCCACCAGCGTGCGCCCCCGCACCCGTTCGCGTTCCACGTAGGCCTTGCAGCCGGCCACGGCCAGCGCGCCGGCCGGCTCCAGCACGGCCCGCGTGTCCTGGAACACGTCCTTGATGGCGGCGCACAGCGCGTCGGTATCGACCGCGATGATCTCATCGACGTGCTCGCGGCACAGGCGGAAGGTCTCCTCGCCGACCAGGCGCACGGCGGTGCCGTCCGAGAACAGCCCCACGTCGTGCAGCTGCACGCGGCGGCCCGCCTGCAGCGAGCGCGCCATCGCGTCCGAATCGGCGGTCTGCACCCCGATCACGCGGATCTCGGGCCGCACCGCCTTCACGTAGGTGGCGATCCCGGATATCAGGCCACCGCCCCCGACCGGCACGAAGATCGCATGCAAAGGCCCCGCGCCGTCGGGATGGTGTTGCCGTAGGATCTCCATCGCGATCGTGCCCTGGCCGGCGATCACGTCCGGGTCGTCGAACGGGTGCACGAAGGTCAGCCGGTAACGCGCCTGCAGCTGCATCGCGCGCGCGTGCGCGTCCGAGTACGAGTCGCCGTGCAGCTCGACCTGGGCGCCGCGCGCGCGCACCGCGTCGATCTTCACCTGCGGGGTGGTGACCGGCATCACGATCACGGCACGGCAACCGAGACGCTGCGCTGCCAGCGCGACGCCCTGCGCGTGGTTGCCGGCCGAGGCGGCGATCACGCCGCGGCGGCGCTCGCCCTCATCGAGCTTGACCATCCGGTTGTAGGCGCCGCGCAGCTTGAAGCTGAACACCGGCTGCAGGTCCTCGCGCTTGAGCAACACCCGGTTGCCCAGGCGCTCCGACAGCCCGGGGGCCGGATCGAGCGCGCTCTCGATGGCGACGTCGTACACGCGCGCGTTCAGCACCCGGCGCAGGTAGTTCTGGGCCGTCATCGGCCGCTCTCCCCGAAAAGGCGATCGGAAATGCGGCCGCCCGCGGCCGCAACGCGGAATTGTGCCTGTGATTCGGGCCGGTCCGTACTCGGCCGGCGCGGTCGATCGACCTTACTGGATGAAGCCGCTCAGCTCCGCGAACGGCGTGGAGCCATTGCTCGCGAAGATCGCGATATCCTGAGCGCTGGCCCCCGTGCCGTCGCTGCCGAACAGCAGCAGGGTCGCCGGCATCGCCGCCTGCACGGGTCCGCTGTTCAGGCCGACGCCGGTGACGGGGCTCGCAAAGCTGGTCTGGAAAGCCACGTTGGTCGACGACAAGGTGCCGATCGTGTTGGTCAGCGCACCGCTCGCCCCGTACAGCCCCAGGCTCGCGCTGACTGCCGGCGAGGAGCTCGCAAACACCGGCTGCACGGCCTGACCGCTGGCCGGGGTCGTGTTGCCTCCCCCGGTCATCACCAGCGCGCCGGTATATGCAATCGGTCCGGAGGTCGGGATCGTGGCGGGCGCGACGACACCGAGCACGGCGCTCACGCTCGCGGCCACCGGCGTAGCACTGTTGGCGGCACCGCCGGCGGCGGCGAAAAACGCCTGCTTGGCGAATCCGGTCGCGCCGGTCGCCGACGTGTCGGCCACGGTGAAGAACACGGTGTCGCCGACCAGGAACGCGATCGGAGGGCCGGAGGCTCCATTCGACCCCATCAGAGAGTCGATCGTCTGGGTGCCCGTCAACGTCTTCAACGAAGTCAACCCCGTCAATGTCGATTTCGCGAGCGATTTGATCGCCGAGCCGCTCTGGGACAGGTAGACCAGGTTGTTCGAAGTCACCCCGACCAGCGCGATCTGCGTGGAGGCCACATCCGCCGCCTGCGTCGCGGTCACCAGGTTGGTCGACGTGTTGATCATCTTGACGTACGAACCCGCCATGCTGTCGATCGCGACGTACGCGTTGGCCCCGTCGAATACGGCCCGGCCCTGCACGGATTCGCCCGCCATCAGCGTGTAGATCGCGGTCGAAGTCATGCCCGTGGTCAGGTTCACCGAGTAGATGCCGGATCCATCCACGTACAGCCAGACGTTGCCGGAGACGCCCAGGCTGAGGAAATCCCCGCCCGCTCCGTTCAAACCGGTCCCGACCAGCTTGGTTGCAAACGTCGTCGGGTTGGCGAAATTGGCATCGAGCTGCTGCAATGGCACCGCGATGGTCGGCTGGCCGACGGTGCAGGGGGGCGCCGAGCAGACGGGCGGATGGGCGATCGCCAGGAAATGGGTGATCGTGCCGCTGGTGTCGTACAAGGCCTCGACCGGCTCGATCCACAACTGCGAGGCGCCGGTACCTTGCACCAGCGACAGCGCTGCCGTGCTCGACGACATCGACATCTGGACGGCGACGAACTTGTCGTCCAGGGTGCCGCAGTTGGTGTCCGGACCGAGCGCATGGAACACGATCCAGGACAGGTTGCCCGCATGGTAGTTGTCGAACAGCGAGGCCCCGGGGCTCGAGCACAAGGCGAGCGAAGTGACCGTCCCGCTGGAAATCTGCGTCACCGTCGGAGCGGCAGCGGTCGCCTTGCGCAGATCGAGCGCGTACAGCACGCCCGGTCCGGTGCCGCCGGGCGCGATATCGGCGTACACCTGATAGCGCGTACCCCAGCTGGTTGCGGTGCCGCCGCCCGAGGCCGGAAAGTATTCGCTGAACGTTCCTAAGTCGTACCCGAGGCTGGGCGCTTCCAGCTGATTCGTGGTTCCGTTGGTCAGATCGAACGCCAGCGGCGGATTGGCCGCGTCGACGTAGGCCAGCTCGAACTTGCTGGCGCCGACCGCAGTCGGAGAGAACGGAACGTTGTTCGATGCCGCCGTGCCGCTGCCGCCGGCGCGCGCGGCCAGGAAATAGCTCCCGGCCGAGGCCGGGGGAGGCGCTGGAGACGGAGACGGTGAAGGCGACGGGGTGGGAGAAGGGGTGCTGTTGCCACCTCCGCAGCCTGCCAGGGCCGCTCCGGCAAAGGCCGCAGCGAACAGCGTTCGACGCAGTTCCTTACGCATCAATCATCATCCCTTTTCCGGTTTGCGCTGGACAACGACGCACACGTTATCAAGAATACCTCGCAACTTCCCTCAGGCGAATGCCCTAACGGATGCCGCCTCACCATCCAATCGGCTTCCCGCGACTACTGGAATACGCCTACCCGCGCTGACCCCACTCAAAGCCCGGCCTGTACGCGCTCGTGCACCTGGAACGTCATCAGCGCCAGAAATGCCGCCAGCGCCACATAGCTGAGCCCGTAGCGCCATCGCACCGACGGCGTCACGCCATAGTAGGCGACGGCGGCGGGTGAGTTCGGGTCGTGGCGCCACGCGGCCATCAGTTGAGGAGCGGCCAGCAGCGCAACCAGCAGCAGCATCGGGCTGGGCCAGTACAGAAACAGCGCCAGCAGGATCGGCACACCCAGAAACCAGATGCGCGGACCCAGCACGGCGGTAATGCGGCCGCCGTCGAACGGCGCCATCGGAATCAGGTTGAACAGATTGATGACGAATCCGGAGTACGCGACCGCCAGCCAGACCCGGCTGCTCGACGCATCGGCGAACAGATAAACGGCCACCGCGGCTACGGTGCCGAGCAGCGGACCGCCCAGGCCGACGTAGGCCTCGGTCTCGGCATCGTGCGGAAGGTCTTTGAGCTGAACCCAGGCGCCGATGAACGGGATGAAGGTGGGGGCGCCGACATCCAGCCCGCGCCGGCGCGCCGCCACGTAGTGTCCCAACTCGTGCACCAGCAGCAGCAGCACGAATCCCACTGCGTACAACCAGCCGAAAATCCAGGCGTATACGACCACCGAGATCAGCATCGTGCCCGCGGTGGTCGCGAGCTTCGCAAACTTCGCGCTCGAAATCAGCAGCGCCAGCAGCTTCAGCATCGGCAGTGCGCCCCCAGCCAATGTGAAGAGGTTGGCGGTCGTGTGCGCCGGCCGATTGTATCGGCCCCGCACTGCGGCGGGTGGTCCGACCCGTTTTGCTCTACACTTCGCGCCCCGTTTTGACTGCGTCAAGATCTTCTGCATGCAACCGGCTCTGCTGCCCGTCACCGTCCTCACCGGCTTCCTGGGTGCCGGCAAGACGACTCTGCTGAACCGCATACTGGCGCAGCCGCAGGGGCAGCGAATCGCGGTCATCGAAAACGAATATGGACCGGAAGGCGTCGATCACGAGCTGCTGGTGATCGAAACGCGCGCGCAGATCGTCGAGATGAACAACGGCTGCCTGTGCTGCACGGTGCGCGGCGACCTGGCGCGGATCCTCGGGGAGCTGCGGGACAAGCGCGAGGCGGGCCAGTTGCAGTTCGACCGCGTGATCGTCGAAACCACCGGGCTCGCCGATCCCGGTCCGGTCACGCAGACTTTCTTCCTGGACGACGAGGTGGCCGGCTACTACCGCCTGGACGGCGTCGTCACGGTGGTCGACGCCAAGCACGGCCACGCCACCCTGGACGCGCAGCCCGAGGCGCAGAACCAGGTCGGTTTCGCCGACCGGATCCTGCTGTCCAAGTCCGACCTGGTCGAATCGGGCGAGATCGATTCGCTGCGGACCCGTCTGGTGCGAATGAATCCCCGCGCACCGATCCGGGTCGCCCATATGGGCCAGGTCGCGCTGAACGAGGTGCTGGATATCCAGGGATTCCAGTTGGACACCATCCTGCAGCTCGATCCGGATTTCCTGTCGGCCGAGGACGCCGATCGGTCCAGCCATGGCCATGCGCATCCGGGAAGCCACGACCATGAGCCCGACGATGTGGAACATCACAATCAGCGGCCCGCCGGGTCTCAAAATGGGCAGGGCGGTCGGCGCCGTGCACCCATCCACGATGACGCCGTGCAGGCGTTCGTTTTTCGCTCGCGCCGGCCGTTCGCAGCGGCCCGGCTCGAGGAGTACCTGGGCGCACTGACGCAGGTTTACGGACAGGACCTGCTTCGGTATAAAGGCGTCCTTTTTGTCAGCGGCTCCCCTCGGCGTCAGATTCTGCAGGGGGTTCACATGGTGATCGCCGCGGAGCCCGGGCGTGCTTGGAGCCGGGACGAACGACCGGCCAGCACGATCGTGTTCATAGGCCGCAAACTGCCCCGGGAAGCGATTCTTAAGGGGCTTGAGGCCTGTTTGGCCCGGTAAAGGTTAAATCCAATGGCTTCCAAATCGAAAACTCCGGCGCGGCCAAAGGCGGCCGCAAAGAAAACCGGCAAAACCGTCAAAGCGGTCGCCCGCAAGGCCCCCAAGCCGGCTGCCAGACCGGTGCGGCATGGCGCGCCGAAGCCGGCGTCGAAGCCGGCGTCGAAACCAGCGCCGAAGTCGGCCAAGCTGAAACCGGTCAAGCCCGCGGCGGCGGCGCCCAAGGACCGGCTCGCGGCTCGAACCGCGGTGTCGGCCAAGGCTGCGCCGGCGGGCGCACGCCCCACCGCCGTCAAGACCTCGATGGCAAAGCCCAAGACCACGGTCGCCGTGGTGCCGCCGCCCTCGCCGGAGATCGCCGCGCCGACGCCGAAGTCGGCAGCGCGCCCGGTCCAGAGCGTCAGCCCGAAGGATCTGGCAGCCGCTCACGAATACCTGCTGACGCGTTCATCGAGCCGCAGCGAAGAGCCGGTCATCGTCAACGGCAGGCGCCTGTTGTCGGAAGAGCAGTTGCTGGGGATGGCAGACGACGCCTACATGAACGAGGACCAGCTCGCATTCTTCAAGTATCAGCTGCAGCAGATGGAACGGGAGCTGCTGAGCAACGCGGACGAAACGACCGAGCATCTGCGCGAAACGGTGATCGTGCCGGATCCCGCCGACCGCGCCACGATCGAAGAGGAGCACGCGCTGGAGCTGCGCACGCGCGACCGGGAACGCAAGCTGCTGAAAAAGGTCCAGTCGGCGCTGCAGCGGATCGAGTCGGGCGAGTACGGCTTCTGCGAGGAGACCGGCGACCCGATCGGCATCCCGCGCCTTCTGGCGCGTCCGACGGCGACGCTGTCGCTGGAAGCCCAGCAGCGGCGCGAGATGAAGCAGCGGCTGTTCGGCGACTAGAAGAACTTCCTTTCCACGGGCGCGCCCTCACCCCCTCCCCTCTCCCGCTACGCGGGCGAGGGGCGATACGGGGTGCCGTTGAAACGACTTCCGAGCTGCGGCGATCGATCGCCCCTCGCCCGCGCAGCGGGAGAGGGGAGCAACTGTGTCTGAGGTCAAGCGGTTTTGGCATGAAGTGCATCGTTCCAGGTAGTGCCGTCGCGCACCATGGCGTTCAGAATGGTCAGCAGCTTGCGCATGCAGGCCACC
>DATKFG010000141.1:0-21317 GCA_035511515.1 Burkholderiaceae bacterium | reverse complement strand
TTCTGCGCCATGTCGGGCCGCACGAACGCCAGCCCGATCGTGCACCCCAGGTGCGGGCTGCTGTAGACGCTGGTCACGCGGCCCGCTATTGCGCCAGCCTCGATCACCAGGTGGCATTCCTTCGGCGCTTGATCCGGGTGGTCCGGCGCCAGCGTGAACGGCACCAGCTGCTGGCGGCGCGGCTGCGCGGCGATCGCCTTCAGGCTGCGCTGGCCCACAAAGAACGGCTTGTCCATCGCGACCGCCCAATCCAGGCCCACCTCCAGAGGCGTGGTCAGGCCGTCGGTGTCCTGGCCCAGGATCAGGTGCCCCTTTTCCAGCCGCAGCAGGCGCTGCGCCTCGACCCCGAACGGACCGATTCCGTGGCGTTCGCCCGAGCGCATCAGCGCCTCCCACAGCGCCGGCCCGTATTCGGCCGCCACGTGGATCTCGAATCCCCACTCGCCCACGAAGCCGACCCGCATCAGACGGGCCGCGATGCCGGCCACGCGGCCGCTGCGCACCGCCAGATACGGGAAGGCCGCCCCGGACAGATCCAGTTCGGTGAGCGGACCGAGCACCTCGCGGCTGTGCGGGCCGGCCAGGTTGACCGCGCAGTGGGCGCCGGTCAGGTTCACCAGGCCGCAGTCCAGCCGCCACATCGCGTTCAGCCGCGAGAGCTCGCGATAGACGTTGGCGGCTCCGCCCGTGGTGGTCGTGAAGTAGAAGTGATCTTCGGCCAGGCGCGCGACCACGCCCTCGTCGATCAGCACGCCGGCCTCGTCGCACATCACCGCGTAGCGGGTCGACCCGACTTTCATCCGCGCGTAGCGCCCGGTGTAGACGCGCTCGAGGAAGTCGGCCGCCTGCGGACCGCGCACATCCAGCTTGCCCAGGGTGCCCACATCGATGATTCCGACTGCGCTGCGCACGCGCCGCGCCTCCTGCTCGATGCAGGCCTGGCGCGACCGCCCCTCGATGCGGTAGTACTCGGGCCGCATCCAGACACCGGCCGGCATCCACTGCGCGCCGAGGCGCTCGTGATGCGCGCGCAGCGGGGTGTGCCGTTCGGGCACGAAGCCGCGCCCGGCCAGGTGCGCCATCGGCACCGGGTGGAAGAAGGCGCGCGCGGTGGTGGTGCCGACCTGCTGCGGCGATTGTCCGGTCAGACGCGCCAGCACCCGCAGCCCGTTCATGTTGGAGTGCTTGCCCTGGCTGGGGCCCATGCCGAGCGTCGAATAGCGCTTGAGCAGCTCGACGCTGTCGAAACCCTCCTGAGCGGCGTTTTCCAGATCCTGCAGCTGCAGATCCTCATCGAAGTCGACGAAGTTCTTGCCGTGCGGATGCGCCACGATCGGCCAGGCGTGGCTCGCAGGCTGCGCGTCGCGCTCAATCGTCGCGGGCGCGGCCGCCCCGAAGCCGGCGCGACTCGCCGCCGCCTGGCCGGCCCGGCGGCCGTCGGCGACCTTGCGCTCGAAGCCGAACACGCCGTTGACCCGGCCGCAGGCGTACACGCCCTCGGGCAGCTGGTCGGGCACGAACTGGGCAAGGCCTTCCTCGTAGCGCATCGTCGCGCCCGCCTGATGCAGCAAATTGGCCGCCGCGGCCCAGCCGACGCTCATCGCCAACCCATCGCATTCGATCCTGCGCAGCGACGCCGGATCGGGCTGGCCGTCCGCCCCAATGCGGCCGATCCGCACGGCGGCGAGCGCGCCGGAGCGCGGGTCGGCCACCGCTTCGTAGACGCAGGCGCCGGCGACGGCTTCGACGCCGCTCTCTCGAAGCCGCGCGAGCAGCGGCTCGTCGGCGTCCGCGCGCAGATCGACCAGCGCCACGAGCTGCACGCCGGCCGCCAGCAGATCGAGCGCGGCGCGATAGCCGTCGCTGTTGGCGGTCAGCACCACGGCGCGCTGCATCGGCTGCACGGCGTATCGGTAAATCAGGCGCTGGGCCGCCGACGCCAGCATCACCCCGGGCAGATCGTTGTTGCGGAACACGGCGGGCTGCTCGAACGCCCCGCTCGCAACCACCACGGCCCTGGCCCGCATCTTGGTGAGCCGGCCGCCATCGATCAGCGGCACCCAGTGGTCCGCGTAGCAGCCGGCCGCGCAGGTCGCGGGCAGCAGCTGCACATTGCGCAACGCGCCGAGCCGGTCCAGCAGCGCCTGGGTGGCGGCACGCGCGCGGGCTTCGCCTCCAAGCTGGTAGAAGCCGCTGCCGCCCGGCCGCGCGTTCTCGTCGACCACCACGACGCGCGCGCCGGCCTCGCCCGCGGCGACGGCCGCCGCCAGACCGGAGGGGCCGGCGCCGATCACCAGCACGTCGCAGAACCCGTACTGCTTCGGCGTGCGCAGCCGAGGCGCGGCGAAGTCGACGCGGCCAAGACCGGTGAGCCTGCGGAACATCCGCTCCCACATCGGAAACAGGCGCCGCGTGTAAAAGGCCTTGTAGTAGAAACCCACCGGCAGCACGGCCGCCATCCGGCCCAGCACGGCAGCGCGGTCGCGCCGCAGGCCACCGAACGTATTGACCGCGGTCAGTTCCGCCGACGGCTCCGCTGCGCTGACATCGGCCCGCACGTTCAGCCGCTCGCCCTGCTGCACGATCACGTTGGCGTCGTGATTGGCGAACGACAGCACACCGCGCGGGCGGTGGTATTTGAAGCTGCGTCCCAGCATGCGCAGTCCTTGCGCCCACAGTGCGCTGCTGATCGTGTCGCCGGCGAAGCCGTGTGCGGCGGTGCCTTCGAAGCGGAATTGCAGCGGCCGGCTGCGGTCGATCCACTCGCCGGGAACTGGCGGCAGCCGCATCAGGATTCCCCCGGCAGATACGTGCGCAGCACGAGGTCGCGCTCGGTGTCGCGCTCGGCGATGAACCACGTGTTGCTCGGTGCGTGGCACCACCACTCTTTCTTCACGCCCGGGGCGCCGTTGCGGTTGAACACGTAGTCGGCCCAGGCGTCGTCGGAGACTCGATCCGGGTCGGGCATCTGGCGCACTTCGCCCCAGTAGACGAACTCGGCCACGACGCGCGGGCCGTTGACAGGACAGACCAGGATTTTCATGGCCGGCGCTCCTTCCCCCAGCCAATGTTCGGATGAGAGGTTCTTTTCGACATCTTCGCGAGTCGCGGGCCTGTGGCGGTCAGTGCCCGACCGAGGCCGCGCCTTTTTCGCCGGTCAGCGCATAGCGGCGGAACCGGTCCAGCGAGAAGCCGGTGATCAGCGGATCGTTGCGGTCGGTGGCCACGGTGCGGGCCATCGTCTTGCCGCTGATCGGCGTGGCCTTGAAGCCCCAGGTGCCCCAGCCGGCGTCCAGGTAGAACCCGCCGACGTCGGTACACCCCATGATCGGCGCGAAGTCCGGCGTCATGTCCGCCATTCCCGCCCACTGCCGCATCACCTTAACGTTCGACAGGAACGGGAACATGTCCAGCATGTGTGCCGAAAGGCCCTCGACGAAATCGAGCGTCGAGCGGGTCGACTGCACTTCGTACGGATCGAGCGAGGCGCCCATCACCAGTTCGCCGCGCGCGCTCTGGCTCACGTAGACGTGCAGGCTGCCGGAGACGAGGATAGGGTCCAGCCAGGGCTTCATCGGTTCGCTCACCATCGCCTGCAGCGGGTGCACGATGATCGGCGTGCGCAGGCCCACCATATCGGTGATGCGCGGGGTGTAGCCGGCCACCGCGCTCAAGACCCGGCCCGTCTCGACCGTTCCGCGGTTGGTGCGCACCGCGCGCACGCGGCCGGCCACGACATCGATGCCGGTGACCTGCGTGCCCTGGTGGATCTCGACGCCGCGTTCGCTGGCGCCGCGCGCGTAGCCCCACGCCACCGCGTCGTGGCGTGCGATGGCGCCGGGCGCGTGATACAGCGCCCCCAGGATGGGCGCATGTCCGCCGCACGACAGGTCGATCTGGGGGCAGGCGCGCTTGAACTCGGCCGCGTCGACCACCTCGGAATCGACCCCGTAGTGTTTGTTGACCTCGGCACGCCAGCGCATCGTGCGCATGGCCGCGTCAGTGTGCGCCAGCGTGAAATGCCCGCGCGTGGAATAAAACAGGTTCAGTCGCAACTCCTCGGACAGCTGCTGCCAGATCCGCACGCTGGCGTCGTAGAACTGCACGCCTTCCGGCGTCAGGTAGTTGGAGCGGATGATGGTCGTGTTGCGCCCGGTGTTGCCTCCGCCGAGGTAGCCCTTTTCCAGCACCGCCACGTTGGTGATGCCGTGGTCGCGGGCCAGGTAGTAGGCGGCCGCCACGCCGTGGCCGCCGCCACCGATGATCACCACGTCGTAGTGGCGCTTCAGCTCGCGCGGCGCTGCGAAAATGCGCGGCTCGGGATACTTGCGCGACAACGCAAAACGCAACAGGCGCCACGGCATTGCAGCTCGGCTCCGGCGGTTCGGATCGTGCAGACAAAGCGCCTGCCGTCCTGCAGGCGCAGTGAAGATTCCTGGCTGAAACTAATTTTGCGTAGTATGCACTTTTGTTTTTGTGCCAGTCAACTTATTTTCCCACTAGTAAAATCCGCCGATCGCCATGTCCGATCGTCGCCTCGCGCGCCCCACGCTTTCCTCCCCGGGCCGAACGCCGCAGCCGGCCGCGGCCCGTGGTCCGACGCACGGACGCGAGAGCGGTTCTAGCCCGCTGGAGCGTTACCTGGGCAGCACGATCCGGGAGCTGCGGCGCAAGCACGGACTCACGATCGCCGACATCTCGGACCGCAGCGGAATCAGCCGCGGCATGCTGTCGCGGATCGAGACGGGGCAGACCGCGACCAGCCTGGAGACGCTGTCGCGCCTGGCGCACGGCCTGGGCGTGTCGCTGTCCGCGCTGTTCCGAAACTACGACGTGGCCGACGGGGGCGTGCAACTGGTCAAGAAGGGCAAAGGCATGGAAGTGCCGCGACGCGGCACGCGCAGCGGACATACCTACCAGCTGCTGGCCTACGATCAGGGACCCACGCGGCTGTTCGAGCCGTTTCTGATCACCATCGAGAAGGCTTCGGAGACCTTTCCGATCTTCGAACACGCCGGAGTCGAATTCATCTATATGCTGGAGGGACACATCCACTACCGGCACGGCAAGAACGTATACGACCTGGTGCCCGGCGATGCCCTCACCTTCAACGGCGAGGTGCCGCACGGCCCGGAGAAGCTGGTCAAGTGCCCGATCCGCTTCCTCTCGATCATCATGTATCCGATGGCGGCCGCCGAATAGCGCGGCTGTCCTGGGGACCGCACGGTACGGGAAACGCGGGGACGATCGACATGTCTTTCGTGCGCGGCCTGATCGACCGGCTGCTTCTGGCGGGCACCGTGGTGGCCGGCGGTCTGGTTCCCGGATTCATCGCGCAGTATCGCCAGCGGCTGGGCGGCCGTCTGGATCAGGCGCGGCTGGATCTGGAACCCTGGCAGAAAATCGCCGAGCAGTCTTATCAGGGCGATATCGAGCGGCTGATTCAGTACCACCTGAACAGCGTCGACCCCACGTTTCACTCGGAGGGCTCGGTGATCCGGGCCCTCGTGACCACGGTCCAACAACTGCAGACGGCGGTCGACGCTCTACAGGGCAGCCTGTTTCATCAGGCCGCTTACCTGGCGCTGCACGCCGATGTCGGCCTGGCGCGTGCGACCCTGAGCGACTGGGTGCCGACGTTCGCGCTGTCTGCCGAAGGGATCGTGTTCGCCGTGGTGTTCGCGCTGGTGGTCTGGCTGCTGTTCCAGGCGCTGTGGTCGCTGCTCGCGCGGAGTCTCGGCCGATGGGCTGGCCGGTCCAGCCCTGGCGGGTGAAGCGAGCTCACCCGTGTCGGAGCTAAAGCGAGATCTTTTGCAACTTAAGAATCTGAAGAAAGCCCCGCTGCACGGCAGCCAGCTCCGGTCCCGGATCCGGCATGCGCTGGATCGCCGCAAGCCCTTCCAGGCCACCTCGGTGCGGGAAACCATCGGCAAGCAGTTGCTTGAATGTGCTGGGCGGCGCAACGCCGGCGGGCTCGTAGGCCAGCAGGTCCTCGAAGGTGATGTCGTCGACGTCCAGCACGCCTGCAACATCGACCTAAGATTGCAGGCTTTAATGACGCATTTCCGGGGTAAGGCCGCAGAGACGGTATCCCGCCACCGGATTTAACCCGAGCGCGCCTTAAGGTTGGCGCGACATGGAGGAGGCTGGCCGCATGCGCAGCGCTAAGCAGATCGCAACGTTCGCTCTGTCCTGGATCGCGGCCTGCGCCGCCCTCGGCGCGGACGGGTTCGGCCGGGTCGACGAGGCCCGCTTGAAGGCATCCGCCCAGGAACCGCAGAACTGGCTTGCGCTGGGCCGTGATCGAAGCGGCGCCTATTACTCGCCGCTGGCGGCCATCAACGAGCACAACGTCAAGCGCCTGGGCTTCGCCTGGGACTACGACCTGGGAACGTATCGCGGCCAGGAAGCCAGCCCGATCGTGGTCGACGGCGTGATGTACACCTCGGGCACCTGGGGCTACGTGTATGCATTGACGGCCGCCAACGGCCAGCAGCTGTGGAAGTTCGATCCGAAGGTGCATGGCCAGGCCGGCCGCTATCCGTGCTGCGACCTGCTCAATCGCGGCGTGGCGGTGTGGGCAGGCCGTGTGTACGTCGCCGCGGTCGACGGGCGGCTGTTTGCCCTCGACGCGGGCACCGGCGCGAAGATCTGGGAGGTCGACACGATCGTCGACCACAGCCTGCAGTACTCGAGCACCGGCGCGCCGCAGATCGCGGGCCACGCGGTCGTGATCGGCAACGGGGGCGGCGACATGGGCATCGGAGGCGTGCGCGGCTACGTTTCGGCCTACGACCTCACTTCGGGCGCGCTGATGTGGCGGTTCTTCACGGTGCCGGGCGCGCCCGGCGCGCCGTTGGAGCATCCGGAGCTGGAGCTGGCCGCCCGGACCTGGGATCCGCAGCGCAATCCCGAATATCGCGGCGGCGGCACCGTCTGGGACGGGATGGCGTACGACCCGGACCTGAACCTCGTCTACATCGGCACCGGCAATGCGGCCCCGTACGACAGCCGCCAGCGCGGGCGCACGCGCCAGGACAATCTGTTCGTCGCCTCGATCATCGCGTTGAACGCCGATACGGGCCGGATGGCCTGGTACTACCAGGCCACGCCGGGCGACGAATGGGACTACGACGCGGTGCAGAAATTCGTATTGGCCGATCTGAGAATCGACGGCAAGGCGCGCAAGGTGCTGATGCAGGCGAACAAGAACGGATTTTTCTACGTGCTCGACCGTGCCAGCGGAAAGCTGTATTCGGCCAGGAATTTCGCCACGGTCACCTGGGCTTCGCGCGTCGACGCGACAACCGGCCGCCCCGTGCTGGCGCCGGCCGCCGAGTACCACAACGGGCCTGTGCTGGCCTACCCGAGCGTGCTGGGCGCTCACACCTGGCCGCCGATGTCGTTCAGCCCGCGCACCGGCCTCGTTTACATCCCCGTGAACGAAGCCCCCAACGTGTTCGTCGATCTGGCGCACAACGGGGGCAGCGTCGACTTTCTCGATGGATTTTTCTCGGTCAACGGCATCATTCCGGACAAGGCGTACGACCCGCAATCGATGGAATCGGTGTTCGGCAAGCTGCCGGTCTACGGCCCCAGGCGCCGCGCGCCCGATGTGCACAACGTGCTGCGTGCCTGGGACCCGGTTGCGCGCAAGACCGTGTGGGAGAAAAGGACCTCCGACGGTTACTCAGTCTGGGACGGCGGCATTCTGTCGACCGCGGGCAACCTGGTGTTTCAAGGTCTGGCCAACGGTGATCTGTGCGCCTACACCGCCGACCGCGGCCGACGGCTGACCTGCGTTCCGACCGGCAGCCACCTGGGCTCGGCGCCGATCACGTATGCGGTCGACGGCATCCAGTACGTCGCTGTGCAGGCCGGCTACGGAGGAGTCGCAATTTACGCGCCGATCCCGCCCACGACCATCGCCTCGAAGTACATCAACGAGAACCGGATCATCGCGTTCCGCCTGGACGGCGGCGCGGTGCCGAGGCCGCCGGAGCGCGTCACGATCCCGGTATCGCTGCCGCCGCAGAACCCGGCATCGGCGCAAACCATCCGGGAGGGCGAGCGGCTGTTCACCATGTACTGCTCGCGCTGCCACGTATTCGGGCCGTCGATCACGCCCGATCTGCGCCGGATCGATCCGGCGGTGCGCTCGTCGCTGAAGGCCATCGTGCTGGAAGGACAGCGCGCCGCCAACGGAATGGGGCACTTCGACGATGTGCTCGGCGAGCCCGATCTGACGGCAATCTCGGCCTATCTGCTGGACCAGTCGTGGCAGCTGTACCGGGAGGAACAGGGCGCCGCCGCACGATAGCGCCGCCCGGCGACTCAGCGCTCGGAAATGGCCCTGAGCGTCTCCGGCGTGTAGAAGTCGGCCTTGAACGGCGGCTCCTTTGCGTCGGGATCTCCGGCGCGGATCCACTTGGCGTCGCCCCCGGTGCCGATTACGCTGAAGTCGGTCACGTAGCGACCCCCTTTCAGGTCCCAGATCGTGTAGCCCACGTATCCGCAGCTTCCACCCAGTTCCCAGATCGGGATCTGCGAGGACTCCATCAGCTTCCACACCTTGCCGCTCTGGTCGTATTCGGTCACCGCGGCAATGCTCCAGCTGTCTTCGTCCAGGTAGTAGACCCGGTGCGGCACCAGGTGGTGGAAACCGGCCTTCAGCCGCGCGTCGACCACCCAGGCACGGTGCAGCTCGAAGCGGTGGTATGCCGGATTGACGAAATCCTTGCCGAACACCTGGTCCCGCTTCGCATCGAAGTCGTGCATCCGGAGCGAGTTGTTCTGCAGGTAGATCTCCTGCTTGCCCACCAGGCGGTACTCGAACCGGTCCAGCGTCGACCACAGCATCAGCTGCTCGTCGTTCAGGTACTGGTTCTCATAGCCGACCACCGGTGCGTCGAACACGTAGTTCGGCAGCCGCCGGACCCGGCGCTGGCCGGGAAAGTAGAAGTACGACTCCGGATCCTTGTTCTCGAAACTGATCCCGATGAACGCCTGACCGCGCATCGCCGCCGGTTCCATGTAGGTGTAGTGAACATAAAAGTCCACCGCGCCGCCGGACTCGACCGCCGGCCTCTCGATGCTTTGCGACGACACGAACGTCTCGAAGTTCCACACATACGAGGTGAAGTCCCGGCTGCCCGGCGGCGGGCTGATGATCGTGCTGCCGTTGACCAGCCGGTAGCCGATCCCCTGGGGCCGCATGCGCGCGTTGTACATCGCTTCCACGCCGGACTGCGGAATCGGAAAGGGCACGCCCGCCGTTTTGGCGTGCTCCAGGCTCCACCCGTCGGCGCCGATACGCGCTTCGGTCGCGTTCTGCCGTGTTCGCTCGGCATAGGCCGGGTCGATGTTGCAGGTGCGATGCGATGGGTAGATGTCCATCCGGTAGCCGGGCACCGTCTTCAGGGCCGTGATCTGCGCCTCGGTCAGATGCGGGGCGTAGCGCTCGACGTTGGACGCGTCGATCGAAAACAGCGGCTGCTCGTCCTTGAACTTCGAATAGCGCGAGCGCACCTTGCCCCAGCTCCACCCCGCAAGCGGGGCCTCGCCGCCTTCGTAGGCCGGGATCGTGCCGTCGGGGTTGCCGGCGCGCTCGGCTCCGATCGCAGTCAGGTCCTTGCCCAGGTGATCGGCCTGCTCCGGCGTTACCGCCGCCGTTACGCTCACCCCAGGGGCCGCGCCCAATCCCAGCGCGAACACGCACAGCGCCGCCGCCGATCGTTTCGTCATCGTCTGCCCTTCACACGAAGCGTGGCTCGACCGGATGCCGGCAGGCATCCAGCAGCCACTGCCACAGATAATCGGCGAAGCTGCGCCGCACGATCAGTTCGAAGGTCGGCGCATCGTCCACCTGCACGAGCGTCACCAGCGTCCGGGCCAGTCGCGACTGCGCGCAGCGCCCCGATCCGAAAGCGCGCGGATGCAGGTCCAGCGGACATCCCTTCGCGATCACTTCGCGCGCCCGCGCGCCGGCTATCTCGATCACGGTCTGGCCCGATCCGAGCTCGACCACCGCCGCGAAACCGTCGCCCGCCGCCTGCCGCAGCGCCTGCGCCAGCGCGCCCTGACGGCCTTCCGGGGCGACGATGAGCCATTCATCGGGGCCGAGCCACAGCACTTTGTGTGCGGCCGCAGCCACCTGGAACGTGTTGGGTGCGCGCGGCAGGCTGCAGCCGAGCGCGCGTTCGAGCGCGTCGGTCAAGGCGGCATCGGCCGGGTCACAGCGTACGCCGATGTGACCGAGAAACGCGCGCTCCTGCAGGCGCACGCCCGGCGCCACGAATCGCACCAGGCCCCCTGCATCGATCCGGGCCGCGAGCGGGCTGCGCCCTGGCAAGGCTTCAGACACGTTGCCGGGCTCCCTGCGGGTCGTAGAAAACCGGCTCGGTAATCCGCGCCGGTGCCAGCGAACCATCGCCCACCGTGACGAACACGGTCTGGCCCAGGCGCGAGCGGCCCGACTTCACCAGCGCCAGCGCGATCGAACGTCCCAGGGTGGCGCTGGCGTAGCTGGATGTGACGTGACCTTCCATCGGCACGGGCGGTGCGGCGCCCGGCGCCTGCACGATCTGGCCGCCCTCGGGGAGAAGCCGTACGGGGTCGTCGGCCAGCAGGCCGACCAGTTGCTTGCGGTCGGCCCGGCTCGTGTCGGAGCGGGCGAGCGAGCGCCTGCCGAGGAAGTCCTTGGTGCGCGACACGAAGCGCTCCATCCCCAGGTCGATCGGCGTCACCGAGCCGTCCGTATCCTGGCCGACGATGATGTAGCCTTTCTCGGCGCGCAGCACGTGCATCGTCTCGGTGCCATACGGCGTGATGCCGAGCGGCGCACCGGCCTGCACCAGCGCCTCCCACACGGCGCGGCCGTGATCGGCCGGCACGTAGATCTCATAGCAGAGCTCGCCGGAAAAGCTCACACGCATCACGCGCGCGGGCACCCCGGCCACGGCGCCGCTGCGCAGGTGCAGGAACGGGAACGCCTCGCGCGAGCAATCGATGTCGGTGCCGGCGGCCTGCAGCACCTGGCGGCTCAGGGGTCCCGCCAGAGCGATGGCGGCCCACTGGTCGGTGACCGAGGTCAGGTGCACCCGCAACTGCGGCCATTCGGTCTGCCGCCAGCGCTCCATCCAGCCGAGCACCCGCGCAGCGCCTCCGGTGGTCGTGGTCAGCAAGAAGTGGCGCTCGCCCAGCCGCACGCCGACGCCGTCGTCCATCACCATGCCGTTCTCATCGCACATCAATCCGAGCCGGCAGCGGCCGACCTTCAGGTCCTGCCAGGAGCCGGTGTAGAACCAGTCCAGGAAGACGGCCGCGTCCGGACCCTGCGCATCGATCTTGCCCAGTGTCGACACGTCCATGATGCCCACGGCCTGGCGCACCGCCCGGCATTCGCGCTGTACCGCCTGCTGCATCGATTCACCGTGGCGCGGGTAGTACCACGCCCGTTTCCATTGCCCAACGTTCTCGAACGCCGCGCCGTGCGCGACGTGCCATTCGTGCATCGCCGTCTTGCGCTCCGCATCGAACAGGGGCCCGGTCTCGCGCCCGGCGATCGCGCCGAAGCTCACCGGCGTGTAGTTGGGCCGGTAGGTGGTGGTGCCGGTTTCGGCGATGCTGCGGCCGCTGGCAGCGGCGGCGATCGCCATCGCATTGACGTTGCCCAGCTTACCCTGGTCGGTACCGAACCCGACCGCGGTGTAGCGCTTGACCAGCTCGATCGACGAATAGCCTTCGCGCGTGGCCAGGGCGATGTCGGCCGCCGTTACGTCGTTTTGAAAGTCCACGAACGCCTTGGCGCCTTGCGCTGGCGACGGTACCTGCCACAGCGCCGCCAGCGGCTCCTCGCGGGCGGCGTCGGGCTGCGCGCCCGGGGCGGTGCCTTCAGGCGCGGCGGCCATGCCGGCCGCGCTCGCCGCTTCGTGGCCGGCGCGCCAGCCCTGCTGCAGCGCTTCGCGCAGCGTCACGGGTCCGCCGCAGGCGCCGGCCGAACGCTCGGCCTGCACCACGGGCCCCGGCCGGAAGCAGCAGGCCGTCTCGTCCCACCGGGGGCGGCCGCCGGATTGCGCGTGCAGATGAACCACCGGGGAAAATCCGCCCGAGACTGCCAGCAGGTCGCACGCCAGCGCGCGCGCGGCGCCCTGCACCGCGTGGCCATCGTACGGCGCCACGTGGACCCCGCTCAAACGCAGCGATCCGTCCGCGTCGACCACGACGGCACCGGCGATCACCTCGATGCGCTGCGCGCGCACCGCATCGCCGATGGCACCGGCGCCGCGTGGACGGGCATCGACCACGGCCGCGACCGTGACACCGGCCGCGTGCAGGTCCAGCGCGGTCTGGTAGGCCGAATCGTTGTTGGTGAAGACCACGGCGCGGCTTCCGCAGCGAACGCCGTATCCGTGCAAGTAGGTCGACACGGCCTGCGCCAGCATCACCCCCGGCCGGTCGTTGTTGCGGAACACCAGCGGCCGCTCGTGCGCCCCGGTGGCGAGCACGACCTGGCGCGCCTGCACCTTCCACAGGCGCTCGCGCGGACCGCCGCCGCGTGCGAGAGCCGCCAGATGATCGGTGCAGCGCTGCGCAACCGTCAGCAGGTTGTAATCGTGGTAGCCGAAGACGGTGCTGCGCTCGAGCAGCGTCACCTGGGGCGACCGGGCGAGCTCGGCCACCGTCCGCGCCAGCCATTGCGGCGCCGGCGCCCCTTCGATCGCCTGCCGGGCCGCGTGCAGGCTTCCGCCGAGGCGGGCGCGCTCGTCGGCCAGTATCACGCGCGCTCCGCGCCGCGCCGCCGCCAACGCGGCCGCCAGCCCCGCCGGACCGCCTCCGACCACCAGCACATCGCAGTGCGCGTGCAGGCGCTCGTAGGTATCCGGGTCGGCCGCCTGCGGCGCGCGGCCCAGGCCGGCGGCCCGACGGATCCAGCGCTCATAGGCGGGCCACCAGCGGCCAGGCCACTTGAACGTCTTGTAGTAGAAACCCGCCGGCAGCATCCCGGCGGCCAGGCCGGCGATCGCCATCCAGTCGCGTTCGGGCCCCGGAAAGCAGTTCACGCTCGCAGCGTCCAGATCCGGGTACAGCTCGATTTCGGTGGCGCGCGCATTCGGGATCGATCGCGCATCCCGCTCCAGCTGAACGAGCGCGTTGGGCTCCTCGACCCCGGCGGACAGGATGCCGCGCGGCCGGTGGTACTTCCAGCTGCGGCCCACCAGGTGCACGCCATTGGCCAACAGGGCCGAGGCCAGCGT
This sequence comes from Burkholderiaceae bacterium, assembly GCA_035511515.1. Lineage (GTDB taxonomy): Bacteria > Pseudomonadota > Gammaproteobacteria > Burkholderiales > Burkholderiaceae_F > VBCK01. Next base: position 8,061 of record DATKFG010000141.1, on the reverse strand, counting down.
GTCGCCGCGCACGCCCTGCAGCGAGCGCCCGTTGAAGCGGAATGCGAGCCGATCGCCGAGATCGACCAGCGTTGCGCCGCCGGTGCGGAACGGCTGGCTCATTGCGGGTCGGTCGACGGCGGCTCGCCGCAGCGGTACACGCGCCCGATCCGGTAGGTCACGGTGTCGCGCTCGACGTTGAACCACTGCCGGCAGCCGGCCGAGTGCAGCCACTGTTCGCGATGCAGACCGCGCGGGTTGGTCCGCATGAAGAGGTAGTCGCCCCAGTCGGCATCGCTGGCCGCCTCCGATGGGCTCGGGCGCTCAATGTGGGCCTGACCTCCATAGGTGAATTCGCTGTCCTCGCGCGGGCCGCACCAGGGGCAATCGATCAGCAACATGATCTGTTCAGCCCGGTTGCGTCAATGGGCGACCGCCGCCGCGCCGTGCTCATCGATCAGATGACCGGTCGTGAACCGCTGCAGAGAAAACGGCGCGTTCAGCTCGTGCGGCCGGTCCTGCGCGATCGTGTGGGCAAACACCCAGCCGGATCCCGGCGTCGCCTTGAAGCCGCCGGTGCCCCAGCCGCAATTCAGATACAAGCCCTGGATGGGCGTGGTGCCGATGATCGGGCACGCATCGGGGCAGATGTCGACGATGCCGCCCCACTGACGGTTCATCCGCACGCGCGAGAAGGTCGGGAACATCTCGACGATCGCCTCGACCGCGTGTTCGATCGTATGGAAGCTGCCGCGCTGTCCGTAGCCGGTGTAGGCATCGATACCGGCGCCGATCACCAGGTCGCCCTTGTCGCTCTGGCTGATGTAAGCGTGAACCGCATTGGACATCACGACCGTGTTCAGTACCGGCTTGATCGGTTCGGATACGAACGCCTGCAAGGGGTGGCTCTGCAACGGCAGGCGCAGTCCGGCCATCGCGGCGATCACGCTGGAATGCCCGGCCGCGACCACGCCGATCCGGCGCGCATCGATCGGTCCGCGCGTGGTGTCCACGCCCACCACCTGGCCGCCGTTGCGGCGGATCGCCGTGACCTCGCATTGCTGAATGATGTCCACTCCGAGCGAGTCGGCAGCGCGCGCAAAACCCCAAGCGACCGCATCGTGCCGCGCGACGCCCGCGCGCGGCTGGAACGACGCCCCCAGGATCGGATAGCGCGCCGTGGGCGAATCGTTGATGATCGGCACCAGCTCTTTGACCTGCGCCGTGTCCAGTACCTCGCCGTCGACCCCGTTCAGGCGGTTCGCATGGACGCGCCGCGTGATGTCGCGCATGTCCTGCAGCGAATGGCCCAGATTCAGGACGCCGCGCTGGCTGAACATCACGTTGAAGTTCAGCTGCAGCGACAGCCCCTCCCACAGCTTCATCGAGTGCTCGTACAGGCGGGTGGACTCGTCCCACAGATAGTTGGAGCGCACGATCGTGGTGTTGCGGGCGGTATTGCCGCCGCCCAGCCAGCCCTTCTCCAGCACCGCCACGTTGCGGATGCCGTGCAGGCTGGCCAGGTAATAAGCGGTGGCCAGCCCGTGGCCACCGCCGCCCACGATCAGCACGTCGTACTGGCGCTTCGGCGGCGGACTGCGCCAGGCCTGTGGCCAGTCGCGGTGGCCGGTCAGCGCATTGCGGGCCAGCGACAGGATCGAATACCGACTCGTCACGAGAGCCGCCGTCAGCACTCGATCACGTTGACCGCCAGGCCGCCGCGCGAGGTTTCCTTGTACTTGTCCTTCATGTCGGCGCCGGTGTCGCGCATGGTCTTGATCACCTTGTCGAGCGACACGAAATGCGTTCCATCGCCGCGCAGCGCCATGCGCGCGGCGTTGATCGCCTTGACCGCGCCCATCGCATTGCGCTCGATGCACGGCACCTGCACCAGCCCGCCCACCGGGTCGCACGTCAGTCCGAGGTTGTGCTCCATGCCGATTTCGGCCGCGTTCTCGACCTGCTCGGGCGTGCCGCCCAGCACCTCGGCCAGGGCCCCGGCCGCCATCGAGCAGGCCACGCCGACTTCCCCCTGGCAGCCGACCTCGGCGCCCGAGATCGACGCGTTCTGCTTGTACAGGATGCCGATCGCGCCCGCGGTGAGCAGGAAGCGCGCGGTCCCGTCGGCGTCGGCCGCGGGGACGAAGCGATCGTAGTAATGCAACACGGCCGGGATGATTCCAGCGGCCCCGTTGGTGGGCGCGGTCACCACCCGGCCGCCGGCCGCGTTTTCCTCGTTGACCGCCAGCGCGTACAGGTTCACCCAGTCCAGGATCGTCAGCGGATCGCGCAGCGCCGCTTCCGGCGCGGCCGACAGCTTGCGGTGCAGCTCGGCCGCGCGACGGCGCACCTTGATCGCGCCCGGCAGCAGGCCTTCGCGGCTGCAGCCGCGCCGCACGCAGTCCTGCATTGCCTGCCAGATCTGCGCGAGCTGCGCGCGCGTCTGCGATTCAGGCCGCCATGCCGTTTCGTTCTGCAGCATCAAGGCGCTGATCGAAAGGCCCGCGCCGCGGCATCGCTGCAGCAGCTCGGCGCCGGAGCCGAACGGATGCGCGAGCGGCCGATCGTCCTCGCGGATCCGGTCGGCGCCGGCGGCACGTTCGTCGACCACGAAGCCGCCGCCGACCGAGTAGTACTGCTTGCGCACCAGCTCTTCGCCGGCTGCTCCCAGCGCGGCAAAGCTCATCCCGTTGGGGTGAAACGGCAGGCTCTCGCGGCGATGGAACACCAGGTGCTCGCGCTCCGCAAAAGGGATCGGGTACTCGCCCAGCAGGCGCACCGTGCCGCGCGCGCGGATCTCGGCCAGCCGGGCCTCGATCGTGTCCGGATCGATGTCCTCCGGTTGCTCGCCTTCCAGGCCCAGCATCACGGCCTTGTCGGATCCGTGTCCGCGCCCGGTCGCGCCGAGCGAGCCGTACAGCTGAGCCCGGACCGCGCGAGTGGCCGCGAGCAGTCCCGATTCGCGCAGGCCGAGGGCGAACTGGCGCGCCGCGCGCATCGGGCCGACCGTGTGCGAGCTGGACGGCCCGATGCCGATCCTGAACAGCTCCAAGACGCTGATGGCCAAGAAACGAACCCCTTCAGTGATTTCCGAGATAGGCGCGCACCGCGCCGGCGCCGTCCTTGCCGTCGAACGTCTGCACGCCCTTGAGCCAGTCGGCCAGCACGGCGGGGTTGGCGCGCAGCCAGTCCGCCGCGGACGCGACCGGGTCGCGCTTCTGCAGGATCGGCGCCATCACCTGGCTTTCCATCGACAGCCCGAACTTCAGGTTCCGGATCAGGGCGCCGACGTTCGGGCATCGCTGCAGGTATCCGTTGGCCACCGCGGTGTACACGGCCGCGCCCCCGTAGTTGGGTCCGAACACGGCGTCGCCGCCGGCGAGGTAGGCCATCTTGAAGCGTTCGTTCATCGGATGCGGCTCCCATCCGAGAAACACGATGAACCTGTGGCGGTCGATCGCGCGCTGCACCTCGATCAGCATGCCCGCTTCGCTCGATTCGATCATCTTGAACCCGGCCAGGCCGAATTGGTTGGCGTCGATCATCTTCTGGATCAGCGCATTGCCGTCGTTGCCCGGCTCGATCCCGTAGATCCTGCCGTCCAGCTCCTTGCGGAAGCGCGCGATGTCGCCGAAATCCTTCAGGCCGGCGTCGGCCACGAAAGCGGGAACCGCCAGCGTGTACTTGGCCCCGGCCAGGTTCGGAGCCGGAAGGACCTCGAGCGACTGGTCCTTCAGGAACGGTGCAATGATCGGCGCCATGCTCGGGTTCCAGTACCCGAGGAACACATCCAGGCTCTTCTTTTTCAGTCCGGTAAAGGCGATCGGCACCGACGCGATCGTGGTGCTGGGCTTATAGCCCAGCCCCTGCAGCACCACGGTTGCCAGCGACGTGGTGGCCGTGATGTCGGTCCACCCGATGTCCGCAAACCGGACCCGCTGGCAGTCGGCGGACTCGACCGCGCCGCAACGCAGCGGCGCCAGCGCCAGGCCCGCCACGGCCGCGAGCAGCCAGGCTGCACGAATGATGATCATGCTGATCTCCTTACAGGCGGGTCGGGTCGAGTGCAATCCGCTCGCCCGACTGTAGCGACGCGTCCATGCCCGGTCTTGTTTTGGTACGACGCGCAGGTGTCAATCAGCGCCTGACCGCGCCCACCCTCACCCCCCTCCCCTCTCCCGCTGCGCGGGCGAGGGGCGACCGGGCACCGCAAGCGCATGGGTGAGGGCCGCGGTTCAGTTGACTGCGTGGCTGCCGCCCCGCACGCGCCGGCGCTCCACGCTGGGTGGGTAGCCGAACAGGCCCCGGTAGCACTTGGAAAAGTGCGGGGGCGACTGGAAGCCGCACGCGACCGTGATGTCCATCACCGACAGGTCGGTCTGCAGCAGCAACTCGCGCGCCCGGCGCAGCCGCAGCTCCAGGTAGTAGCGCGTCGGCACGCGCCCCAGGTAGCGCTTGAACAGCCGTTCGAGCTGGCGGCGCGACACGCCCACGTAAGAGGCCAGCTCTTCCAGGGCAAGCGGCTCCTCGACGTTGGCCTCCATCAGCGTGGCCGCCTTGATCAGGATCTGGTTGTGGGCGCCGACCTGCGCCTGCAACGGGATGTGCTGCCGGTCCTTGGAGTCGCGCAGCCGATCCAGGATGAATTGATCGCAGATCGCGGTCGCCAGTTCCTTGCCGTGCCGCTCACGGATCAGGTTCAGCATCAGGTCGATCGGTGCGATGCCGCCGGAACACGTAAAGCGGTCGCGATCGATCACGAACAGCTCGGGCGTGAACACGGTGTGCGGGAATTCCTCGCGGATGGCCGACATGTTCTCCCAGTGGATCGCGCAGCGGTAGCCGTCGATGACCCCGGCGTGCGCGAGCGCGTAGGTCCCGGTGCACAGGCCGCCCAGCGCGACCCCGTGCCGCGCCGCCTCGCGCAGCGCCGACTGCAGCCTGCGGTCGACCGCGTCGCGCACGTCCACGCCGCCGCACACGAACAGCACGTCCATCGGCGCGCACTCGGCCAGCGCGCGGGTGGGCGCCAGGCTCAGGCCGTTGCTGGCGAGCGCCGGGCGCCCATCGAGCGTCAGCACGGTCCATTCGAACAGGCTCGACTGCCCAACCCGGTTGGCCATCCGCAACGGCTCCATCGCATTGGCCAATGCGATCAGGGAGTAATTGGTGAGCGTCAGAAACCCGAAGTGCGTCGTCGCTCGTGTCGAACCCGGTTGCTTCACGAAACCCCCGTTGGATGCGCCCGCCGCCGGTCCGGCAACCGGCGCGCCCATGCAGCGAGGCGGCTTTGGCCCAGTTCAGACGCCGCGCCGGACCGATCCGGACTCCGGATCGGACGGCGGCCCCGCCTCGGCCAGCCCCTCGTCCAGCAGATATTGCCAGATCGCCCGGGCGGCCTGTGGGGGGTCCAGGTCCAGCAAGCGCGCCCCGGATGCATGCACCGGTTGAATGCTGCGCAGACGTTCTGACGCGCTGCCCTGCACCATGGTTCGCAGGCGGCGCGGCCGAACCCTGGCCGGCCGCTCGCGCCAGTCGGCGGGAACGGCGGGCACTGTGCCCGCGACGCCCTCGATCGATTCGACCGCAATGGCCCGAATCCGTCCGAGGCGGGCCGCCCCGTAGGCGCTCATGCGCGCAGCCGGCGCGGCCCGGTCCACCGTCAGCATCAGCGGCAGGGCTGCCTGCAGCGCACGGCGCCCGCCACGCGGCAGGGCCTGGATCACGCGGGCCCCTGCGCCCAGCGGCGTGAGCGACACCGCGTTGGCGATCAACTGCGAGCCCAGCCGATGCGCCAGCCGGTACGGCAGCATGCCGCTTGCCTCGCCGCGCTCGGCGCGGCTGCCGGCCAGCACGACGGCGGGCCGCAGCCGCGCCAGATGGGCCGCCAGCGCGTCGGCCACGTCGCCATCGCGGGCGGCCAGCACGGTCAACTCGGCCAGCCCCATGCCCAGGTAATCGCGCAACGCCAGTTCCCCGGGATCGCCGGCGTGAATCGCATGAATCCGCGCCCCCTCGCCCAGGCCGAGCGCGAGCTCCAGTGCGCGCGCATCCAGTTCCGCGCGCACCGCGCGCCCGCTGGCCGGATGGCGCCCCACCGACAGCAGGACGGCGACATCAAGCACCGCGCTTTTCCCTCTCGACCAGGTCCGCCAACGCCGGCATCACCTGCTGCGCGTCGGCAACGATGGCCAGATCGGCGCGCTGCATCATCGGCGCGTGCGGGTCGCAATTCACCGCGACAACCCGGTCGCAGCGCGCAATGCCCTGCAGGTGTTGCGGCGCGCCCGAGATGCCGAAAGCCAGGTAGCCGCGCGGCTCGACCACCCAGCCGGAGGCGCCGATCTGCCGGTCGCGCGGCAGGCACCCCTGGTCGCACACCACGCGGCTGGCTCCCTCCGCCGCGCCCAGTTGCGCGGCCAGCCGGTGAAACGAGTTCCAGTCCGAAACGCCGGCGCCGGCGCTGACGATCAGCTCGGCTTCGACCAGCGGAACCGCGCTGCGATCGACCGCGACCGCGCCCAGATCGATCACGGCCGCTGGTGTGCCCAGGGTCAGCTCCGGCAACGCACCGGCCTGGTGGCGCGCACCGGTCACCGGTTCGGCGCAGCCGGCTTCGACCAGCAGCACGCGCGGCGGAGCGCGCACGATCTCGCGGCGGCCGGCATCGGACCGGCAGACCGCTTCGCGGGCGGTCAGAGCGATGGCGCGCACGGCAGGCCGCTCATCGAGCTGTGCCGCGACCCGCCGCCCGAGGTCGCCGCCCGCGGTTAACGTGTCGGCAAACAGCACGTGACTGGCCTGGTAGCGCTGCGCCAGCTCCACCAGCGCCGGTGCCAGCGCGGCGGCCAGATGGGTCCCGGCCGCGGGTGCCTCGTAACGCACCACGCGATCGGCGCCGGCGCAGCCCAGATCGTCCGCGCAACTGGACGGCACCACCACCAGCACGGCGCCGCGCTGCGCATCGGCCAGCACGCGCGCCGCTCCGATCAGGTCACGATCCAGCGCGGTGAGTCGGCCGCGTTCCAGATCCGGCACGGCCATCACGATCGCCTGCGGCTGCTCGATCGTCACCTGCGGCAGCACAGCGGGCGCGGGCGACGGCAATGGCGTGCCGCTGCGGACCGCAGCGGCCGACGGGACACCGGACGTGCGCTCGCTGCGCGGATCGCGGCGCACGACCCCGCTTTCGCGCCGCGGCCGCCGCTCGCTGCGGCGGCTCACCCGGCCTCCTGCACGGCCTGCTGGACCAGCTCGGCCAGATCGAGCACGGCGGGCCGCGGAGCGACCACGCCTTCGAGCATCACGGCGCAGTTCGGGCAGGCCACTGCGACGATATCGGCTCCGACCTCTCGCGCCTGTTCGATCCGCACGTCCGGGATGCGCCGCTTACCCGGCACGTCGGTCAACGCGGCGCCCCCGCCCCAGCCACAGCAGCTCGAGCGCATCCGCGAGCGCGCCATCTCGACCGGGCGGATGCCGAGCGATTCGAGCAGCCGCCGCGGGGACTCCACATCGCCGTTGTAGCGCCCCAGGTAGCACGGATCGTGGAAGGTCAGCGTCCGATCCGTCGTGCCGGGCCGCAGCGGCAGCCGGCCTTCGCCGACCAGCCCGAGCAGGTAAGCCGAGTGATGCAAGACCTCGTAGTGCCCCCCGTACGCCGGGTACTCATTGCGCAGCGCGTGCAGCACGTGGGGATCGGCCGTCAGGATACGAGCAAAGCGTCGCCTCGCGAGCGTGTCGACATTGCGGCGCGCCAGATCCGCGAAGGTCGCCTCGTCGCCGAGGCGGCGCGCCAGGTCCCCGCAATCGAGCTCATCGGCGCCCAGCACCGCGAAATCGACGCCTGCGCGCCGCAGCAACTGGACCAGCGCGCGCAAGGTGCGCTGCCCGCGCAAATCGAAGGCCGCCTCGCCCAGCCACAACAGGACATCGCATGAGGCACCCTCGGCCAGCAGCGGCAGCTTCAGGTCGGCGGCCCAGTCCATCCGGCTCGCGGTGCTGCGGCCGCAGACGGTGTCGGTCGCGCGCAACTCTTGCAGCGCCTGCGCCGCTTTGCCGGGCGCCGCGCCGAGCTCCAGC
>DATKFG010000140.1:0-21930 GCA_035511515.1 Burkholderiaceae bacterium | reverse complement strand
GCGCTGATCGAGATGGATCTCAGTGCCAATGCCAAACTCTATCCGGCGCTCCTGCGGCCCGGCTGCACGGTCGTCGTGTACGGCACGTCGCCAAGTGAGACCGCTCTGCCGGGCCAATGGCTGCTGATCAACAGCATTACTTTGCGATTCTTCCTGGTCTATGAGCTCTCGGACGCGGACCGCGCAGCGGGCATTAACGAACTGACGCAGCTGCTTGAACGCGGGCGGCTCATTCACACCGTCGCCCGCCGCCTGCCCCTCGAGGCCATCGCGGAAGCGCACGAGATCGTCGAGCGCGGGGAAGTCATGGGCAACGTCGTCGTGGACATTCCCTGACGGCACCGATCAGGATCAGCTCGATGATTGCGGCCTTCATATCCTCCTCCTTCAGGTCGACGTCAGGCCCGCATCCGCCGCGGGCAACCTGCCGATCGCCGACCAATCGAGACGCTCGCCGCCTTGGGCGAGCAAGGTCAGGAGCCGGTCGCGCAGCAGGCTACCCACCGGCATCGGTACGCGCAAGTCTTCGGCGGCCGCCAGCGCCAGTCGAATGTCCTTGTAGCCGAGCGGCGCGGCAAAGCCGGCCGGTTCGAAGCTGCCGCCGACAATCAGCCCGCCGTAGTTCTTGTAGATAGGCGTATCGAACAGGCTCGACGTCAGCAACTCCAGGTATCGCCGGGGGTCGATACCTCCCTTTTCGACAAGCGCGATCGCCTCACCCAGCGATTCGATCACCGAAGCGATCAGGAAGTTGCCGCTCAGTTTCACCAGGTTGGCGGCCTGAGGCGTGTCGGACATGACGAACGTCTTCTGCCCCAGGGCTTCGAGAAGCGCGGACACGGCTTCAATCGCACCCGGCTCGCCGGCCGCGACCACGAAGAGCCGGCGCGCGGCCGCCGCTTCCGGGCGGCCGAACACGGGCGCGGCGACGAAGCGCTGGCCCGCCTTCGCATGCGCTTCGGAAAGCCGCTTCGACAGGGCGACGCTGATCGTGCTGCAGGAAACGTGCACCGCGCGGGGCGGCAGGCGATCGATGATGCCGCCGTCACCAAACGCGATTTGCTCGACCGCCGCGTCATCGGCCAGCATCGTGACGACGGCGTCGCCCTGGCAGGCGTCGGAAACGCTGGCTGCGAGCCTGGCGCCCTGCGCGATCAGCGGCTCGGCCTTCGCCCGCGCCCGGTTGTACACGGTCAAGCGATGGCCGGCCTTCAACAAGTTGGCGGCCATGCCGACGCCCATACGTCCCAGTCCAATGAAGCCCACGTTCATGATCGTTCCCTCCGAGGCGACAGTAAGTCAATACGACGCGCCGATTCTATGGAGCCGAGAGCGAAACATGATGGCGCGCGCCATTACGAATGAAACGGCGCTGCGGGCACGGGGATGCCCTCGCGGACGGGAACATGGTAAATCGATGGGTGCTTCACCTGCAATGGATGGGGGTGAATCCCTTAAGCGAACCCTCAAAACATCCCCGGGGTGCTTTTGACTACCGCAGACGTCCGAGGCTCAATGGGTTACTTGAATTCGAAGCCCGCTCAAGCGCATATTTGATACCGACGAGTTTGTCAATGTCCGTGCCCGTTTCGAGGGCACATGGGAGTGGGCTCATGGAGGAAGAGAATATGGACACGACCCAGACACCGAAGACGCCCGAGCGCCCGCAGTACCGCTCGCGCAAACTTCTGCTCGACAGCGACGTTTATTGCCCGTATTCGATGAGGCAAAGCCACGGCGATGTCCATTGCGATCACGACTTCGAAGTCGAGCCCAACGTGGTGCAGTCGACCTTCGCCATCTGGAATTGCACGATCTGCGGGCGCGCGGTCAGGTTTGATGTTTGGAACTAGTCACTTTGCTGGGGCCCTGACCGCCGTTTTGCTGGCCGCGCTGCTGCTCGATCGGGCTTTTGCTGTCGACTTACCGGACCCTTACCCTGGCCGGGCTATCGGACGCCTGCAAGTCAGAGCGACTGCCAATCCAGCCTCTGACTCTGTCGTCGGTCCAGCGCGCTTCGACCCCTTCAAAGGCAAGGCCCCGGCAGTCAGCGTGATGGCCGGACTGCTCCCGGTGCCGCTGCTCGCTGTCGAATCCACCGCGTGGCCACCTGGGGCGGGGATTTGTTCGACAGCAACTTGCAACCTCCAACCTTTCCGGCTGGACCGTAGTGATACGAGCCCCGCCGGCGGGAGGTGGTCCCAAGTCAAACTGGGCTCGTTGACGCTGCCGGTTGAGTACAAGCGCTTCACCGCGGTCAGCGGCTCAGAACTTTCCACCGGCGTCAAGGAAACCCGGTTGGCCCTTAGAGCAGTGGCAGCACCGCGCCTGGGCCCGCTTCTCGGTGCCGAGCTGGCGCACGTTGACCTGGGGCAGGCAAGTGGCCACTCCGGCTCGTTTCCGACCGATGTCTCGAGGAAGGCCACGGCCGCCTTTGGCGTTGTTTACCTGCCGCTGCCGCCCCCGGTGCTCGATGTCTACCTCGAGGCAGGGTTGGCCCGGCTGAAAAGCACCTCGCACATGGCCACATCTCGACCCGGGGTGGGGAGCTGTCCCTGGAACGATACGACCTGCAGGCAGACCCTCGAACTGGACCGGATCGATACCGGTTTCGCCGGCGGGGCGGGGGTCCAATTCAAGCTGGGCTCGTGGGCGCTGCACGGCGAGTACCGGCAGTTCATCGCGGCCGGCGGCCACCCTGGTTTTGTGTCACTGGGGTTTACCTGGAATTTCCTGTGATCGCGGACAGTCACTGATTCTCCCCGGGCGACCCGATCTGGACCTCATGGCGGAAATTCCTGCCAGCCCGGCAGGCCGTCGTCGAGGTGCAGCCACGGCAGCCTGCTGGCGATGAACCAGTGCTCGCGCGGATGAACGCGCTCGGGCTCATCGAAACTGCCCAGGGTCAGCCACACCGTCGCGGTGTCCGAATCGGAAGTGAAGGTGACCGGGCTGCCGCAACGCCCGCAGTGACCGCGCGTTGTGCCCTGCGATGAAGGGTATGGCGCCGGCGGTTGGGCGATGAGCCGCAGGTCTTCGGCCCGGCAGGCCGCGTAGGTCAAGAAGGCGGCGCCGCTGTGCCGGCGGCACATCGTGCAATGGCAATGAACGACCTGCTGCAATTCGCCCACGATCTCATAGCGGACCGAGCCGCAGAGGCAGCCGCCTCGGTAATTGACCGTGCTCATCGGGGTTGCGCCTTAGAACGTGTCGCGAGCGACGCACCGGAAGCAGCGCGCGCCTGAACACGGACGTTACACGAGCCGGCCATGGGCGGCAGCCGACCGCGGCCGCCCGGCGCCGGGCAGAGCTGCCGGACAGCCATTTCGGGGTCCGGATGCCATCGGTCGTGCCAAAATCAGTAGACAGCGAACCCGGCGAGGTATTAGATGCGCACGGGGGAAACCATCGCGATGAACCAGCATTCTGCACGGCTTCGTTCAATGGCCGCTGCGATCGGCGCTTTCGTCCTGGCCTCGGTCTGGACCATGCCGGCGGCGTTCGCTCAAGGCGAAAAGGTACTCAAGCTCGTTCCGCAAGCGGACCTGCGCATTCTCGATCCGATCACGACCACGGCATACATTACCCGCAACCACGGGTACATGATCTACGACACGCTGTTTGCCACCGATGCCAGGTTCCACGTTCAGCCGCAGATGGTGGACAAGTACGAGCTCGGCAAGGATCAACTGACGTACACCTTTACGCTGCGCGACGGATTGAAGTTCCATGACGGGCAGCCGGTGCGGTCAGCCGATTGCATCGCGTCGATCGAACGATGGGCCAAGCGCGATGCTCTCGGCCAGAAGATGGCCGAAGTGACGGAATCCTGGAAAGCCGTCAGCGACAAGACCTTCACGCTCAGGCTGAAACGGCCGTTTCCACTCGTGCTCGAAGCGTTGGCGAAACCGTCGTCGAACGTTCCGTTCATCATGCCCGAACGCATCGCCAGGACCGACGCATCCACCGGCATTACCGAAGCGATCGGCTCGGGGCCCTTCAAGTTCGTCAAGGAGGAATGGGTGCCGGGCAGCAAGGTCGTGTACGTCAGGAACGTCGACTACGTGCCGCGCAAGGAGGCGCCCTCATGGGCGGCCGGAGGCAAGGTCGTCAAAGTCGACCGCGTGGAGTGGATCTACATTCCGGATTCGGCCACAGCGGCGGCGGCGCTCAGCGCCGGGGAGGTCGATTGGTGGGAACAGTTCCCGCCCGACTTGATTCCGGTGCTGGCCAGGAACAGCAGCATCAAGGTCGAGAACATCGACCCTCTGGGTTCGATGGGCGTGCTCCGTTTCAATTTTCTGCATCCACCGTTCAACCATCCAAAGATGCGCCAGGCGTTGCTCACCGTCGTCGACCAGAATGATTATGTGCTCGGTATCGCGGGTGACCCGAAGAACGGACACGTGTGTTATTCCTACTTCACCTGCGGTACGCCGCTTTCGAGCGAGGTGGGCGCAGAACCCGCCAAGGGCAAGCGCGACTTCGAAAAAGCCAGGCAGCTGATCAACGAGTCCGGCTACAAGGGCGAGAAAATCGTCATCATCGATGCGACCGACCAGCCGATCGTGCATTCGCAGTCGTTGCTGACGGCCGAGCTGCTGCGCAAGCTCGGCCTGAATGTCGAGGTGCAGGCGGGCGATTGGGGAACGTTGATCACGCGCCGGGCGTCGAAGGAGCCGGTCGAAAAAGGCGGCTGGTCGATCTTCCACACCTGGCTGGTCGGCCCCGATGTCACCTCGCCCGCGGTGAGTTTCCCGCTTCGCGCCTCGGGCGAAAAGGCCTGGTTCGGCTGGCCCACCGATGCCAAGCTGGAGCAATTGCGCGAGGCGTGGTTTAGCGCCGGCGATGCGGCCGCCTCCAAAAAGGCCGCGGACGCGGTGCAGGCGCGCGCTTTTGAATTCGTTCCATATGTGCCGACGGCGCAGTTCATTCTTCCTACGGCGTATCGCTCGAACCTGAGCGGCGTGATCATTGCGCCGATGACGCTTTTGTGGAACGTCGAGAAGCGTTAGCGGCGTTATCGCGCAACGCCTAGACGACGGGTGATTGCGTACATCGTCCGCCGTATTCTTTCGACCGTCGTCGTCATGGCGGTGGTCGCGTTGGTCGTCTTTTCTCTGCTCTATCTGACGCCGGGGGATCCGGCCGCCATCATCGCCGGCGACGTAGCGACCGATGAGGACATCCGGCGTATCCACGCGCGGCTGGGGCTCGATCAGACCTTCGTGGTGCAGTTCGGTCGCTGGCTATGGGCGCTGCTGCACGGAGATCTGGGCACTTCCATCTTCACCAACCTTCCGGTGACCCAGCTGATCGGGCAGCGTATCGAGCCGACCGTAGCACTGACGCTTTGCACGCTCGTGGTGGCTATCCTCGTCGCGATCCCCTTGGGTGTGATCGCTGCCGCCAAAGCGGGGTCCTGGCTCGACCGCGCCGTGATGTCGTTCTCGGTCCTGGGCTTCTCGGTCCCGGTATTCGTGCTGGCCTACATCCTGATCCTTACGTTTTCGGTTCAGCTCGAGTGGCTGCCGGTGCAGGGCTACCGCAACTTTCGCGATGGAGCGTGGCAGTGGCTGCGCCATCTGATTCTGCCGAGCATCGCCCTGGGTACGGTCTACGTCGCGCTGATCGCACGCATGACGCGCGCCAGCATGCTCGACGTGCTCGCGCAGGATTACATCCGCACCGCGGCGGCGAAGGGCCTGGCGCCGCAGCAGATTCTGATCGGCCACGCGCTCAAGAACGCGGCCATTCCGGTGATGACCGTCATCGGCGTGGGAATCGCGCTGCTGATCAGCGGCGCCGTCGTCACCGAAACGGTGTTCGCGCTACCCGGGATCGGGCGGCTGACCGTCGATGCGATCCTGCGCAGGGACTATCCGGTCATTCAAGGCGTGATCCTGATCTTTTCCGCGGTCTATGTGCTGATCAACCTCGTCGTGGATCTGTCGTACACGCTGTTCGACCCGCGCATCCGCTATTAAGATGGATCCGACGAGCCTTGCTGCACCGCCGATCGCCGCGAAAAGGTCGGTATCGCCGACCTGGAGGCGCTTCCGCGACGCGTTCCGACGGCATCCGACTGCCCTGCTTGGCGGCCTCATCCTCGCGTGCATGGTCGCCATCGCGATACTGGCGCCGTGGCTGGGGACGATCGACCCGCAAGCCGTCGCGCCGATCAAGCGGCTGAAGCCACCGTCGGCCGACTTCTGGCTGGGTACCGACGTGCTTGGCCGCGACGTCTACAGCCGCGTGGTGTACGGAGCGCGCGTGTCGCTGGTCGTCGGCCTCGCCGTGGCGATGCTCTCGGTCTTTCTCGGGTCGGCGATCGGGCTGATCACCGGCTACGTGCGCTGGCTGGACGCGGTCGTGATGCGCGTGATGGACGGGCTCATGTCGATCCCGTCGGTGCTGCTCGCCATCGCCTTGATGGCCTTGACCCGCGCGAGCATCGGAAACGTGATTGCCGCCATCACGCTGGCCGAAGTTCCACGCGTCGTCCGGCTTGTGCGCAGCCTCGTGCTCACGCTGCGTGAGCAGCCCTATGTCGAAGCGGCGATCGCTGCCGGCACGACCTTGCCTCGAATTCTGGTACGCCATATCCTGCCCAATATCGTGGCGCCGCTGCTCGTGCAGGCGACCTATGTTTGCGGATCGGCGATGATTACCGAAGCGATACTCTCGTTTATCGGGGCGGGCACGCCGCCGAACATTCCGAGCTGGGGCAACATCATGGCCGAAGGGCGAAGCCTGATCCAGATCGCAGGGCGCCTCATCCTGTTTCCCGGCATCTGCCTCTCGCTGACGGTGCTCGCCGTCAACCTGCTCGGTGACGGCATGCGCGATGCGCTCGATCCACGGCTGGCACGCCGCCTGTGAGGCGATGAACACGACCCACGAACCGGCTGCGGCGCTGCTCGAGGTGAAGGGGTTGAAGACGTACTTCTTCACCCGCGACGGCGTGGTGCGTGCCGTCGATGACATGTCCTTTTCGGTCGAGCGCGGCGAGACGCTCGCCATCGTCGGGGAATCGGGCTGTGGGAAAAGCGTCACGTCACTGTCCATTCTGCGTTTGATCGCCTGTCCTCCCGGGCGCACCGTGCAGGGCCAGGTGCTGTTCGAAGGACGGGATCTGCTCGAGTTGTCGGAACCGCAGATGCGCCGGATTCGCGGCGATGCCATCTCCATGATTTTTCAGGAGCCGATGACGTCGCTCAACCCGGTGTTGACCATCGGCCGCCAGATTGCGGAAGTCCTGATGCTGCACCGCGGCCTTTCCCGTGACGAGGCAGTGCACCGCTCGATCGACATGCTGCGGCTGGTGCGCATGCCCGAGCCGGAACGCTGTGTCACGCACTACCCGTATCAGCTTTCGGGAGGGATGCGGCAGCGGGTCATGATCGCCATGGCACTGGCGTGCGAGCCGCGGCTGCTGATCGCCGACGAGCCGACGACCGCTCTGGACGTCACGATCCAGGCCCAGATCCTCGATCTGATGCGCGAGCTCAAACAGAGAACGGGTGCGGCCATCGTGCTGATCACTCACGACCTGGGCGTGGTGGCGGAGATGGCGCAACGGGTGGTCGTGATGTATGCCGGGCGCAAGGTCGAGGAGGCGCCGGTCGCCGCCTTGTTTGCGCGTCCACGCCATCCCTATACGCGCGGCCTGATCGACTCCATTCCGACGCTCGGCGCTTCGAACCGGGGCGGTGTGATCACGCATCTGACCGAGATAGCCGGCACCGTGCCATCGCTGCTCGAACCGATCGTCGGCTGCGCCTTCGCGCCGCGCTGCGCGTACGCCACGGCACGCTGCCAGAAAGACTATCCTCCGCTGGAGGAAAAGGCGCCCGGCCATCGCGCGGCCTGCTGGGAATCGGAGAGGATGCCCGGGGAGGCGATGGCATGACGGCGGGCGGACCTGGTACGGGGCTCGCCCGTGCGCCGCTGCTGGAGGTGAGCGGACTGACCAAGCATTACGCCATTCACCGCGGCGTCTTCGGTCGGGCGCGGGCACAGGTTCACGCGGTCGACGAGGTCAGCTTCGCGATCGCCGAAGGCGAGACGCTCGGCCTGGTCGGAGAAAGCGGCTGCGGCAAGTCGACGTTGGGCAAGACTGTGCTGGGGCTGATCGAGCCCACCGCAGGCGCGGTCGCTTGGCGAGGACAGCGCATCGATCGGCTCAAGGGCCGAGCCATGCGACCTTATCGCCGGCAAATGCAGGCGGTGTTCCAGGATCCTTATGCGTCGCTGAACCCCCGGATGCGCGCTGCAGACATTGTCGCCGAACCGATCCGGAATTTCGAGCGAAGTGCCCGGCCGCAAATCCAGCAGCGGGTGCTCTCTCTCTTCGAGAAAGTCGGCTTGCGAGCCGACCAGATGCCGAAGTACCCGTACGAATTCTCGGGCGGGCAGAGACAGCGTCTCGGCATCGCGCGCGCTCTGGCACCTCGGCCGAAACTGATTGTCTGCGACGAGCCGGTCTCGGCGCTCGATGTGTCGGTGCAGGCCCAGGTGATCAACCTGCTCGTCGATCTGCAGCGAGAATTCGGCCTGTCCTATCTTTTTGTCGCACACGATCTCGCCGTGGTCGAGCACATCAGCCACCGGGTCGCGGTGATGTATCTCGGCAGGATCGTGGAGATCGCCTCGACGCGTTCACTGTTCGGCAATCCGCTGCACCCTTATACCGAAGCGCTGCTCGCGGCGGTTCCGGTACCGGATCCCGCCGTTCATCGAACGCGCCTGATTCTGCCAGGCGACGTGCCAAGCCCGATCCAGCTTCCCGCAGGCTGCCGCTTCCACACGCGCTGCCCCTATGCGTTCGATCGCTGCCGGGTCGAGGAACCGGTGCTCAAGGAAGCGGTGCCGACCCACCTGGTTGCGTGTCACCTGCGCGAGGTGCCCAGCGCGACGCCGAGCGCAGCGCGCGAACCGGGCGGCGTGCGCGAGGGCGGTATGTAGCCTGGCCTGAACTCGACTAAAAGGAGGCGATCGATGAACACGACATCCGAAATGCCTTCCGGCCCGACCGTCGCGCCGACCTCGGTCCGTGTCGACGGGGCCCGCCTCTGGCGCTCGCTGATGGACCTGGCGCAACTCGGGGCGACTCCGAGGGGCGGCGTGCGTCGCCTTGCGCTCACGGATATCGACCGGCAGGCCCGCGATCTGGTAGTCGGCTGGCTGCGCGAGACGGATGCCGAAATCGAGGTCGACGCCGCAGGCAACATCTTCGCAACGCGGCACGGGCGAAGCGACGCGGCAGCGGTCGTCTTGACCGGAAGCCATATCGATACGCAGCCCTCGGGAGGCAAATTCGACGGCAATTACGGCGTGCTCGCGGGGTTGGAGGTGCTTCGAACGCTCAAGGATGCCGATATCGTGACGGAGAACCCGGTCGGCGTCGCGATATGGACCAACGAGGAGGGCAGTCGGTTCGTCCCGGTGATGGGCGGCTCGGGTGCGTTTGCGGGGGTGTTCACACTCGAGCATCTTCTACGGCAGCGCGACGGCGATGGCATCACGTTCGGCGAAGCGCTCGAGCGCATTGGCTACGCGGGTACGGCGCCTGTCGGCAAACGCCGTCTCGACGCCTATTTCGAGGCGCACATCGAACAGGGACCCGTTCTCGAGCGCGAGGACAAGGTCATCGGCGTGGTGACCGGAGCGTTGGGGCTGCGCTGGTACGACTGCATCTGGAGCGGGCAGGACGCGCATGCCGGACCAACACCCATGGAGGCACGCCGCGACGCGCTGCGCGGCGCTTCGCGGATGGTCGAGGCGGTCCATGCGCTGGCGGTACGCCACGCGCCCGACGGGCGGGGCACGGTCGGGTTCATGCACGTCGGTCCCAATTCGCGCAACGTCATTCCCGGCCTCGTCAAGATGACCGTCGACCTGCGACATCCGGATGACGAGGATCTCGCTACCATGGACCGCGAGCTCCGCGACGCCGCTGCGGTTGTCGCCCATGACCTTCGCCTTGAATGCGCCCTGCAACAGGTCGACCACTTCGCAGCGTCGCGTTTCGACCCTCGCTGCGTCGACGCGGTTCGCGCCGCGGCCAGAGCACTTGGCTACCCGCATCGCGAGATGGTCAGCGGCGCCGGCCATGACGCGATCTATGTTGCACGCGTGGCGCCCACTGCGATGATTTTCGTGCCCTGCAAGGACGGCCTGAGCCACAATGAGACGGAGGACGCCCGCCCCGAGCACCTCGAGGCCGGGGCCAATGTGCTGCTGCTGGCGGTGCTCGCGCGAGCAGGTGGGCGATCTCGGAAATAGCCTACAAGACCGATCGGGTCGGACATGATTGGACTCGCGATGCCGCCATGCCGCCGCTGCGATGTACCGGTTGGCCGCCTGCGGCGCCGGCTCCTGCTGGCGATGGCATTGGCTGCGGCCGTCGCCGCAGCCGCTGACGTGCCTTCCATCGCCGTCCTGGGTTTCGAGCTGATCGACGACCAGCACGAACTGGCGCCTGCCGGTCCCGAGTACCAGCGCCTGGCCGCGATCACGCGCCAGCTCGGAACCGAGCTTCAGTCCAGGCGATGGTATCGGGTGGTGGACACCAGCGCGGTGCAGCCGATGATCGACCGGCTGCGAGCGCTCCAGAACCTGCGTGAATGCAACGGATGTGAGCTGGATATCGCCAGGGCGCTGAAGGCGGATCGGGTGCTGGTCGGGTGGGTTCAAAAGGTCAGCAATCTGATCCTGAACATCAACATCCGGATCGAGGACGTGTCGTCCGGAGCGGTCGTGCTGCAGAAGTCGGTCGACATCCGGAGCAACACCGACGAGTCCTGGCGGCGAGGCATCGATGCGATCCTGCGCGACATGCAGGACCAGGGACAGGGTGGCCGGTAAGCGAGCGCAGGCCCCCTGCCGCAGCTTGCCGAGGGCAGCTCAGCGCGTGACGCTGACGACGGCGCCGGTGCTCTCCTCCAGGATCAGGCGCGGCGCGCTCGGGTCGTCCGAGAAATCGAACAAGCCGTCCAGCGAGCCGGCCACCGCGTCGGCCGAGCCGTTGCCGATGCGCGGCAGACCCCAATTGTCTTCGATGAAGCGGATGATCGAGGACTGGTCGGTCACGCTGTGATCGATGTAATTGGATCTGGCCCACGGCGAGATCACCAGCAGCGGCAGACGGGGACCATAGCCGCAGCGGCCGTTTTGGGCGCCGCCAGCCGGGTCGCCGGCCCTGGGGCTGCCGCAGTTTCCGGGCCCCAGCAACTGATCCTCGGTCACGCTCGACTGGAACACGATCGGCCCCAAAACGTGGTCGTACCAGCCGTCGGAGTCGTCGTACGCGATGACGATGGCGGTGTCATGCCAGTAAGCCGACGCCTGCAGCGCATTGATCGTGTGCACCAGGAAAGTCTGCTCATCGAGCGGATCCGAGTAACCCGCATGTCCGTCCTGGTACGCGGCTGCCTTGACGATGCTTACCGCGGGCAGATTGTGCCCGGCGATCGCCGTGAACAGCCGTCCCAGGTCGTACTGGTGGTTGGCCTGATCGGTGTGCCCGATCATCGCCTCGGAGCTGGGAGGCAGGTGGCCCGGGTTTGCCGTGCTGTGCCAGTACTGGAAGAACGCGTGATGCGGAATGTAATCGAGGCCCGCGCTCGCGCCCGATACGTTGTTGTGGGTCTGCGCGCAGTTGTCGAAGCCCCCCATGAACGCACCCCATGTGACGCCGGCCGTGTTCAGCAGGTTGCCGACATTGATACCGGACATCGTGATCTGGGTACGCGTCGGATTCGAGCAAATGTCCCCGTCGGGATCGGGATCACCGATGACCGCGCCGGAGGTCGCGCTGTTCGCGATGTTGCCGGTCGGTGACAAACCATTGGTGACGGTGCCCTCGAACGTGGTGCCAGCCAGCAGGTTCAGCAGCCCCGGCGTTGACGGCCCGAAGCTGGTCCCGAACGAGTTGTCGCTCATCGCGTAGTGCTGGGCGTAATTCCACAGGGCCGTTACGGTATTGCCGTCGTAATAGCCCATCGTGCTGTTGACTCCGAGATGGGCATCGTGACAGCTGTGTTTCAGAAAGCGGTCCATCAGTCCGCCGTCGAACGCGAACTGCTCATCGGCGTAGCCGTGGTCCTGGTCGCAGGTCACCGGGACCGAACGGTCGATTCGGAACGGATCGACGCCATTCGGGTTATTGGTCAGCAGCCCCGCGCTGCCGAGCGTGTTGGCTCCCGGCGTGCCTTGGCGCGCTCCGGTGAAATAAGCCGAGCCGTCCAGGTTGGGCTGCGCATTCGGATACGTTCCAAAGTAGTGATCGAAGGAAACGTTCTCCTGGAAGATCACGACAAGGTGTTTGATCGGACTCTTGGTCTCGGCATGCACCGGCGCGAGCGCGCAAACAGCGGCCACGGCCGCAGCGGCCGCTATCGACCGGGCCGCGCCAAACGACGTCTTATCTTGCATCACGATGGGTCTCCTCGATCGAGTCCGTCGGGCCGCAAATCTAGGTGCGTTGCGTGACCCGGTGATTACCCGACAGGGTGCAGACCGACCATGGCGCGGTGTCGATAGTGTCTTGTACATGGAAAAGTCACATAATCCCGCACCTCGTGGACAAGCCGGCCTGACCGATGTCGATTTGGCACCCGGACAATCGACCAGCAAGTGTTCTCAGGAGCAACCGATGCAGAAAATCACGCCCTTTCTCTGGTATTCCACGCAGGCCGAGGAGGCCGCGGCGTTCTACGCTTCCATCTTTCCCAACTCGCGCGTCACCCGTGTGACGGCGCTGCCGAGCGAATCGCCCAGCGGCCCGCCGGGATCAGTGAAGATCGTCGAGTTCGTTCTGTTCGGCCAGTCGTTCATGGCGATGAGCGCCGGGCCGCTCGACCCGTTCAACCACGCGGTGTCCTTCGTGGTGAATTGCGACAATCAGGCCGAAATCGACCGCTACTGGAGCGCGCTTCTCGAGGGCGGCGCGGCCGAGCAGTGCGGCTGGCTGAAAGATCGCTTCGGCCTGTCGTGGCAGATCGTCCCCACCGTACTGGGTGAGATGATGGCCGCGCCCGATCGGGCCAAGGCCAAGCGGGCGTCGGATGCGATGATGAAGATGGTCAAGATCGACATCGCGGCGTTGCAGGCGGCCTTTGCGGGAACGCGCTGAATGTCGCGTTGACGCAAAGCCAACGAGGGCGAGGGCCGGTCGGTCGGCGACAGCGACCGGCCCGTTGCCGCTAGCTGCTCGCGCTCGTGCTCATCGCGCGATGGATGAGCACACCGATGCCAGCCCCGACCAACTCGGCCACCACGAAGCCCGGCACGCTGGACGGAGCGATGCCGGCGAAACTGTCGCTGAACATGCGCCCAAAGGCGGCTGCGGGGTTGGCGAACGAGGTGGAAGCCGTGAACCAGTAGGCCGCTCCGATGTAGCACGCCACCATGGCCGCCACCCGGCTTGCGGGCGCGCGCAGGATCACGAGCAGCAGGCCGGCGGTCGCCACCGCCTCGGCAATCCATTGCCCGGTGCCGCTTCGAACCTTGCTTGAAAACTGCAGGATGGTCAGGTCGAACATCGAGTGGGCGAGCCATGCCCCGAGCATGGCGCCGGCAAGTTGCGCGACCACGTACGGCGCCAGCAAGGAGCGGGGCATCGCGCCTCGCCCGGCCATCACCAGCGACACGGCCGGGTTGAAGTGCGCCCCGCTCACGGGCCCGAACACTTCGATCAGGATGTAAAGCCCGCCGACCGTCGCCAGCGTATTGGCCAGCAGCGCGATGGCGACGTTGCCCCCCGACAGGCGCTCGGCCATGATGCCCGAGCCGACCACCACCGTCAGCAACAGCAGGGTGCCGAGGGCCTCGGCGAACAGTTTGCGGGACGTTCCGGTCGCGCCCATCGGTCAGCGTGTTCCGATGTCCTTGACCTCCCGCTGGATCGCGAAGCGATCCAATCGTTGAAACGGCAGCGCCAGCATCAACTCGATGCGCTTCCTCAGAGCCAGCGCGGTGTCGAGGAAGACCTTCGCCTTGCGGTCTTCCGGTCCGTCGAAAGCTGCCGGGTCGGGCACGCCCCAGTGGGCGGTTATCGGCTGACCAGGCCACAACGGGCAAACTTCCCCGGCAGCCTTGTCGCAGACCGTGATGACAAAGTCCAGTTGCGAGGCCTTTGGCCCTGAGAACTCGTCCCAGTCCTTGCTGCGCAGGCCATCGGTCGGCAGGTGCAGCTCTCTGAGGGTCGCCAGCGCCGAAGGATTCAGCACGCCGGTGGGATGAC
Organism: Burkholderiaceae bacterium; assembly: GCA_035511515.1. Classification (GTDB taxonomy): domain Bacteria; phylum Pseudomonadota; class Gammaproteobacteria; order Burkholderiales; family Burkholderiaceae_F; genus VBCK01. The sequence continues at coordinate 7,682 of DATKFG010000140.1, read as the reverse complement.
TGCCGGCCGAGTAGGCCTTGAAGCGGCCTTTTCCCATCTGATTCAGAAGTGCTTCGGCCATGATCGAGCGCGCCGAGTTACCGGTGCAGACAAAAAGCACGCTGTAGATCTTGTTCACCACGATGGTTTTTCAGCAACACGACGACGCGGGTTTGACCGCAATGCCCAACGGTTTGCCCCGCGGCGCGGAGGCCGTGCAGCACGCCGAATCCTCGCTCGGGGCGCTGGGCTTTTCGCTGAACACCGGGATGTTGCTCAGCGTACGGTAATGTTCCCACGCAATGCCCTGCGGATCGGTGATCCAGTACTTGTCGCTGCGCGCATAGCAGCAGCTGGTCTCGCCCTCGTCGAGCAGCGCCATGTCGGCCGCTTGGGCTCTCGCCTTCAATTCGGCCAGCTCTTCCTCGGAGTCGGCCTGGATACCCAGATGGTCGATGCCGGGCTTGCTGCCTCGAGTGGAGACCGCGAAGTTGATGCGCGGGTCCTCCAGCATCCATTTCGCGTAATCGCTCTCAACGCGGCTGGGCTCGGTGGCAAACAACTTCGTATAAAACGCGATGCTCGCCTGCAGATCTTCGACATGGGCGTGTACATGGAAGCGCTTCATGGTTTGTCCCGTTTCGGTTTTCAGTGCGTGCAGTCCACCGCCGCGGCCAGGTCGAGGCATTCGGCACCCTGGCAGCAGTTCTCGGTCAGGTAGGCCAGCAGTTCGTTCATCCGGCCATACGCTGCCCGGTAGATCAGGTAGCGGCTGGCGCGTTCCTGCGTCACCAGAGCGGCGTTGGCCAGTTCTTTCAGGTGGAACGACAGCGTCGCCGCGGGAATACCCAGTGCATCGGCCATCGTGCCCGGCGTCAGGCCATCTTCGCCGGCGACCACGAGCGCGCGAAACAGCCGCAGGCGCAGTGGCTGTGCGAGGGCGGCAAGGGATCGGACTGCGTCTGCTTCGTTCACACTTCCACAATACTGCAAATATCGAATTGACGCAAGCGAAATCACCCTGGCCGGCGCTTCTGACGCGGCACAGGGACCAGCGGGAAGCCCCGGATGAAGCGCTCCCGTCCGCGGTCAGCGTCTGCGCTGCTGCGGGGCGCCGGCTGCCCTGCCATCGATGTGGCGGAACGTGATGCGGCCCTTGCTCATATCGTAGGGCGACAGTTCCAGCGAGACCTTATCGCCTGCCAGAATGCGGATATGGTGCTTGCGCATCTTGCCGGCCGAATACGCGATCAGTTTGTGTCCGTTGTCCAACGTGACGCGGAATCGGGAATCGGGCAGCACTTCGCTGACGGTTCCGTCCATTTCCAGATGTTCTTCCTTCGCCATGGCGACACCCCCGGAGTAAGCCAGAAACCGGAAAGCCGGCGTGGGCCGGCATGCCCGGAAAAGGAAGGAAACGGGCTTTCACCCGTTTCCGAGCGAGCGCGGCGAGCCGCGCTCTTCAGTCCAGTTGTCGTCAGACGATCTGGATCTCGGCCGCCTGCGGACCCTTTGCGCCCTGCTTGACGACAAACTGCACGCGCTGCCCCTCGCTCAGCGACTTGAAGCCGCCGGCTTGAATCTCGGAGAAGTGCACGAACAGGTCCTTGCCACCATCTTCGGGCGTGATGAATCCGAAGCCTTTAGCGTCGTTGAACCACTTGACGGTACCGCTTGCCATTTTCTCGTTCCTTGAAAGGTAAAGTAGAAACTTATTCACCGCGAGAACGCCCCGCGGCGAGCTAACGATCAAGAAACGTGAACCTGGGGAAAACCTGAGGTGCTGCGCCGCGGTGGGCCGCAGCGTGTCAGGAAAGGCCGGAGGAGTACGAAACTTCAACGAAAGCCCCGACACGCTACGCGTCGCCGCTTCGCTTGTCGAGCGATATATTTTTCCTGCCAAGTGCTTGAAGTTGGACGATACCGCATTTCCGTCCCCGCGATGGCCGTGCTGGCCCGAAGGCGCTTGGCTGCGTGTCCGGGGTCCATACTTCAGTGATGCAACGGGTTCTAACGCAAATCGATATCCAGGCTCCGGCGTCGCTCGTTTGGGCCATTCTTGCGGACTTTGGCACGTACCGGCGCTGGAATCCGCTGATTCGGGGTGTTCTGGGCCGGCCCACCGCGGGCGCGCAGATCGAGATCCGACTCACCTCGCCCGTGGGCGACGATCTGAGCGTCCGTTCGACGGTCGTGCGCTCTCGCGAACCGCGCGAGCTGCGCTGGCTGGAGCGTTGGACCGTGCCGGGCATGTTTTCGTCGGAGCGCCGATTCCGGATCGAATCGTTGCCCGAAGGCGGTGTTCGATTCCACCACAGCGAGCAAGTGCGGGGGATCATGGTTCCGCTGCTCACTCAGCGCCGTCGGCTGCGAGGCAGGTCGGGTCTGGACGCAATGAACACCGCTTTGAAGCAGCGCGCGGAGCGCGCTTTGGCGGGCAGCCCTGCGGCGAGCAGCTAGGAGATTCACACGAAGGGCCAGCAGATGGTGCGCAATTCAGACAATTCAAGCAAGCCGACCTTCCATACGCCGATGCGTTTCGACTGGACCGACGAGAAGCTGCAGACGCTGAGCCAGGAGCAGTTGCTCAACCTGCTCGAGAACCTTGATCGCCAGCGGGCGATCGGGCGAATCTCGGAGAGCGCCGCCGCCAGCATCGACCAGCGCATCGCTTCGCTGTTGACGGGTCGCAACAGCACCAAGCGCCGCAAGCAGGTGGCCGCAGGCGTACCGCTTGACGCCGGCGTCAAGGATCTCGTGAGGGGCTGACCCTCACGGATCGCGGCCGGCATCGGAAACTGCGATCATCGCGCCAGCCGGAAGGTTCCGATGATTGTGCGTCGCCGAATCTGGCTGTACCGATTGCCAGGTCAACAATATGCCCAGGTCGTGTCGTTCGACGATCAAGTAACCGCTATTACGGCACGGAATTTCCTGCGCCGCACGGTCGGCAATCCCCTGGAGTTGTGGGCGCGAAACGTCGACGACGTGAAGCAGGCGTCCTCGTGACGCCTCGCCAGGCCGCCTGCACGCCAGCCCGGCCAGCCTTCGTTCCCTAAGGGGCTGTCGAGCAAACCCTCGGAAACGGCGAGCGGATTTCGGCGGTATCGTTGCCGATCCCGATCGATTGGCAGCGAGAAAAGCGTGCTCGAGTTGTTCCATCCGGCCACCCGTGCCTGGTTCGAGTCGGCCTTTGCGGCGCCGACGGCCGCGCAGCTGCAGGCGTGGCCTGCGATCGCGGCGGGTCGGCACGCGCTGGTGGCCGCACCGACCGGTTCGGGCAAGACGCTGGCCGCGTTCCTGGCCGCGATCGATGCCCTGGTGCGCGAAGGCATCGAGCACGGCCTGGCCGACGAGACGCACGTGGTCTACGTTTCGCCGTTAAAGGCGCTGTCGAACGACATCCAGCGCAACCTCGAGGCGCCGGTCGCCGGGGTCCGCGCCGAGCTGGAGCGGCTCGGCCTGCCGGACGTCCAGATCCGTACGCAGGTGCGCACCGGCGATACGCCGCAAAGCGAGCGCCAGAGCATGCGCCGGCGCCCGCCCCACATCGTCGTCACCACCCCCGAATCGCTGTACATCCTGCTGACGAGCCGATCCGGCCGCCGCATGCTCGCGACCACCCGCACCGTGATCGTCGACGAGATCCACGCGCTGGCGCCCAACAAGCGCGGTGCGCACCTGGCGCTGTCGCTGGAACGGCTCGAGACGGTCGCGGGGCGCGAACTGGTCCGGATCGGTCTGTCGGCCACGCAGAGGCCGATCGAACAAGTCGCGCGCTTCCTGGTCGGCGACCGCACCGATGGCGCCGGCGCGCCGGACTGTGCAATCGTCGACGCGGGTCATGTCCGGGCGCGCGACCTCGCCGTCGAGCTGCCGCCCTCGCCTCTCGAAGCGGTGATGTCGGGCGAAGTGTGGCAGCAGGTCTACGACCGGCTCGCCGAGCTGGTGCGCGAGCACCGCACGACGCTGATCTTCGTGAACACGCGCCGCCTGGCCGAGCGCGCCGCGCGCCACCTGTCCGAACGCCTGGGCGATCGGTACGTGACCGCGCACCACGGCAGCCTGGCGCGCGAGCAGCGTCTCGACGCGGAGCAGCGGCTCAAGCGCGGCGAGTTGCGCGCGCTGGTTGCGACCGCGTCTCTCGAGCTGGGAATCGACATCGGCGAGGTCGATCTGGTGTGCCAGATCGGCTCGACGCGCTCGATCGCCGCGCTGCTGCAGCGGGTCGGCCGCTCGGGGCACGCGGTCGGCGGCGTGCCCAAGGGGCGCCTGTTTCCGCTTTCGCGCGACGAGCTGTGCGAGTGCGCCGCGCTGCTGGATGCGGTTCGGCGCGGCGAGCTCGACCGCCTGTCGCTTCCGGACAAGCCGCTCGACGTGCTGGCGCAGCAGATCGTCGCCGAGGTGGCATCGCAGGAGTGGAGCGAGGAGGCGCTGTTCGCAATGGTGCGGCGCGCGACGCCTTTCCGCCCGCTCACGCGCGAGCAGTTCGCCGAGGTCGTTCGAATGCTGTCCGACGGCTTCCACACCCGGCGCGGGCGCCGCAGCGCACATCTGCACCGCGATGCCGTCAACGGCGTGTTGCGCGGCCGCCGCGGCGCGGCACTGGCGGCGGTCACCTCGGGCGGAACGATTCCCGACACGGCCGATTACACGGTCCAGCTGGAGCCACAGGCGCAGGTGATCGGCACCGTCAACGAGGACTTCGCGGTCGAGAGCCTCGCCGGCGACGTGTTCCAGCTCGGCAACCACTCCTACCGGATCATGCGCATCGAGCGCGGCATCGTGCGGGTCGAGGATGCCCGCGGCCAGCCGCCCACGATGCCGTTCTGGCTCGGCGAGGCGCCCGGCCGCACGGCCGAGCTGTCGCAGGCGGTCTCGGACCTGCGCGAGACGATCGCGGCGCAACTGGCGGCCGGCGGGCGCGCGCAGGCTCTGGCCTGGCTCACTGGAACGGCCGGCCTGGCCACCGTGGCCGCGGAACAGGCCGTCGATTATCTGGCCGCCGCCCACGCGGCGCTCGGCGTGCTGCCGACCGTGGAGCGGATCGTGCTCGAGCGCTTCTTCGACGAATCGGGCGGCATGCAGCTCATCGTGCATTCGCCGCTGGGCAGCCGGATCAATCGCGCCTGGGGGCTGGCGCTGCGCAAGCGGTTCTGCCGCAAGTTCGACTTCGAACTGCAGGCGGCGGCGACCGAGGACGCGATCGTGTTGTCGCTCGCCACCGCGCACAGCTTTGCGCTGGCGGACGTGGCGCGCTACCTGTCGGCCAGCACAGTACGGCCGTTGCTGATCCAGGCTTTGCTCGACGCGCCCATGTTCGGCACGCGCTGGCGCTGGAACGCCTCGGTGGCGCTGGCGCTGCTGCGGTTCCAGGGCGGACGCAAGGTCGCCCCGCAGCTGCAGCGGATGGCGGCCGAAGACCTGCTGGCCGCGATCTTCCCCGATCAGGTCGCCTGCGGCGAGAACATCGTCGGCGACCGCGAGATTCCCGACCATCCGCTGGTCCGCCAGACGATCGACGACTGCCTGCACGAGGCGATGGACATCGAAGGGCTGGAGCGCGTGCTGGATGCGATCGAGCATGGCCGGATCGAGGTCGTCGCGCGCGACCTGACGGAGCCTTCGCCGCTGGCGCTGGAAATCCTCGCCGCACGGCCGTACGCCTACCTGGACGATGCGCCGCTGGAGGAACGGCGCACGCAGGCGGTGCTGGCGCGCCGCTGGATCGATGCCGAGACCGCGGCCGACCTGGGCAAACTCGACCCGGATGCGATCCGGCGTGTGCGCGCAGAGGTGTGGCCGGAAGCGCGCAACGCCGACGAGTTGCACGATGCCCTGCTGAGCCTGGGGTTCCTGACCGGCTCGGAGATCGACGCGCAGCCGCCGTGGCGGGCGCTGATCGACGAGCTTGCGTCAGCCCGGCGCGCCACCCGCCTCGGACTCGGAGCGAGCGGCCTGTTCGTCGCGGCCGAGCGCCTGCCCGAATTCGAGGCCGTCTTTACCTCGGTCGACCCTACGCCGGCGATCGAGGCGCCGGCCGACTACAGCAAGCCGTGGGCGCGCGAGGCAGCGCTGGTCGAGATCGTGCGCGACCGCCTGCAGGGGCTGGGGCCCATCCGTGCCAGCGAGCTGGCCGCTTCCCTCGCACTGCCGGTCTCGCAGACCGACGCCGCGCTGCTGCAGCTCGAATCGGAGGGAGTCGCGATGCGCGGCAGCTTCACGCCGGTGCAATCCAGCGGCGGCGCCGATCGCGGTTCGCCGGCGCGTGATACGGAATGGTGCGATCGCCGGCTGCTGGCGCGCATTCATCGCTACACGGTGAATCGGCTGCGCCAGGAGATCGAACCGGTCGAGGCGCGGGACTTCGTGCGGTTCCTGTTCGAATGGCAGCGCGTGGCGCCCGAAGCGCGTGTCGAAGGCGCCGACGCCGTGGCCAACATCGTGGCGCAGCTCGAGGGTTTCGAGGCGCCCGCGGCCGCCTGGGAAACCGAGATCCTGCCCGCCCGGGTCAACGAGTACGACCCGGTGTGGCTCGACGAGCTGAGCCGCGCAGGCCGGGTCGTGTGGACGCGCATTGCGCCGCTGCACGCCAGCGGCGAGCGCGCGCCCAGCCCCGTGCGCACCACACCGATCGCGCTCGCGTCGCGACGCAACCTGCCGATCTGGGCCGCGCTGGCGCGCGACGGCGACGGCGCCGAGGCGAGCACGCGCGCGCAGCGCATCGTCGAGTTCATCACAGAACACGGGGCGTCGTTCTTCGACGAGATCGTCGATGGCACTGGCCTGCTGCGCACGCAGGTCGAGGACGCGCTCGGCGAGCTGGTGGCGCTGGGACTGGTCAACGCCGACAGCTTCGGCGGGCTGCGCGCACTGCTGGTGCCATCGGAGCGCCGCCGCAGCCTCGACGGCCGCGGCGTCGACCGAGGGCGCCGATTGCGCCGCACGGCGCTGTTCGGCATCGAGGATGCCGGCCGCTGGGCACTGGCACGGCGCAAGCGGCCGGCGACCGCCACCGCGCCGCGCGACCCGGCCGACGATCCCGCGATCGTCGAACACGTCGCGCGCACGCTGCTGCGGCGCTATGGCGTCGTGTTCTGGCGCCTGGTCGCGCGCGAAGCCGACTGGTTGCCACCGTGGCGGAGCCTGTTGCGGAGCTATCGTCGGCTGGAAGCGCGCGGCGAGATACGCGGCGGGCGCTTCGTGGCCGGCGTCACGGGCGAGCAATTCGCCGTGCCGGAAGCGATCGGCCTGCTGCGCGACGCGCGCCGGCGAGAGCGCCCCGGAGCGCTGGTCAGCCTGAGCGGCGCCGATCCGCTCAACGTGATCGGCATCCTGACGCCCGGCCCGCGCCTGCCGGCACTGACCGGCAATCGCGTTCTGTACCGCGACGGCGTGCCGATCGCTTTGCTCGTTGCCAACGAAGTGCGGTTTGTCGAAACGCTGGACCCCGAAACGCAATGGTCCGCGCGCGCCGCGCTGCTGCGGCGCCAGGTGCCGGCGAGCTTGCAGTTCCTCGCCTGATCCGGTCGAGGGCCCTCACCCCCTCCCCTTTCCGGCCTTCGGCCGAAAAGGGGGAGGAAAAGAACGAGGGGGCTGGGCTGGCCCCCTCGTGCTCCCCCAGCCAATGTATGACTGGCGCGGGCGAGGGGCGACCGGCTGACGCAAGCGCGCAGGCCTTCGCACGGGCACGCCGTATCGCC
>DATKFG010000139.1:0-56582 GCA_035511515.1 Burkholderiaceae bacterium | reverse complement strand
GTTCACCGCGGACGCCACGCAATTCGGCCGGGACAACGGCATCGATCTGCTGGATGTCGACCGGCTGCTGGCCTTGATTGCCAAGCGGAAGCCGGAACAGCAGCGGGCGCTGCTCGACGTGGCGCTGGAAGGCGACTACTGGCGGCCGACCTGCGCGAATTGCGGCATCAAGATGGTCGAGAGAACCCCTCGCAAGGGCGGCGATGCGTTCTGGGGCTGCGCGAAGTTCCCGCAGTGCAGATCGACCTTGCCGATGAGAGCCGCCTGACCGGTCGTCAGCTTGGCGCACGCCGTCAAGGATATACGATCGTTATCCGGTCACAGGATGAGAACATGAAAAAGTCAGGAGCAAGCGAAGGCCAGCCGGCATCGGAGCTCATCTCGAAAAGAATCGCTGAACTCGGGGACTGGCGCGGGGAAACCCTCAACCGAATGCGCAAGCTCATCAAGGAAGCGGACCCGGACGCCGTCGAGGAGTGGAAATGGATGGGCACTCCGATTTGGTCGCACGACGGCATCATCTGCACGGGCGAGTCCTACAAGAACGTCGTGAAGCTTACCTTCGCCAAGGGCGCGTCTCTGAAGGATCCGGCCCGTCTGTTCAACTCGAGTCTCGACGGAAACACACGCCGCGCGATCGACATCCACCAGGGAGAAAAAGTTGACGCGTCCGCCTTCAAGGCGCTCGTTCGCCAGGCGGTCGCCCTCAACAGCTCCGGCAAGTCGAAAGCTTCGAAGAAAGCGAAGTCCTGAGGGAGCGCGCCCCTGATCAGTGCACGGTCCGCTCGAACAGGAATCGCCCGTCCCTGAAGTCGACCGGAACCACGTCCTTGGGGCCGACCTTTCCTTCCAGCAGCAGCTTGGCGATCGGATTTTCGATCTGCTGCTGGATCGCCCGCTTCAGCGGCCGCGCGCCATAGAGTGGATCGAATCCGATCTTGGCCAGCTCGGCCAGCGCCGCGTCGCTGACGACCAGCTTCAGGTCCTGCGCAGCCAGCCGCGCCTCCAGACGACGCAGCTGGATCCTCGCGATCGCCTCGATCTGCTGTCGATCCAGGGCGTGGAACACGACGATTTCGTCGATCCGGTTGACGAACTCGGGCCGGAAATGGTTGCGCACTTCGCCCATGACGGATTCCTTGATCAGCTCCGGATCCTGGCCCGCCATCCGCTGGATCTCGTGCGAACCCAGGTTCGACGTCATCACGATCACCGTGTTCTTGAAGTCGACGGTGCGTCCCTGTCCATCCGTCATGCGGCCGTCGTCCAGCACCTGCAACAGCACGTTGAACACGTCGCTGTGCGCTTTTTCGACCTCGTCGAGCAGGATCACGCTGTATGGTTTGCGCCGCACCTGCTCGGTCAACTGGCCGCCCTCCTCGTAACCCACATAGCCCGGAGGAGCGCCGATCAAACGCGCCACCGAGTGGCGCTCCATGTATTCGGACATGTCGATCCGGATCAGGTGATCCTCGCTGTCGAACAGGAATTCGGCCAGTGCCTTGCACAGCTCGGTCTTGCCCACGCCCGTGGGTCCGAGGAACAGGAACGAACCGTACGGCCGGTTGGTATCGGCCAGCCCCGCGCGCGAGCGGCGGATCGCGTCGGATACCAGCCGGACCGCTTCATCCTGCCCGACCACGCGCGAGTGCAGGTACTCTTCCATCTTCAGCAGCTTCTCGCGCTCGCCCTGCATCATCTTGGACACCGGAATGCCGGTGGCGCGCGACACGACCTCCGCGATTTCCTCGGCCCCGACTTCCTTGCGCAGCAGCTTGAACTCGCGCTTGCCGCTGCCCGATTCGGCCTCTTTGAGCTGCCGCTCCAGCGCCGGCAGCTTGCCGTACTGGATCTCGGCGAGTTTGTCGAACTGGCCGCGACGCTGCAGATCGGCCATCTGGGCCTTGAGCCGTTCGATCTCGGCCTTGATCTGGGCCGATCCCTGCACGGCGGCTTTTTCGGCGCGCAATTCTTCTTCCAGATCGGCGTATTCGCGCTCGAGGCGCTTGATCTCGGCCTCGATCAGCTCCAGCCGCCGGCGCGAGGCCTCGTCGCTTTCCTTCTTGACCGCCTCCCGCTCGATCTTCAGCTGGATGATGCGCCGGTCCAGCTTGTCCATCACCTCGGGCTTGGAGTCGATCTCCATCTTGATGCGGGCGGCGGCCTCGTCGATCAGATCGATCGCCTTGTCCGGAAGGAAGCGATCGGTGATGTAGCGGTGCGATAGCTCGGCAGCGGCGACGATCGCCGGATCGGTGATCTCGACGCCGTGATGCAGCTCGTAACGCTCCTGCAGGCCGCGCAGAATCGCGATGGTTGCTTCCACGCTCGGCTCGTCCACCATCACCTTCTGGAAGCGACGCTCCAGCGCCGCGTCCTTTTCGATGTTCTTGCGATACTCGTCCAGCGTGGTGGCCCCGATGCAGTGCAGCTCGCCGCGCGCCAGCGCCGGCTTCAACATGTTGCCCGCGTCGATCGCCCCTTCGGCCTTGCCGGCACCCACCAGCGTGTGGATCTCGTCGATGAACACGATGGTCTTGCCCTGATCGGCGGCGATTTCTTTCAGGACCGCCTTCAGCCGTTCCTCGAATTCACCCCGGTACTTGGCGCCGGCCAGCAGCGCCGCCAGATCAAGCGTCAGAACGCGCTTGCGCTTCAGCGTCTCGGGCACTTCCTCGTTGATGATCCGCTGTGCCAGACCCTCGACGATCGCGGTCTTGCCCACGCCGGGCTCACCGATCAGCACCGGGTTGTTCTTGGTTCGCCGCTGCAGGATCTGGATCGTGCGGCGGATCTCGTCGTCGCGACCGATGACCGGGTCCAGTTTGCCCTGCCGTGCGAGCTCGGTCAGGTCGACCGTGTACTTCTTCAGAGCTTCGCGCTGCCCCTCGGATTCGGCCGAATCGACACTGCCGCCGCCGCGCACCGCTTCGATCGCCGCTTCCAGCGCCTTGCGCGTCAGGCCGTGCTCGCGAGCCAGCCGCCCGGCTTCGGTCTTGTCGTCGGCCAAGGCCAGCAGGAACATCTCGCTGGCGATGTAGGCGTCGCCGCGCCGCTGCGCTTCCTTGTCAGCCTGGTTCAGCAGGCCGACCAGATCGCGTCCAACCTGGACCTGGCCGTCGGTGCCCTGCACCTGCGGCAGGCGCTTGATCGCCGCATCGACTGCGGCCGTCAGCGGCCCGATGGCGACGCCGGCCCGCTGCAGCAGTGAGCGTGCGGCGCTGTCCGACTGACGCAGCATCGCCGCCAGCAGGTGCAGCGGCTCGATGTATTGGTGGTCGTTGCCCACCGCAATCGACTGGGCGTCGGCGAGCGCCTCCTGGAACTTCGTGGTCAAGCGGTCCTGTCGCATGGTACGCACACGCCTTCGGCAACGGTCCGGACCTTTAGTTTGGGCGTTTACGGGCCGATTTCAACCGCCGGCCGCCGGTACGGGGCCGGCTCAAGGGGGCGGTAGGATCAGCGGGCCAGCCGGCCCGCCGCTAGGACAGAGTCGGCTGGCCCGAAAAATCAAGCCACCGCTGCGCAGCGAAGTCGTACAGCTTGCAGCGCCGCGCCGTATCGAAATACCAGCGCCACGAAAACGCCTGAATCACGATACGGCCAGGCATCAATTGCTCCAGCCTGACCTGCGCCCGCTTCAGGCGATACAGCGGTATGGACATGTCCAGGTGGTGCGCCGTGTGCTCCATGATGTGATGCATCAGCGCGCCAAAACCGCGTCGGAAGGTCAAATGCACGGTGGTGCTGACAGCGGGGTTGGACGCACTCCAGGACGATTTGTCGGCGAACCACAGAATCGACGTGTGCGTGTGGTGCAGGTACACGACAAACCCGATCATCCCGTTCCAGAAGATGAAGGGAACCACGAACGCGACCAGCATCAGCCCGGCAACCGATTGCCCGGTGGCCACAGCGACCCCGACCACGGTGCCGATCCAGGTCAGGCCGGCCACCAAAGCGAGCGCGCAGTCGGCGAAAAAGATCGGCCGGCGGCTCGGCATGTGGCGCTGGCTCGGGAAGAACATCCGCAACCACCAGATCTCAACAAGGTAATACAGCCAGGGCGCCCAGCCGCTCCGATAGATGCGCTCCAAGCCGCGGCGCCAGGCCGGCATCGCCGAAAATTCCTCGGCCGACTTGGGCGCCCACACAAAGTCGAAGCCGCGCAGGTTGGTGTACCCGTGGTGCACCACGTTGTGCCCGACCTCCCACAAGCTGTACGGCGTCAGCGAAGGCAGGAAGGCGATCCGTCCGATCCAGCGATTCAGTCCGCGGTGCTGCGTGTAACTCTGATGGCACGCGTCGTGGCCGATGATGAACAGGCGCCCGATCACGAAACCGCACGCCAGCGCCGACAGCAGCTTCAACAGCGGGTTGGCCAGCAGCAGGGCACCGGCCAGCGCCGCGCCGTACAGCCCGATATCGAGCAACAGCAGCGCGATCGCCAGCGGCGTGGAGCGCTTCACCAGCGGTGCAAGCTCGTTGCGCAACTGCTTGCGCGACAGCACCGGGGCGTGCGCCTGGCGCGCCGCGCGCGCGCCCGTCCGTGCGGTCGTCGGGTTTACGCTCATCATCCGCTCATTTAGTCCGAGGTCGCCCAGCCATCGATCAAACCGATCGATTGTAGCTCACGTCAGTGCGCGCACTGTGGCCATTCCAAGAGCCGTCAGAGCGAGCGAGCCGGCCAGGTGCGCCCCGGCGGTGGCGACCGCCCACGACATCTGTCCCCGCGACAGCAGCGTGACAACTTCGGCAGAGAACGTCGAAAAGGTCGTCAGCCCTCCCAGGAAGCCCGTGATCGCGAACAGGCGCCACTCGGGCGCCAGAGCCTGGCTCTGCGCAAAAAACCCGACCGCCACACCGACCAGGTAGCCGCCGAGCAGATTCGCCGCCAGCGTGCCCAGCGGCAGGTTCGGAAACAGCGGGTTCAGCCTCAGCCCCAGCCACCAGCGCAGCCAGGCACCGAGGGCGGACCCGATGCCGACCGCGGTGAAGGCCATCCACACGGACCCCGGCCGCATTCCTATCGAGCCTGCGGTAAATGGTGGCCGACCATTTCCCGCACAGACTTCCCCCTCTGCCCTCGTGGGAGAGGGGGAAGGGGTGAAGGGGCAGACGAAGCGAGCCGCCTCACTTGCTCGGCGTCGGCACCTGCCAGGCTGCCCGCGCCTGCTCGTCCGAGCAGCGCGCCTCGACCCAGTGCGAGCCCTGCGGCGTACGTTCCTTCTTCCAGAACGGCGCGTCGGTTTTCAGATAGTCGATCAGGAAGCGGCACGCCTCGAATGCATCGTGCCGATGCATGCTGGACACCGCCACCAGCACGATCTGCTCCAGCGGCGCGATCGTGCCGATCCGATGCACGATCAGGCAATCGATCAGGTCCCATCGCTGCCGCGCCTGCCCGACGATATCCTCGAGGGCGCGCTCGGTCATCCCCGGGTAGTGCTCCAGCGTGATGTCCAGCACCTGGCGGCCGTCGTTCAGGTCGCGCGCCAGGCCCACGAAACTGGCGATCGCGCCAACGCGCGGATTGGCACCGCGCAGCCGCGCCAGCTCGGCGCCGACGTCGAAGTCCTGCGATTGCACGCGCACCGTCATCGGCGTGTTCCGGTCGGGCCCACCTCAGCCTCCCGTCACCGGCGGGAAGAACGCCACTTCGGCGCCATCGCGCAGCCGTGTGGCGTCCACGGCCATCGCCTGGTCCACGGCGACGCGAAGCGGCCGCACCTGGGCGAACGCCTCGCTCCACGGGGCGCCGCGCTGAGCGAGCCACGCGCGCAGATCGCCGACCGTCGCCACGCCGGCGGGCGCGTCGATCTGCTCGCTGGACCGGCCGATCGCATCGCGCAGGCGTGCGAAGTAAAGTACGGACAGTTTCACCCGAACAGCTCCGAAAACGGCAGATAGTCGACTTCGTCCCCGCGCGCGACGCACCGGCCGGCGGCGATGTCGGCCAGTCCATCGGCCCAGGCCGCCGACGTCAATACCGCTGAATTCTGCACCGGGAACGCTTCCAGCGTGCCCTGCCCCGTAACGCGGACCCGCAGGAATTCGCGGCGCGAATCGGGTCGCTCAACTTCGAAATCGGCCCGCATCGGAATTGCGCGCGCAACCGGCTCGGCCACGCCCTGCAACTTCAGAATCAACGGCCGAGCCAGCAACGCGAACGTGACCAAACCCGAGACCGGATTGCCGGGAAGCCCGATGAATGGGACCTCGCGCACCCGCCCGAATGCGAACGGCTTGCCAGGCTTGATCGCGATCTGCCACAAATCGATCGTGCCTTCGGCCTGCACGGCCGCGCGCACGTAGTCCGCTTCGCCGACCGATACGCCCCCCGAGCTGATCACCAGGTCCGACTGGGAGGCGGCGCTCACCACGGCGCGCCGGGTCGGCTCGAGCTGGTCGGGCACGATCCCCAGGTCGACCACCTCGCATCCGAGGCTGCGCAACAGGGCGCACAGCAGGAAGCGGTTCGAGTTGTAGATTTTACCGGGCGGCACCGGATCGCCGGGCATCGCCAGCTCGTCGCCGGTGAACAGCACGCCGGCCCGCAGCCGCCGGACCAGCGGCAGCCGCGCCAGGCCGACCGAAGCGGCCACCCCCAGGTGTGGCGCTCGCAGTCGCGTTCCCGCCGTCAGCACGCGTGAGCCCGGCGCGATATCCAGTCCGGCGGGCCGGATGAATTGGCCGGGCCGCGGCATGGCGAGCACGACCACCCGATCGCCCTGCGGCTGCGTATCCTCCTGCGGCACGACCGCATCGCAGCCGTCCGGAATCGGCGCCCCGGTAAAGATGCGCGCAGCGGTTGCGGGCGCCAGCGGTGCGGCCACCTGCCCGGCCTGGATCCGCTGGGAGATGGGCAGCGTTGCCGGAATCGAGACCAGGTCGACGCGGCGCACCGCGTACCCGTCCATCCCGGAGTTGGCCAGCGGCGGCACGGCCACAGCCGATACCACCGACTCGGCCAGCACCCGCCCGAGCGCATCCAGCGTTGCGACCATCTCGGTCTGCAGCGGCGCCATCGGCTGCGCCAGCAGCCGTTCGACAGCCAGATCGAGCGCGATCATCGGCCCATCCCGAGTTGCTCGACGATGAACGCGGCGATGGCCGCCACATCATCGCGTGCGAAGCGCGGCAGCGCGCTATCGACCGGATCATCGCATACGATCGCGATCGGCTCCGGCACTGCCGGCGCCGGCTCGGCCGCCTCGTGCCCCCGAACCTCGATGCGGGGGACCGATCTTTCGCTGCGGAAGCCCTCGACCAGAACGAGGTCGCATGGCGCAAGCTGCGCCAGCAGCTGGTCCAGCCGCGGCGGCGGGCCGCGCAGCTCGGTCATCAGCGCCCAGCGCTGCGGCGCCGCCACCATCACCTGCGCAGCTCCTGCCGCGCGCAGCCGGAACGAATCCTTGCCCGGTCGATCGATATCGAATCCGTGGTGCGCATGCTTCAACGCGGACACGGTAAGCCCCCGTTGCACCAGCAGTGGAATCAGGCGTTCGATCAGGGTCGTCTTGCCGGACCCGGACCGGCCGACAAAACCGAGCGCCTTCACGGCGACGGGCCTGAGTCGGCGCTGGCCTCGATAATGCGCCGCACCGCGGACACATCGGGCGGGACCTGCTGGAAGCGCCGGGGACGTTTCAGCATTTCGGCGAGCTCGCCGCTCAGCGGTGCCGGCCGGCCGATCGCCTCGACGATCGTCTCGGAAAACTTGGCCGCTTGCGCCGTTTCCAGGCAGATCATCGGGACTCCGGATCGGCGCGACTCGCGCGCGACCTTGATGCCGTCGGCCGTGTGGGGATCGACGATTCGGCCGCTGGCGTGGTAGATCGAGCGGATCGTGGCCAGGCGGTCCGCGTGCGTGCTGCGCCCGGAGGCAAAGCCGCAGGCCGCCGCTCCGCGCCATTGCGCCGTCTGCGTCAGATCGAACTCGCCGTGCGCCTGCAGCTGGTCCCACAGGTCGCGCACCCGGCTCGAATCGCGCTCGAGCAGGTCGAACACGAACCGCTCGAAGTTCGACGCCTTGGAAATGTCCATCGACGGGCTGCTGGTCGCCCGCGTCTGGCTGCGGCTGCGCACCCGGTAGCGCCCGGTCCGGAAGAACTCGTCCAGCACATCGTTCTCGTTGGTGGCCACCACCAGCCGGTCGATCGGCAGGCCCATGCAGCGGGCGATCCAGCCGGCCAGAACATTGCCGAAGTTGCCCGATGGCACGCAAAACGACACGGGATCGCCGTTGCGCTGCGTGGCGGCGAAGTAGGCCCGGAAGTAATAGACAGTCTGCGCGGCCACGCGCGCCCAGTTGATCGAGTTGACGGCGCCCAGGCGGTGCCGCTGCTTGAATGGGACGTCGGAGGCGATCGCCTTCACGATGTCCTGACAGTCGTCGAACGTTCCTGCCACCGCGAGGTTGAAGATGTTCGGATCGGTCAGCGAGTACATCTGGGCGCGCTGGAACGCGCTCATCCGCCCGTGCGGCGAAAGCATGAACACGCGGATCGCAGCGCGCCCCCGCATCGCGTACTCGGCCGACGAACCGGTGTCGCCCGAGGTGGCTGCCAGGATGTTCAGCGCCGCCGCGGACGGGCCCAGTTCGACCTGGAACAGCGCTCCCAGCAGCTGCATCGCGACGTCCTTGAACGACAGCGTCGGGCCGTTGGCGAGCCGCAGCAGTTTCAGTCCGGGTTCCAGGTCCACGAGCGGTGCCACCTCGGCGCTGCCGAACGAGGCAGCCGTGTAGACGCCGGTGGCCAGCCGGGCCAGCTCGCCCGGCGCGTAATCGTCGGCAAACAGCGCCATCAGCTCGCCGGCGAGCTGCGCGTACGACAGACCGCGCCAGGCGCGAAGCGTGTCCGCATCGATACGCGGATACCGTTCGGGGACCATCAAGCCGCCATCGGGCGCCAGGCCCTCCAGCAAAACGGCGCGAAAAGGCGCCGGCGGCGCCTGCCCCCGCGTGGAAACGTACCGCATTACAACAGCTCTTCCTGGCGGATCCGGATCACCGGTGCCAGCACGGTCGGCAGCGCCTTGATGCGGCCGAGCGCGGCGTTGACGTCCCGCTCGAGTGCGTCGTGCGTCAGCAGGATGATGTCGGTCTGATTCTCGCCTTCACCGGGCTCGCGCTGGAACATCGCGTCGATCGAAATGCGGTGGTCGGCCAGGATGCGCGCGATATCGGCCAGAACCCCGGGTCGATCCGCCACCCGCATCCGGAAGTAATACGACGTGACGGTGTCCTCGATGTTCAGCCACGGCAGGTTCACCAGCGCGTCCGGCTGGAAAGCCAGGTGCGGAACCCGGTTGTCCGGATCGGCCGTATCGGTGCGCGTGACGTCGACCAGGTCGGCCACCACGGCCGAGGCGGTCGGCTCGGCGCCGGCGCCGGGACCGTAGTACAGCGTGGTGCCGACCGCGTCGCCCTTGACCAGCACCGCATTCATCGCGCCTTCGACGCTGGCCAGCAGGCGCTGCATCGGCACCAGGGTCGGGTGCACCCTGAGCTCGATGCCATGGTCGGTTCGCTTCGTGATGCCGAGCAGCTTGATCCGGTATCCGAGCTGCTCGGCATAGCGGATGTCGGCGGCCGCGAGCTGACCGATGCCTTCGATGTAGGCCGCCTGGAAGCGGATCGGGACCCCGAAGGCGATCGAGCACAGGATCGTCAGCTTGTGGGCCGCGTCGACCCCGTCGATGTCGAAACGCGGGTCGGCCTCGGCGTACCCCAGCGCCTGGGCCTGGGCCAGCACCGCCTCGAACGGGGCGCCGGTCGCGCGCATCTGGCTCAGGATGAAATTGCAGGTTCCGTTGATGATGCCGGCGATCCACTCGATCCGGTTCGCGGTCAGCCCTTCTCGCAGCGCCTTGATGATCGGGATGCCGCCGGCCACCGCACCTTCGAACGCCACCATCACACCCTTCTGGTGAGCGGCCGCGAAGATCTCGTTGCCGTGCTGGGCCAGCAGCGCCTTGTTGGCCGTGACCACGTGCTTGTGGTTCGCGATCGCCTCCAGCACCAGCGAGCGCGCCGGCTCGCAGCCTCCGATCAGCTCCACCACGATGTCGACGTCGGCGCCGCGAACGAGCTGCTCGGGCCGATCGGTGATCTCGACGCTGTCGCCCACCAGCACGCGCGCTCTGGCCGCATCGCGCACGGCAACCTTGACGATTTCGATGCCGCGGCCGGCCCGGCGCTGAATCTCCTCCTGGTTGCGGCGCAGGATCTCGTAGGTGCCGCGCCCGACGGTACCCAGGCCGAGCAAACCGACCCTGATCGGCTTCATATCGCCAGCCGCCGCCGCGCCGGCCTCAGGCGGCCGCCTTCGGCACCAATCCGTCGCGCCGGAACATGTCGCGGATGCCGCGCACGGCCTGCCGGATCCGGTGCTCGTTTTCGATCAAGGCAAAGCGCACGTGGCTGTCGCCGTACTCTCCGAATCCGATCCCGGGCGACACGGCCACCTTGGCCTGCGCCAGCAGCTTCTTGGCGAACTCCAGAGATCCGGCCGCGCGATAAGGCGCCGGGATCTCGGCCCAGATGTACATCGAGGCCTTCGGCACCTCGACTGTCCAGCCAGCCTCCTGCAGGCCCCTGGCCAGCACATCGCGCCGACTCTGGTACTGGGCGCAGATCTCCGCCACGCACTGCTGCGGCCCCTCCAGCGCCGCGATCGAGGCGACCTGGATCGGCGTGAAGGTGCCATAGTCGTGATAGCTCTTGATCCGGGCCAGCGCTGCCACCAGATCCGGGTTGCCGACCATGAATCCGATCCGCCAGCCGGCCATGTTGTAGCTCTTGCTCAACGTGAAGAACTCCACCGCCACGTCGCGCGCGCCCGCAACCTGCATGATCGACGGCGCCCGGTAGCCGTCGAACACGATGTCGGCATACGCCAGGTCGTGCACCACGTAGATGCCATGGGTTCGAGCCAGGTCCACCACGCGCCGGAAAAAGTCCAGGTCGACGCAGTGCGCGGTCGGGTTGCTGGGAAAACCCAGCACCATCATCCGCGGCTTGGGGAACGATTCGCGGATCGCCCGCTCCAGCTCCCCGAAGAAATCGATTCCGTGCGTCATTCGCACCGAGCGGATGTCGGCGCCGGCGATGACGGCGCCGTAGATGTGGATCGGGTAGCTCGGGTTGGGAACCAGCACGGTGTCGCCGCGATCCAGCGCCGCCAACATCAGGTGAGCCAGCCCCTCCTTGGAGCCGATCGTGACGATTGCCTCCGAATCCGGATCGATCTGGACCCCGAACCGCTTCAGATACCAGGCGGCGATCGATCGCCGCAGCCGGGGAATTCCCTTGGAGACCGAATAGCCGTGCGTATCCGGCCGCCCGACCGCTTCGACCAGCTTGTCGACGATGTGCCTGGGCGTGGGGCCGTCCGGGTTGCCCATGCTCATGTCGACAATGTCCTCGCCGCGGCGCCGGGCCGCCATCTTCAGCTCGCCCGTGATGCTGAACACGTACGGGGGAAGCCGTTTGATGCGAGGAAATTCGGGCGACACGGGCTCCATCGGCGGGTCTTTCTGTGCATAATTTACCCGAAATGCACGATCGCGACGCGTGACCGGGCAACCCAGGCGCCCGCGCGCGGCGCCTTGCTGGAGATGCATTGAAGCTGCACGAACAGCGCGCCACCCACCTGAATACCGTCACCGGTTACGGCCCGGGCTATATCGAGATCAACCGAGTGCGCCACGGCGGAAACGTGATCGTGGCGGCGGCGTCGGTGCAGAACTGGAGCGTGGCCGGATTCGAACTGCTGCGGCCGCAGGACTTCGAGCCCGTGCTCGGCCTGGAGCCGGAGCTGGTACTGCTGGGTACCGGCCGGCGCCATCGGTTCGCCGACCCGCACTGGACCGCGTACCTGGCGCGGGCCGGCATCGCGCTGGAAGCGATGGACACCGGAGCCGCCTGCCGGACCTACAACATCCTGATGTCCGACGGGCGGCGCGTCGTCGCCGCCCTGCTGCAGCAGCAGGAAACGGACCGATGACGGTCGAAATCGGCGCCACGGTGCCCGAGTTTGCCGCCGCCTCCACCGCCGGCGAGTTCCGCCTTTCAGAGACCCGCGGATCGGCCCTGCTGATCTATTTCTATCCGAAGGACAACACGTCGGGCTGCACGGCCGAGAGCCAGGAGTTCGCTGCCGAGCATCGCGAGTTTGCGCGGCACCACGCCCGCATCGTCGGCGTATCGCGCGACAGCATCGAATCGCACCTCGGCTTCAAGCAGAAGCTGAATCTTCCGTTCGAATTGATCTCCGATCCGGACGAAGCGTTATGCGGTCTGTTCGGCGTGATCAAGGACAAGACGATGTACGGCCGCCCGGTGCGCGGGATCGAACGCAGCACCTTTCTGCTCGACGCCAAGGGTGTGCTGCGCTTCGAGTGGCGCGGCGTCAAAGTGCCCGGCCATGTCGAGCAGACGCTCGCAGCCGTGCGCTCTCTCGCCTGAGCCAGGACCGCCCCTTCCGAACCATCCAACCCAACGCTGATCGCATGCCACTTCCAAAAGCTCCCAGCAAGCCCGCCACGATCCTTCTTCCGGCCGATGCGCCTGCCACCGAGACGCCCCGCGCGCGCCGCCCCTCCTCCGCGCTGCGCGCTACGGAGGGCGAGCCGGCGTCCAAGCTGCGCGCTCCGGCAGGCGAGCCCGCCTCCGTGCCGCACGGGCGCGAGCGCCCGGCCGCCGCCCACCTGGCGCTGGTTGAGACGCGGGCGCGCGCCGCCGCCAGCCGCAAGCCGCGCACCGCCACCGGCCGGCCCCGCCTGTTCGTGCTGGACACGAACGTGCTGATGCACGATCCGACGAGCCTGTTCCGGTTCGAGGAGCACGACATCTTCCTGCCGATGATGACGCTCGAGGAACTGGACGGGCACAAGAAAGGCATGTCCGAAGTCGCACGCAACGCGCGCCAGGCGAGCCGCTCGCTCGATTCGCTGGTGGCGACCTGCCACCACCCGATCGAAGAAGGCATTGTGCTGTCCTCGATCGGCAACACCGAGGCCACGGGGCGCCTGTTCCTGCAGACCGAAGCGTTGGGCGATGCGCTGCCGGCCAGCTTGCCGGTCGGCAAGGCCGACAACCACATCCTGGGCGTCGTGCGCGCGCTGAGCCAGACGCGCACCGGATCCGACGTGGTGCTGGTGTCGAAGGACATCAACATGCGCGTGAAGGCGCGCGCGCTGGGCCTGTCGGCCGAGGACTATACGAACGACAAGGTGCTCGAGGACACCGACGTCCTGTACACCGGAGTGCAGGCTCTGCCGGAGAACTTCTGGGACCGGCACTCCAAGGGAATGGAGTCCTGGCAGCAGGGCGGCGCCACCTACTACCGGATCACCGGGCCGCTGGTGCCGGAGCTGCTGATCAACCAGTTCGTGTTCCTGGAGGCCGCCGCGCCGCCGTTTTATGCGCAGGTGAAGGAGATACGCGGCAAGACCGCGGTGCTGCGCGTGCTGCGCGACTACCTGCACGCAAAAAACGCGGTGTGGGGCATCACCGCGCGCAACCGCGAGCAGAGCTTCGCGCTGAATCTGCTGATGGACCAGGAATGCGATTTCGTCACGCTGATCGGGCAGGCCGGCACCGGCAAGACGCTGCTCGCGCTGGCGGCCGGCCTGGCACAGACGCTCGAATCGCGCCGTTTCTCCGAGATCATCATGACGCGGGCCACGGTGCCGTTCGGCGAAGACATCGGGTTCCTGCCAGGCACCGAAGAGGAGAAGATGGCGCCGTGGATGGGCGCGCTGGAAGACAATCTGGAGGTGCTGAACCGCGGCGAAGATTCCGGCGGCGACTGGGGCCGGGCCGCCACCAACGACCTGATCCGGACCCGGATCCGGATCAAGGCGATGAGCTTCATGCGCGGGCGCACGTTCATCAGCAAGTACCTGATCATCGACGAGGCGCAGAATCTGACGCCCAAGCAGATGAAGACGCTGATCACGCGCGCCGGCCCGGGCACCAAGGTCGTGTGCCTTGGCAATATCGCCCAGATCGACACGCCCTACCTGACCGAGGGCAGCTCCGGCTTGAGTTACGTGGTCGACCGCTTCAAGGGCTGGCCGCACGCGGGCCACGTGACGCTGCAGCGCGGCGAGCGCTCGAGGCTGGCTGATCACGCGGCCGAAGCGCTCTAGAGTCTCGCGAAGGTGTTCTCCCTCTCCCGCTTGCGGGAGAGCGCCGGGGTGAGGGTTCAGCCCGCGCGCGCCTGGTCCTCGCGAATCGTGGCGGCGCTGGTCCACAGGTGCCAGCCCGCCCACAAGCCCGTGGGCGCCAGCAGCAGCAGGGCCCAGCGCAGCGACTCCTGGCCCGCGCCGAAGGATCCCGCGAACCAGTCGCTCAGCCATCCGATCACCTGCGGGGCCACTACCAGATTGGCGACATTGGCCGTAAACAGCAGAACGGCGCACGCCGTGGCGCGCATGTGTGCGGGGACCACGTTCTGCAGAAGCCCCAGGATCGGGCCGATATAGAAGTAGACCGCCGGCACGAAGATCCACAGCAGCACCGTCGCCGCCCAATCGGAACTGACCCAGTACACGAGCACCGAGGGAATCGTCGCCAGGGCCGTCCCCCACGCGAGCAGGCGCGCGACATGGCGTGGATCGGCCGCCGCGGGCCGCGCCATCACCCACCCCGCGAGCAAAGTGCCGGCAGTCCCGGCGACCAGGTGCATGGGTCCCAGCAGTGCTCCGGCCTGCCCCACCGTCATGTGATGCGATCGCTGCAGAAATGCGGGCGTCCACCACATCAAACCCCAGCTCCACAGGGTCGCCACAGAGCCCCCCACCAGCAGATGAACCGCCGATCGCTGGGTGGCGATGAAGCGCAGAGAAGCGGCGAGCGTGCTGCGCGACAGGGCGGTCGACGCTGCATCGAGCGCACCGCGCCGGGGCTCGCGCACCGTCAGCCACACGACGGCGGCGACCACCAAGCCGGGAAGGCCGAGCACCAGGAACGCCGCCCGCCAGCCGCTGCGCTCGGCCGCGGCGCCGGCCACCGAGGACCCCAGCCACGCGCCCAGGCAGGCCCCGAGCGCGAAGATCGTCAGTGCCATCGGGCGTCGGGGCGCGGGGAACTTGTCGGCCAGCATCGAGGTGGAAGGCGGCGTCCCGCCGGCCTCGCCGATCCCGACCGCGAAGCGGGCCAGCAGCAGCTGCGAGTAGTTCTGGGCCAGCCCGCACAGAGCGGTCATGGCGGACCAGACGGCGATCGCGATCGCCAGGATGTTGCGTCGGTTGGCCCGGTCGGCCAGGGCCGCGATCGGAATTCCCACCGTCACGTAAAACAGCGCGAGCGCCACCCCGGTCAGAAAGGCGATGCCGCTGTCCGACAGGTGCAGCTCCAGCCGGATCGGCTCGATCAGCGTCGAGATCGAGAAGCGGTCCGCGATATTGAGCGCGTAGGCGACCGTCAGAACGGTCAGCACGTACCAGCGATCAGCCGGCACGGAGGCATCGACGTGCTCGTCGTGCGGGCTCAATCGGGGGCTAGAACCGTGCCGACGACGATCCGCTGGCCAGATTGTCGAAGCGCGTGAACTCGCCCCCGAACCGCAGGTTCACGCGGCCGATCGGCCCGTTGCGCTGTTTGCCGATGATGATCTCGGCCACGCCCTTGTCGCTGGTGTCGGGGTTGTAGACCTCGTCGCGGTAGATGAACAGGATCAGGTCGGCATCCTGCTCGATCGCGCCGGACTCGCGCAGGTCGGACATCACGGGCCGCTTGTCGGTGCGCGTTTCAACGGTCCGGTTCAACTGCGACAGCGCGACCACCGGTACCTGCAGCTCCTTGGCCAGCGCCTTCAGCGAGCGGGAGATCTCCGAGATCTCGGTGGCGCGGTTTTCGCCGGAGCCGGTGGCCGACATCAGCTGCAGGTAGTCGACCACGACCAGCCCGAGCTGCTTGTACTCGCGCGCCAGGCGCCTGGCCCGGGCCCGCAGCTCCAGCGCATTGAGCGCCGGGGTTTCATCGATGTACAGCGGCGCCGCGTGCATCCGCTCGATTGCTTCGCTCAGGCGCGGCCAGTCCTGGTCGTTCAACCGCCCGGTACGCAGCCGCTGCTGATCGATGCGCCCGACCGATCCGAGCATCCGCAGGGCGACCTGGGCCGCGCCCATTTCCATCGAAAACACCGCCACCGGCATTCCCAGGTCGATCGCCACGTGCTCGCCGATGTTCAGCGCCAGAGCCGTCTTGCCCATCGAAGGCCGGCCGGCGATGATGATCAGGTCGCCCGCTTGCAGCCCGGCCGTCTTCGAGTCCAGATCGGCGAAGCCGGTGGGCACCCCCGTGACGTCGCTGCCCCCGGAGCGCTCGAACAGTTCCTGGATGCGCTCGACCACGCGCGTGAGCAAGGTCTCCAGGCGGGCGAACCCGGTGCGATTGCGCGCGCCCTGCTCGGCGATCCGGAAAACCTTGCCTTCGGCCTCGTCCAGGATCTCCTTGGCGTCGCGTCCCTGCGGCTCGCGCGCCGAGATGGCGATTTCCTCGCCGACCGAGGCGAGGCTCCGCAGCACCGAGCGCTCGCGCACGATCTCGGCGTAGCGCCGGATGTTGGCCGCCGACGGCGTGTTCTGCGCCAGCGCGTTCAGGTAAGGCAGGCCTCCGCAGTCGGCGGCCTGGCCCGTGGCCTGCAGGGCCTCGAACACCGTGACCGTGTCGGCCGGCTTGCTCTGGTCGATCAGGCGCGCGATCTGCTGGAAGATCAGCCGGTGATCGTGCCGGTAGAAGTCTTCGGCGCCGATCCGATCGGCGATCCGGTCCCACGCGGAGTTGTCCAGCAGCAGCCCGCCCAGCACGGACTGTTCGGCCTCGACCGAATGCGGCGGCGTGTGCAGTGCCGCCAGTTGCGCATCGGCAACCGTTGAACTCACACGGCGTCGCTCAGAACCGAAACGGTGATCTCGACCACGACGTCCGAGTGCAGCGCCAGCGCGACCTTGTGATCGCCGACCGACTTGAGCGAGCCCTGCGGCATTCTGACCTGCGCCTTGGCGATCTCGAAGCCCTGTTTCTTGACCGCCTCGGCGATGTCGAAGTTGGTCACCGACCCGAACAGGCGCCCGTCCACGCCGGCGCGGGCGGGTATCTGCACCGTCAGTCCGGCCAGCCGTTCGCCCAGCGCCTGGGCCACCTGCAGCCGGTCAGCGTGCGCCAGTTCCAGCTCGGCGCGCCGGCTTTCGAACTCCTTGCGCGCAGCCTCGGTGGCGCGGCGGGCCTTGCCCTGGGGAATCAGGAAATTGCGGGCAAAGCCGTCCTTGACCTTGACGATATCGCCCAGCTGCCCGAGCTTGGCCAGCTTTTCCAGAAGGATTACTTGCATCGCAGGCTCCGGATCATGTGCTCGGGGTTGGTCGGGCGCGGTACGGGGTTGCCGCTCAGTGGTTGTCGGTGTACGGGAGCAGAGCCAGAAAGCGAGCTCGCTTGATCGCCGTATCGAGCTGGCGCTGGTAATGCGCCTTGGTCCCGGTCAGCCGCGCGGGGATGATCTTGCCGTTGTCCAGTACGAAATCGCGCAGCGTCTCGATGTCCTTGTAGTCGATCATCACGACTTTCTCGGCCGTGAAGCGGCAGAACTTGCGGCGCTTGAACAGCGCATTTTGCTGTTGAGCGCGACGCCCGCCGCCGCTACCGGGGCGGCCTCCGCGGCCGCCCGGTTTGCCCTTGGTCGATTTGCGTGGTGGTGCCATGTCAACTCCCAACGAATCGTTTCATTCCAATACCGCAAGCGCCCGGTGCAACCCGGTCAGATGCAGCACCAGCTTGCTGGATCGGCGCGAGCGCGGAGCCACGAACCCCGCCAGGTCCAGCTGTACCCCGAGCGGTTCGTGCTCCAGGGCGCCGGCGATCGGTCCCAGTCCGATGGCGCTGACGACGAACTCCAGCGTCCTGGGCACCCCGGCCTCGATCACATCGGACCGATGCCGTATCCGGGCTTCCACCACCGGAACTCCGGCCGGGGTGAACCGCAGGGCAGCCCGCTCGACCAGGATCCCGCTGAGCCGAAACTCGTTCACCCCACGGCCGGCTAAGTGGTGGCCTGCTCGGCCGCCGCCTTGCGCGCTTCCTCCTTCTCGACGATCTTCATCATCGGAGACGGGCCGGTCTGGGCGGTCTTCATGCCCACCGTCAGGTGTCGCAGCACGGCGTCGTTGTACCGGAACGTGTGTTCGAGCTCGTCCAGCGTGGCCTTGCCGCACTCCACGTTCAGCAGCACGTAGTGCGCCTTCACGAGCTTGTCGATCGGATAGGCGAGCTGGCGCCGACCCCAGTCTTCGACCCGGTGGACCTTGCCGCCCTGTCCGGTGACGAGCGCTCGATAACGCTCGATCATCCCTGGAACCTGCTCGCTCTGGTCCGGATGGACGATGAAGCAGATTTCGTAGTGACGCATCCAACTCTCCTTGTGGATAAAGCCGCCCGCTGCGTCTGTCTCGGTGCGGCAAGGAAAAAACGCGTGATTCTACCCGATCTGTGCAGCCGACGGCAGGCTGCGCTGGCGGCGCGTCTCGAACAGGCAGATCCCGGCTGCCACCGACACGTTCAGGCTCTCAACCTGGCCGGCAAGCGGGATGCTGGCCAGCTGGTCGCACCGCTCGCGCGTCAGCCGGCGCAGGCCGTGCCCCTCGGCGCCCAGGGCCCAGGCGAGCGGACCCCGCAGGTCGACCCGGTACAGGCTGTCTGGCGCCGCATCGTCGGCGCCGACGATCCGGACGCCAGCCTGCTTGATCTCGTCCATCGAGCGGGCCAGGTTGACCACCGCGATCACCGGCAGCGATTCGATCGCGCCGCTGGCGGCCTTCAAGGCCACGGACGACAGCGAGGCCGAGCGGTCGCGCGGAAGCACGACCGCGGCCACCGCCGCCGCTTCGGCGGTTCGAAGGCAGGCACCCAGATTGCGCGGATCGGTGATGCCGTCCAGCAGCAGCAGCAGGCAGTCCTGGTTGACCCGATCGAGCACTTCATCCAGCGAATGAACGGTCTGTGAGGCGGCGCACAGCGCCACCACGCCCTGGTGCCGGGCCTGCCCCACCAGGGATTGCAACCGCGCCGCCTCGGCGGCGATCGGGCGCACGCCGGCCTGCTGCGCCCGCTCCAGCAGCTGCCGCATCCGCCCGTCGCGCCGGCTGGCGTCGTAGTAAAGCGATTCGACCGTTTGCGGTGCGTTGCGCAGCCGCGCGGTCACCGCGTGAAATCCGGCCAGCACCGCGCGGGCGCTCATCGGGTCGAACGGCCGCGCCGGCGTTTGCGGCCGCCGACGCCGATCTTGCCGCGTCGGCCCGCCGGCACCACGCTCTCGGCTGCCTGCGCAGCCAGGCGCTGGGCGCGCCGCGCCTGGCGCGTGCCGCGTTCGTCGGCACGATCGCGCCCGGGGCCATCGCGCCCGTCGGACCGGGGCACAGCGGACGCTGCAGCCGGCCGCACCAGCCGAAAGTCGATCCGGCGCGCTTCCAGATCCACCCGCGCGACCTGCACCGTGAGGCGGTCGCCCAGCCGGAAGCGCAGGCCGGTGCGCTCTCCGCGCAACTCGTGCAGGGCCTCGTTGAAATGGAAGTACTCCGAGCCCAGTTCGGACACGTGCACCAGCCCTTCGACATACAGGTCGTCCAGCGTCACGAACACCCCGAACGGCACCACGGCCGAGATCGACCCGGAGAACGTCTCGCCGGTGCGCTCGCGCACGTAATAGCTCTTCAGCCAGGCCTCGACGTCGCGCGAGGCATCGTCGGCGCGCCGCTCGTTGGCCGAGCAGATCACACCGAGCTTTTCCCAGCACGACGCGACCGAACCCGCCTCGAGGCGGCTGCCGTCGTCCGCATACAGCACCGGTTCGTAGCGGCGCTTGGCCAGCAACGCCTTCAGAGCCCGGTGCACCAGCAGGTCCGGGTAGCGCCGGATCGGCGAGGTGAAGTGCGCGTAGGCCTCGTACGCCAGCCCGAAGTGGCCATTGTTGTGCGGCGAATAGACGGCCTGCTGCATCGATCGCAGCACCATCATCTGCAGCAGCTGCGCATCGGGGCGGGAACGGATGCTCTGCAGCAGCTTGGCGTAGTGCGACGGCGCCGGCGCGGCGCCGCCGTCCAGCTGCAGGCCGAACGCCTTCAGCGACGCGCGCAGCGTCTCCAGTTTCTGAGGGGTCGGTCCTTCGTGGACCCGGTACAGGCCCGGGTGGCGCCCGCGCCGCAGGAAGTCGGCTGCGCACACGTTGGCCGCGAGCATGCACTCCTCGATCAGGCGGTGCGCATCGTTTCGGACGCGCGGAACGATCCGTTCGATCCGGCCGTTGGCGTCGCACACGATCTGCGTTTCGACCGTCTCCAGGTCCAGGGCTCCGCGCTGGATGCGGCCGGCCGCCAGCACCTCGTACAGCCGGTGCAGGTTGCGCAGATGCGGCAGCAGCGCCTGTTGGCGCCGCTGCGCCGGCGAATCGGGCACCGCCAGCGCCTCCCACACCTCGGTGTAGGTCAGGCGCGCGTGCGATCGGATCAGCGCCGGATAGAACTGGTAGCCCTTGATGGCTCCTTTGGACCCGATCGCCAGATCGCACACCAGCGCCACCCGCTCAACCCCCGGGTTGAGCGAGCAAAGCCCGTTGGAAAGGCGCTCCGGCAGCATCGGGATCACGCGCCGCGGAAAGTACACCGAGGTCGAACGGGCCTGCGCCTGCTGATCCAACGCGCTGCCCGCCTCCACGTAATGGCTGACATCGGAGATCGCGACGATCAGGCGCCAGCCCTTGCGCGCGATCGGTTCGCAGTACACGGCATCGTCGAAATCGCGCGCATCCTCGCCGTCGATCGTGACCAGCGGGACATCGCGCAGGTCGACCCGCCCTTTACGGTCGCGCGGGCCCACCTCGGTCGGCAGCGCCTGCGCCTGCTGCTGGGCCGCCTCCGAGAACAGATAAGGCACGGCGAACTTGCGCACCGCAATTTCGATTTCCATGCCCGGGTCTTCGATCTGGCCCAGCACTTCGACCACCCGCCCGATCGGCTGCACGTAGCGCTGCGGTTGCTGGATGATCTCGACCACGACCACCTGGCCGTGGCGCGCCTGCGCCGATGCCTGTGGCGGCACCAGGATGTCGTGCTGGATGCGCTGGTCTTCGGGCACGACGATGGTGACGCCGCGTTCGTTCAGCAGCCGCCCGACCAGCCGGTTGGTCCTGCGCTCGAGCACTTCGACGATTTCCCCGAGCGGGCGGCCGCGGCGGTCGTTGCCCGTGATCCGGGCCAGGACGCGGTCCCCGTGAAGGACCTTGCTCATCTCGTGATCGATCAGCACCAGGTCGGGACCGTCGTCGTCGCGCACCAGCAGACCGTGGCCTTCCCGGTGGCCTTGCACCTGGCCGGACAGCAGATCGGCGCGCGCGCTGACCAGCAGAAGGCCGGCCCGGTTGCGCACGATCCGGCCGTCACGCTCCAGCTCGGCCAGGGCCAGCGCCAGCAGGCTGCGGCCGCCTTCCAGGATCTGGAGCCGGTCGGCCAGCTCCTGGTCGGTCAGCGGCGAGCCCGCACCGGTCAGCGCATCGACGATCGACTGCCGTTCGATCGCCGCAATGGGATGTTTTTCTTCGTTCAAACGGTCACTGCCTCATGAAAGTGGATTTGACAAGTGGGGGCCCCGATCTAAAATCCGCGCCTCGCTGCTGCCCAGGTGGCGGAATTGGTAGACGCACCAGGTTCAGGTCCTGGCGCCCGCAAGGGTGTGGAGGTTCGAGTCCTCTCCTGGGCACCACGATCATCAGCTCCGTAAGTACATATGGGCTACGGACAGGTAGCGCAAGTACTTAAGTTTGCACAGGAAAGCGACCGTTCACGCAATACGGTCAGTGCGACTGGGTCCGATTAAGTACCCCTGGGTACAAGAATTTTGGGGGGAAACAATTGGCGGAACACGCAGCATACATGGCAAGGCGGGGACCCGGTCCGAGGCGACCCCGCAGACGTACGAGTCAAGAGGGCCGCCGGGGGGCGGCCCTTTTCAGCA
Source organism: Burkholderiaceae bacterium (assembly GCA_035511515.1). GTDB lineage: Bacteria > Pseudomonadota > Gammaproteobacteria > Burkholderiales > Burkholderiaceae_F > VBCK01. Next base: position 34,567 of record DATKFG010000139.1, on the reverse strand, counting down.
CGTCGCCCGGACTTATTCGCCGCCGAGCACCATCTTCCAGATACCCCTGGAGTGCGTCGCCGTATAGAGCACCCGCGGGCACGACCCAGCCCCGCCCGTGCAGGTAGGCACGCGCGAGGACGGTTGGATCTCCAGATGCATCACCTCGTAGCGCGGCAGCCCGGCGGTCACGTGCCAGCCGCCGGTGCCGTTATTGTCACCGCGAAGCACGCCGAAGTCCGTCGACACGTACAGCGTCTGCGCCGAGTCGTCGCGAACCACATCGCTCACGGGCAGGTCCCCGTTGTTGGTCGGCGTCGGAAACGCCGCCGTGCCGGCCTCGACGTTGAGGTTCGTGAAGACGCCGGAACCCGGGGCCGAGCCGTTCTCACGGACCTCGAATACGTGGCCCGGGGTCGACGGCGTGACCGCGTTGTAGCCCGAGTAGGTCACCCACGCGCGGCCGGTGTTGGCGGGGTCGACGTAGATCCCGCTCGGGAAGCGCGTCGGTGAGCCGGCGTTGTCGATCCTGTGCCAGTGGACGGTCGCCGGGTCCTGCGTGTCCGCGTCGTGCGTCACGAAGATCCGGCCGGCCGATGTCGCTGCCCACAGCGTCCCGTGGTCGGCGCCATCGCGAGCGAGCCACGAGATCGACCCGCCTGTGCGGTCGGTCCCGTACACCGTTCCCGTCAGGTCGCCGGACGCGTTCACGCATTGAGTTGCCCCGACGCAGTACGGCCCGCCGAGCGGCCGGTAGTCACCGCAACCGTCCTGGCCTCCGAAGGTCACGAACTCCGGACAGTTCGCTTCATAGAAGGCGATGTCCGGCATCGTATCCTGCGGGACGTTGCCCGCATGGCCCGCGCCGAACGCCCAGCTCCGCCAGACGTGCTGCGCGCCCGAATAGATCGGGTGCGTACCCGGCACAGGGTTCGGGTCACCGATCTGCGGCCAGTAGAACGCGACCGCTTCGCCGCTGTTCACGATCGGGGCGGAGTTGATCACCCATCTTTGCGGGTCGCCGTTGCGGAAGTTCGAGTCGCTGAACCCGCCCGTGAACTCGTTGAAGCGCCACGTCGGATTCGTCGCATCGTAACCCGCGTTACCACCGTCCCCGTAGATCACCTGCGCGAACGTCTTGCGCACATCGCCCAGGTTCGACCAGGTGCCGTTGTCCTGCGTGCCGCCCATGACCTCGCTCGAATCGGACGGATTGATCGCCACATTGATAAACTGGATCGTACTGCTCAGCTTCTTGTCGATGTGCTCGATCAGCGTCGGCACCCGCGACAGCAGTCGCTTGCACGCCGTGTAGCTGCCGGACGTGACTGGCAGCGGGGTGCCGCCGTTGCGAAACGGCGAGTCGCACTGCGACGAGACGTCCGCGAACGCTCCGCTCGTGCGAATCACCCCGCCGTCGGAGCCCTCGAAAATCTGGGTCGGGTTGTCCGGATTGATCGCGATCGCGTGCTGGTCGGGATGGATACCGTTGGGCGCGTTCAGGCATCCGTTGGCGAAGTACGGCGCGTACGCGCACCAGGGCGGATGGTTGATCGTTGCATCGTACGACAGATCGCTGAACGTGCGCATGTTGTTTGCCGCGTCGGGGTCGCCGGCCGTATCGGAGTAGAGCACTTCGCGGCCGTTGGAGCGGCCGTTGCCGCAGCCGACACCGTTCGTGTCGCACGGCTGCTCGCCGTACTCGTTCGAGCCGATCACGTAGACGGTGTCGGGCATGCCGGCCGGCGTGTAGACCACCTCGTCGTACCAGCACTGGCCGGTGCAGAAGTCATCCGTGGCGAAGTACGGGTTACCCGTCGTCTTCGACGTCAGGTTCTGCCAGCCGCTGTAGCTCGCGGGGAACGTGTGCGTGGCCGGATCCGGCGCAATGGCTCCCGCGGCCTGCGAAGCGAGCAGCATCGCCGCCGGCTGGTTCGCGTTGTCGGTGCGCCAGAAGTTCGACGCGAGGGCGCCGGAGATGCCGCCGCCGTTCGCCGTGCCGTCGGTCAGGTACATACGAGTCTGCGCGTTCTTCACGGTCAGTGCGAACATCGTCCGGTCGGTGCCGCCGCCCGGGAACTGCGGGGCGAACACCTGGGTGAAGGTGGTCGGACCTGCCCCGGCATCGCGGCGCCACGCTCCGGCATCGAATGCCGAGGCGTACACGACATCCGGGTCGAGCGGGTCGAGGCCGACGTCGGTGACGCCGAGCGAACTCGGGTTGTTCCCGCCCCAGACCTCGGTGAAGGTAACACCCCCGTCGGTCGACTCGTACAGGCCAGGGGCGTTCGCGCCCGGCTCGACCCGGACCTGGCCGCCGTTACCGATCACGTGTGACAGCCCGCGCACGGCGAGCGCAGATCCGACGAAGATGTGGTTCGCGTCCCGCGGATCGATGACGATCGAGCTGATTCCGCGCCCAAGGAAGGCATCGTTGCCCGGCACCGCGCATGAATAGGTGGCATTGCTGACGCACCGGTCGCCGAGCTTCGCCCAGTGATCGCCGGCGTCGGTCGACTTGTAGACGCCCACGCCGGCCTCGCATCCGGATGAGCAGCGGTTGGCCTCGCCCGTGCCCAGATAGAGCGTATTTCCTTCGCTATCGTTCGGATCGAGCGTCAGCGTCCCGACCGAGGTCTGGTCAAAGTCGCCGGGGTGGTGTTCCTTCCAATCCGGATCATCCGCCAACGCCTGGTCCGTCCGCCATACGCTGCCTCCGGCAACGCCGACCCAGATACGGCAATGCTCGCTGCTGCAGCCCGGCGCTACCAGCAGAGCAGTCACCCGGCTCGCCGTTACGTTTGTCGCCCCGGAAAAAGAGGTGACACCCGGCTGGACGGCTGCCTGCGTCGGACCGTAGAAGTGCCACTGGTGGCCGTTCGCGCCCGGGTCGCCGGTTTTGGCATCGACGGCCGCGATTGCCACGAACGTCGCCCTGGCGTTTGCGGCCACGGCCGGGGGAATCACGTCGGCCGGGTACGTGCGCGCCGCGGACAGATAGGCCTCCCAACCCCCGGCCCTGTCACCTGGCGTGGTCTCGCCGCTGGCGGCCTGCCGCGCATCCGGATCGCCACCTGCGAACTTCGACACGAAGGGCTCGTGACCGGACAAGATACCCTGGGCGACCGCGAGGCCCGCGAGCGTCGCGAGCGCAGCTGCACCGACGGCGATTCCGAACGTGGTTTGTCGCATATCTCCTCCTGGGCGATTGCGTCTCATCGTCTGCTCGAAAAAGAAAAGAGCAGGCTACGCAAGCTCTTTGGTGCTTATTTTCTTTGGTTATTTGGCAACACAACGGCCAACAAAATTAGGCTCGCCGGCAATGCGCGTCAACGGGTTTCGTCACTCCAAACCAGCGGACGCGGTGGGGTCAGCGCGCGGCAGGAGCCGCTAAGCAGCGAATTTCATTCGCTTTTTTGGTCAACGGATCGTGCCACGATCGCGTCCGGAATCGCTCAGCCGCTGCGCCAGATCCTCCGGGCCCAGATCGTCGTACACCTCGAACGGCTGGTGAATCCACGGGCTGTCGGGCAGGTGCGAGGCAAAGTAATCGGGCCGGAACTGCGAGCAGCCTTTCAGCCAGATCACCGCCGTGCGCAGCTCGCTGATCCCCGCGAAACGCTCGCGCAAGCTTTGAACAACGCCCGTGAGCGTGTCGCCCGAGTCGGCCAGGTCATCCACCAGCAGCACACGGCCGCGCAGCTGCGGCTCGATCGACGAGATCGCCGCCGCGATCTGCAGCTTTCCGCGCCGCCGGCCGGCCGCCTCCCGGTACGAGCTGACGGTCAGCACTGCCAGCGGCCGCTTGAAGATCCGTGAGATGACGTCCCCGACGCGCAACCCGCCTCTGGCCAGACAGATCAGCGAGTCGAATGCATAGCCCGACTCGTGGATCTGCAGCGCAAGTTGTTCGATCAGCCGGTAGTATCCCTTCCAATCGACCCGCAGCTCGGGCGCGGACTGGCTCCGATCGGGTCGGTCCATGTTACGCAGCCGCCTCGAATGGATGGCGCAGCACGATCGTCTGGTCGCGCTCGGGACCGGTCGAGATCAGGTCAAGCGGCACGCCGGCCAGCTCGGAGAGCCTGCTCAGGTAGCTGCGGGCGCCGGCCGGCAGATCCGACCACGCGCGTGTCCCGAACGTGGACTGGCTCCAGCCCGGAAAGTCCTGGTAGACCGGTTCGCAGCGGGCCACCGCGTCCGCCCCGAACGGCAGGATGTCCACCGTGCTGCCCTCGTAGCGGTAACCGACGCACAACCGCACCGTGGTGAGGCCGTCCAGCACGTCCAGCTTGGTAACGCACAAGCCGGTGACTCCGTTCAACTGGACCGAACGGCGCAGCGCCGCTGCGTCGAACCACCCGCAGCGCCGCGGGCGCCCCGTCACCGAGCCGAATTCCTGGCCGCGCTGCCGCAGCTGCTCTCCGGTCTGCTCCAGCAGCTCGGTCGGAAAGGGACCTGATCCAACCCGCGTCGCGTAGGCTTTGGTGATTCCCAGCACGTAATTGAGCTTCTGCGGCCCGACGCCGGCGCCGACCGCCGCAGCGGCAGCCACCGTATTGCTGGAGGTCACGTACGGATAAGTGCCGTGATCGACGTCCAGCAGCGAACCCTGTGCTCCCTCGAACAGCAGGCGCTGGCCAGCCTTCATCGCCTGGTCCAGCCGATAGGAAACATCGGTCACCATCGGCAGGATGCGCGCTCCCAGCCGCAGCGTCGTGTCGATCACGTGGCCGGCGTCCACCGACGGCGCACCCAGGTAGCGGGTCAGCACGAAATTGTGATACTCCAGCGCCTCGCGCACGCGCTCGGCGAAGCGGCTCTCGTCGAACAGGTCCTGGGCACGAACGGCGCGCCGGCCCACCTTGTCTTCGTACGCGGGCCCGATCCCGCGTCCCGTCGTTCCGATCGGGTCGTTGCCGCGCCGCGTCTCGCGGGCCTGATCCAGCGCGACATGGTAGTCCAGGATCAGCGCGCAGTTGCCGCTGATGGCCAGCCGCTGGTCCACCTCGACCCCGGCCTGGACCAGCTCGTCGATCTCGGCCAGCAGCGCCGGAGGCGAAAGCACGACGCCGTTGCCGATGTAGCAGGCCACCGCCGGTCGCAGAATGCCCGACGGAATCAGCCGCAGGATCGTCTTGTGCTGGCCGATCACCAGCGTGTGGCCCGCGTTGTGCCCGCCCTGGAAGCGCACCACGCCGTCGACGCGATCGGTCAGCCAGTCGACGATCTTGCCCTTGCCTTCGTCACCCCACTGGGTGCCGACCACGACGACGTTACCTGCCATCCGGCCGTGCCTCCGCTGAAGCGCCCACCGCCGCGCCGGTGCGCGCGACCACCTGCCAGCGGGCCCCGATCAGGCAGATCTCCCGGTCGAGCTCGAATCCGCCTTCGGCCAGGCGTGCGTCCCCGCTGCGCACCACGATCTGGCCCTGCGACCTGAGCTCGTCGACCAGCGCGTTGAGCTGCGGATCGGCCCCGTGCGGAGCGGCAATCGCCTTCGGCGCCGGCTGCGGTGCCGCCAGTTGCGCTGCCTCGCGCAGGTCGGCGATCGAAAAACCGGTCGCGGGCCTTGCGCGGCCGAAGTTACGCCCGATGTCGTCGTAGCGCCCGCCCCGCAGCAGCGGTCCCGGGCTGCCCGCCGCGTAGGCGGCGAAGGTCGCGCCGGTGTAATAGCGATATCCGTGCAGATCCGCCAGGTCGATGCTGGCGGCACCGGGCGGGCACCAGCGGGCGAGCTGCTCCAGCTCGGACAACGCCGCGGCGAGCTCGCCGCTTGGAGGCAACTCGCGCCCGGCGCGCGCCAGCACTGCCACGTCCCCGTGCAGGTCGGCCAGCCGCAGCAGCGCCTCGCGCGTGGATGGCGCGAACGGGCCGGCGGCCTGCTTCAAGGCCGCCGGGTCCTTTGCGTTCAGCGCTTGCAGCACATCGTCCAGCCGGTCCGGGGCCGCACGCTCGGCGGCCAGGATCGCGCGCAGCACGCCGCTGTGGCCCAGATCGATGCGCAGCTCGGCGGCCCCGGCGAGCAGCAGCGATCGCGCCGCCAGCTGCAGAACCTCGCCGTCGGCCTCGATGCCCGGGTCGCCGTACAGCTCCGCACCGACCTGGATCGGTTCGCGGCTGGCCAGCGGATGCAGCGGCCGCGCATGCAGGGCCGGCCCCGCATAACACAGCCGCACCACTCCGCTGCGATTCAGGATGTGGGCATCGATGCGGGCCGTCTGCGGCGTGGCATCCGCGCGCACGCCCAGGCTGCGCCCGCTGGACTGATCGACCAGCTTGAAGGTGCGCAGATCCAGCTCGACGTCGGTTCCGGACAGCAGCGACTCCAGGTGCTCGATCAGCGGCGGAATCACGTACTCGTATCCGAAGCTGCGGTACAGGTCCAGCAGCGCACGGCGCAGCTGCTCGACCCCGCGCGCCTCCTGCGGCAGCACGTCCGAGATGTTCTCGGGAAGCAGCCAGTTCGACATCGCCGGGACCCGGGCGCGCTGCGCAGTTAACTCAACATCCAGAACAGCAGGGCGCCCAGCGCCATCGAGCTCAGTCCGAAAAAACGGATCTGACCGTCGGCCAGATCGGCGACGCGCCGGATCGTCAGGCGCCATGAGCGGGGCGCGAACAGCGGCGCCACGCCTTCCAGCACCAGCATCAGCGCGAACGCGGGACCGAGTCGCTCCAGCATCATCGCGCCGCCGCCGCGCCGGTCGGGCTCTTCATGTACTTGAAGAACTCCGACGACGGGTCGACCATCAGCATGTCGGTCCGATTGCGAAAACTCGCCTTGTACGCCTCCAGACTGCGGTAAAAGGCGTAGAACTCGGGGTTGGCGCCGAACGCCTGCGCGTAGATCGCGGAAGCTCTGGCATCGCCCTCACCCTTGATCCGTTGTGCGTCCCGGTAGGCCTCGGCCAGCAGCACTTCCTTCTGCTTGTCGGCGTCGGCACGGATCTTCTCGGCGTCGGCCGCGCCGGTGGAGCGCTGCTCGTTGGCCACGCGTTTGCGTTCGGACTCCATGCGGTCGTAAACGGACTTGAGGTTTTCTCCCAGGAAATCGACCCGCTTGAGCCGCACGTCCACGATGGTCACACCCAGGTCCCTGACGCGTTCCTGCACCCCGGCGCGGATTTCCTCCATCGCCTTGTTCCGTTCGTGCGACGTGATGCCGTTGACGGTGCGCTTGTTCACCGCCTGGTTCAACGCGTCGCGCACCAGGGTCGAGATCCGGTCCTCGGCCTCGCGCTCGGCGCCGTGGAAGCTGATCCAGTAGCTGCGCGCGTTGCTGATGCGCCACTTCACGAACGTTTCGATCTGCAGGTTCTTGTTCTCCGAGGTCTGCACCTTGTCGGCGCCCTGCGAGTCGATCGTCAGGATCCGCTTGTCCAGATACTCGACGTTCTGGAACGGCGGCGGAAGCTTGAAGTGCAGTCCCGGCTCGTTGATCACACGGCTGATGTGGCCCAGCTCGAACACGATCGCAAAGTGCTTCTGATCGACGATGAAGGCGCACAGGCGGAACAACGCCGCCGCGATGACCACGGCGACGACGGTGCCGATGATCCGGTTCATTTCGAGCCTTCCGGGAATTGGCCGCAGGCCAATTCCCGCGCGAATCCCCCCTCTCCCGCGTGCGGGAGGGGGGCGGGGGTGAGGGCAGCCGAGCCTCTGAGAGTGAGGGCCGCGCGCCGGAGTCCTTGAGTCATCGTTTCGCCCGTGTCAGCGCGATTCCCGGTCGCGCTCGTTCGCAACGTCCCGGCTGCGCAGATCTGCGCCGGAGTCCTTGCTGCCGGACACCCCGGGCGTGGCCACCACGCGCCCGCTGCCGTCGGTGGCCTGCTGCAGCAGCTTGTCGAACGGCAGATACAGCAGCGGGTTGGCGGCCTTGGTATCGACCAGCACCTTGGTCGTGCTGGAGAAGATCTGCTGCATCGTGTCCAGGTACAGCCGCTCGCGCGTTACCGCCGGCGCCTTCGAGTACTCGGTCAGGATCTGGCGGAAACGCGCCGCGTCGCCCTGGGCGTTTTCGATCGTCTTGATGCGGTAACCCTCGGCCTCCTGGATCAGGCGGGCGGCCGCCCCGCGCGCGCGCGGCACGACGTCCTTGGCGTAGGCCTGCCCCTCGTTGATCTGTTTGGCCTGGTCCTGGCCTGCCTGGATCGCGTCGTTGAAGGCCGGCTGGACCTGTTCGGGCGGCTGAACGTTCTGCACCGGCACGGCAGTGATCATGATCCCGGTGTTGTAGCGATCGAGCATGTCCTGCATCTTGACGCGAACCTCATCGGCGATCTGCTGCTTGGAGGCCTCCCCGCTCAGGACCGCGTCCATTTTCCGGCTGCCGACCACCTCGCGCATCGCCGACTCGGCCACCTGCAGTACGACCGAGGCCGGATCGCCGTCCGGGGTGAATCGGCTGCCGAATACGAAGTCGCGCGCCGCGCTTTCCAGCTCCGGTCCGGACTTGATGCGGTACTGAACCTTGAACTGCACGTCGACGATGTTCTCGTCGTCGGTCAGCATCAGCGCCTCCTTCAGCCGGTCCTGGCTGCGCGCCTTGGTGCCGACCTCGATCTCGCGCGTGGAGAACACGTCGACGATTTCGTTGGACTGGATCGGCCACGGGGCACGCCATCGGAATCCCGCAGCGGTGATCGAATCGAAGCGGCCGAAGGTGGTCACCACCGCGACCTGGCCTTCCTGCACGATGTAAAAGCCCGTGCTCATCCAGATGATCAGGATCGCGGCCAGCACCATCGCCACGCCCAGCCCGGCGCGCCACAGATCCGAGCCGCCACCGCCGCCTGCGCCCGCGCCGGAGCCGAAAAGGCTCCCCAGGCGTCGATTCAATTCGCGCCAGAGCTCTTCAAGATCGGGAGGACCTTCGTGGCCGTCGGGGCGACGCTGCGGGCGCTGTCCATCGCCTCCCTCGCCCGCTCCTCCGCCGCGACCCCATTGCGGGTCATTCAGCGACATGGTGTGGTTCCAAGCCTCGGGAAGGGTCGGCTGGGCTTTCCTGTGCACGTTGCGCGATCGCTCCGCGCAGCAATTCAAGGCCATGGCCCGATTGCGCGCTCAGCCAGACCGAATCGATCCTACCACAGGCGGACCGCTCAACCGCGGCGGCGCGCGCGACCCGGTCGATCTTGTTGAAAACGACGCAGCGCGGCACATCGCCGGCACCGATCTCGCGCAGCACGCCGTCGACCGCGTCCATTTGCGCTTCGCGCGAAGCGATGGACGCGTCCACCACGTGCACCAGCAGATCGGCCTGCGCGGCTTCGTCCAGCGTCGCCTTGAAAGCGTCGATCAGCGCGTGCGGCAGATCGCGGATGAAGCCGACCGTATCGGACAGCACGACCGGCACCCCGGGCGCGACGAAACAGCGCCGGCTGGTCGTGTCCAGCGTGGCGAACAGCTGGTCGGCGCAATACGCGCTCGAACGCGTCATCGCATTGAACAGCGTGGATTTGCCCGCGTTCGTGTAGCCGACCAGCGATACGCAAAACGCCTCGCGCCGGCGCCGCGCGCGCCGCTGGGTGCGCCGTTGCGAGTCCAGTGTGCGCAGCCGCTCGCGCAGCTGCTTGACGCGCTGACCGATCATCCGGCGATCCAGTTCGATCTGCTTCTCGCCGGGCCCCGCGCGCAGGCCGATGCCTCCGCGCTGCCGCTCCAGGTGGGTCCATCCGCGCACCAGACGGGTCGAAAGATGCTGCAGCCGGGCCAGCTCGACCTGCAGCTTGCCTTCGCGGCTCTGGGCGCGTTGCCCGAAGATGTCCAGGATCAGCGCCGTGCGGTCCAGCACCGCCACGCCGAGCTCACGCTCCAGGTTGCGCTGCTGCACCGGCGACAGGGCAACATCCAGGATCACGACGCCGGAACCGGAACTGGCCACCTGCTCGCGGATCTGCTCGACCTTGCCCCGCCCCAGGTACAGCGCCGGATCCGGGCGGTCGCGCCGCGCCACCAGTTCGCCCGCGGTCGCAAACCCCGCGCTCTGGGCGAGCTGGCGCAACTCGCCGACGCCGTCGGCAGCGCCGGCCGCGCTGCGGCTCGAGCCGCGCAGCGCAACCTCCACCAGCAGCGCCGACAGGGGCGCTTCGGAACGGGCTCGCTCGATCTGGAATCCGCTCAGGTTTCGGACTCCGCGGTCAGATTGACCGGTCGTGCCGGCACGACGGTCGAAATCGCGTGCTTATAGACCATCTGGGTGACGGTATTGCGCAGCAGCACCACGTACTGATCGAAGGACTCGATTTGCCCCTGCAGCTTGATTCCGTTCACCAGATAGATCGACACCGGCACATGTTCCTTGCGCAACGCATTCAGGAACGGGTCTTGTAAAAGTTGCCCTTTGTTGCTCATGTTCTCTCCCGGTCGGTTACGGATGCGGGCGGCACCGGTGCCAGCCGCCGTTCCGGCCCCATATAGCCTGTTAGATATGTGCAGTGCGACAAAATTCAATCTACTTGAAAAGCCGCTCCTTTGCCAGCACGCCGCGTCGGTGCATAGGGGTTGATTCCGCTGCGGAACTCGATGCGCAGCGGGGTTCCGTGCAGTTCGAACTTATCGCGAAACCATCCTTCCAGGTAGCGCCGGTAGCTGTCCGGCACGTGCCGCAGCGAATTGCCGTGGATCACGATCACCGGCGGATTGGAGCCGCCCTGGTGCGCGTAGCGCAGCTTGGGCCGGATCTTTCCGGCCCGGGGCGGCTCCTGACGCTCCACCGCGGCCAGCAGTGCACGGGTCAGCCGCGGCGTCGGCAGGCGGCTGAAAGCGGCCCGCTCGGCGGCGACCACCGAGCGCATCAGCCCCTGCAATCCGGTGCCGGTGAGCGCCGACACGAAGTGCATGCTGGCCCAGTCGAGGAAACTCAGTTTCCGTCGCAGCCCGCGCTTGATGCGCTCGCGCTGCTGGGCGTCGCCGACCGCGTCCCACTTGTTGATGGCGATCACCAGCGCCCGGCCGCGCTCCAGGATGTAACCGGCGATGTGCGCATCCTGTTCGGCGATCTCGGCGGAGGCGTCCAGCAGCAGCACGACCACGTTGCACTGCTCGACCGCTTGCAGCGTCTTGATCACGGAGAATTTCTCCACCGTCTCGAACACGCGTCCCTTGCGGCGGATTCCGGCCGTATCGATCAGGGTGAAGCGGTCGCCCCCGAACTCGAACTCGACCTCGATGGCGTCGCGCGTCGTTCCGGGCTGATCCGACGCGACCATCCGGCGCTCGCCGATCAACGTGTTCACCAGGGTCGACTTGCCCACGTTGGGGCGGCCGACGATCGCAACGCGCGCGCCGCGCGCCGGATCGGGCGCTTCGGGCGGGGCCTCGGGACGGGGCAGACCGGCCAGCGCCGCTTCCATCAGCTCGGTCAGGCCGCTGCCATGGGCCGCCGAGATCAGCACCGGTGCCCCCAGGCCGAGCTCGTAAAGCTCCGCTCCCGCGGCCGCGTCAAGACCTTCGGCCTTGTTCGCAACCAGCACCAGGCGCCGTCCGCTGGCGCGTAACCACTCGGCGATGCGCTGGTCCTGCGGGGTCACGCCGGCTCGCACGTCGACCATGAACAGCAGCACGTCGCTCTCGGCAATCGCCGCTTCCGTCTGCTCGTTGATCGCACGCTGCAGCGGTTCGCCCGAGTCCGGGTCGAATCCCCCGGTGTCGATCACCAGAAAAGGTCCGGACCCCACGTCGGCGTCGCCGTACTGCCGATCGCGCGTCAATCCCGGAAGGTCGGCCACCAGCGCGGCGCGCGTTCGGGTCAGCCGATTGAACAGCGTCGACTTGCCCACGTTGGTGCGCCCGATCAGTGCAACCGCCGGTTTCATGGCGACCACCTCGGCTTGGCAGCGCCGCCGTTGGCCCGCTCCGGATCCGAGCCGGGCAGCACTCAGCCCTGCGGCATCAGCAGCGCAAGGTTGCCGCGCTGGGTCTGCACCAGGATGCCGCCGCCGACTTCGCGGGGCTGCGCCACAATCGGGCTGCCGTCCAGTTCGATGCGGCCGACCAGCTTGCCGTCGCTGGCGTCCAGAAGATGCACATAGCCCTCGCGATCGCCCACTGCGACCCATTTCTCCAGGCCGGCCGGCGAGGAAACACCGCGGTTAGCGAGCAGCTTGGACGACCAGCGCGCGGTACCGCTGGATCGCACGAACGCCTCGATCGTCGAGGCCGAGTCCACCCCGACCAGCTGCTCGCCGTCGACTGCAACGCCGCCGCCGGCCGGCATTTCGCGCGCCCATTGCTGCTCGCCGCTGGCGGCGTCGAAACAGGCGACCCGCCCCTGGTAGGACGCCGCGCACACCTGGTTGTCGCGCAAGCCGATCGGACCGAGCACATCGGCCAGCCGCTCCACCTCGGTCGAGCCTTTGGGTTCGGACACCGCGCTGTCCCAGCGCGAGGCCCCGTTGGTGATCGCGATGTCGACCAGACGGCCACCCGGAAATCCGACCACCACGCTGTCGCCGGAGAACTGCAGTTCGGTGGGCGCGCGCAGCGCCAGCGACGGCGTCTGCCGCTTGAAGGTCCATTTCTTGTGGCCGTTTTGCGCGTCGAACGCCGTCACGCCCTGGTCGGTCGAACGCACGATCACCAGCCCGTGGCCGACCAGCGGAGGTGTCACAACGTCGCTCGGCACCAGCGCCTGCCAGGCGAGCTTGCCGTCGGCCGAGAACGCGAAGATCTCGCCGCGCTGGCCGGCCACGGCGACCACGAAACCGTCCGACCCGACCCCGGCGCCCAGCGGCGCCGGTGCCCGCACGTGCCAGACTTCCTTGCCGTCGGCCGGACTGAGGCGCACCAGGTCCCCATCCGCGCTGGCCGCGTAGATCGCATTTTCGAGCACGGCCGGCTGCAGAAAATGGCGCCGGCCGTCACCGACCCGCACGCGCCAGGCAATCCGGATCGACAGCGGCGATTTGATCTCGGTGAGGGCGTTCGGCTTCGGCCCCGTGGAGCTCGAGCAGGCAGCCAGCACCCATGCGGTCAGGGCCAGCCCCAACACGGGCCCACGCCAAGACAGCGCCAATCTTGCGGTTGCCATGCGCGCCTCAGGCTCCCGGCAGCGCATCCAGCTTCATCTGGATCAGGTCTCGCGCGGGCTGCACGCTCGCCTTGGACAGCGCCTCGGTATAGGCGGCGCGCGCATCGGCCACTTTGCCCTGCGCCACGTACACGTCCCCGCGCCGGTCGGCAAATTGGCCGGCGAACGCACCGGGCACGTCGACTTTCAGCACCTCCAGCGCGCGGTCGTAGGCCTTCTCGTCCAGCAGCAGGCCGGCCAGCCGTATCCGCGCCAGCAGCGCAAACTCTTGCGGGGAGGCGTGCTCCGCGGCCCAGGTCAATTGCGCCTTGGCCGCCTTCAAATCGGCCCCATCGACGTTGGCTTTGGCCTCCCTGAGCGCCGCCATCGCCGCGTAGATGGTCGAGCCGTGCTGATCGATCAGCGTACCGGTCAGGTCGCGTGCCTTGAGCGCGTCCTTGGGGTCCTTGGAGCTCGAAGCGCGTTCGAATTCCTCGTACAGCACCGAGGCCGCGGCCGACTGGCGCAGCTGATACCAGGTCCATCCCTGGTAGGCCAGAACCCCCAACAGGACGAGGGCCGCCGCCGTCGTGACCCAGTTGCTGTTGGCCCGCCACCAGGCCTTCAATGTTTCGAGCTGTTCCTGTTCCTGCAGGTCGTATGACATCCTCGATCCCATCCACTTCAGTTTCTATTGACTGGCAAAGTGCCCCTGCCGAACCGCGTTGGCCAGTGTCGGCCCCAGGCGATCCAGCGCAACGGGCTGCTGCTGGGCAAACTCGGCCGTCGCATCGGCCGCGCGCAACGCCTTCACAGTGGCCATCGATTCGGCCGCTTCCCGTTCGCCCACGATCACCGCATACATCGCCCCGCTGGCGTCGGCACGTTTCATCTGCGACTTCAGGCTCGCCTCGCCGGCATGCAGGATAGCGACCAGTCCCGCGTCGCGCAGCCGCTCAGCGGCCTGCAACGCAAGCTCCAGGGTGGCACCGCCTTGATGCAGCACGTAGACCTGGCATTCGGGCCGCGGGCCAGCGACCGGATTGTCGCCCATCAGCTCGATGACCCGTTCGATGCCGATCGAGAACCCGCAGGCTGGCGCGGCCTTGCCTCCGAGCAGCTCGATCAGCCCGTCGTAGCGGCCGCCGCCGCAGATGGTGCCCTGCGCGCCCAGCTGGTCCGTGACCCATTCGAACACGGTCAGGTTGTAGTAGTCCAGTCCCCGCACCAGCCGGGGATTCACGGTGAACTCGACGCCGGCCGACCTCAACAGTTGCTGCAGCTGCTCGAAGTGAGCCAGCGACGCCTCGCCCAGGTGGTCCAGCAGTCGCGGCGCGCCGGCCACCAGATCCTGCATTGCCGCGTTCTTGGTGTCCAGGATCCGCAGCGGATTGGAGTGCAGCCTGCGGCGCGCGTTCTCATCGAGCCGGTCGTGGTGTTGCTCGAAGTAGCGGATCAGCTCGGCGCGGTGCAGCGCCCGCTCGGACGGCTGGCCGAGCGTGTTGATCTCCAGGCGCACGCCGGCAAGCCCCAGCGCCTGCCACAGCCGCTTGAGCAACAGCACCTGCTCGGCGTCCACATCGGGACCGGCCAGCCCGAGCGCCTCGGCTCCGGCCTGGTAGAACTGGCGATATCGTCCCCGCTGCGGGCGCTCGTGGCGAAACATCGGACCCATGTACCAGAGGCGGCACGGACCTTCGTACAGCAGGTTGTGTTCGATGGCGGCGCGCACCACGCCGGCGGTGTTTTCCGGGCGCAGCGTCAGCGCCTCGCCGTTCAGCGAATCGACGAAGCTGTACATCTCCCGTTCGACGATGTCGGTGACCTCGCCCAGGCCGCGCCGGAACAGGGCGGTCGATTCCGGGATCGGCGTGCGGATCTGAGCGTAGCCGTAGCTTTGCAGGATCCGCATGGCGGCCGCCTCGAACGCTTCCCACAGCGGGGCGTGCGCTGGCAGCAGATCGTTCATGCCGCGCACGGCGGCAATCTTCGGCGAGCTCATGCGGTCGGTCAGGACGAAGTCAGGCCCGCCTGGCCGTAGCGGCGATTGACGTAGTCCTCGACGATCGCTTCGAACTCCTCGCTGATGCGCTCGCCTTTCAGCGTCATTCGCCGCTCCCCGTCGATGAACACCGGCGCCACCGGCTGCTCGCCGGTACCCGGCAGGCTGATCCCGATGTCGGCGTGCCGGCTCTCGCCCGGCCCGTTGACCACGCACCCCATCACGGCCACGGTCAGGTTCTCGACCCCCGGAAAGCTCTTCTTCCACTGCGGCATCCGGTCGCGCAGGTAGGTCTGCACGCGCGAGGCCAGCTCCTGGAACACCGTGCTGGTGGTGCGGCCGCAGCCGGGACAGGCCGCCACCATCGGAACGAAGGCGCGCAGCCCGAGCGACTGCAGGATTTCCTGCGCCACCTGCACCTCGCGCGCGCGCGCCCCGCCCGGCTCGGGCGTCAATGACACGCGGATCGTATCGCCGATGCCCTCCTGCAGCAGTACCGCCAGCGCCGCGGTCGAAGCCACGATCCCCTTGCTGCCCATGCCGGCCTCGGTCAGCCCCAGATGCAGCGGGTAGTCGCAGCGCCGGGCGAGCTCGCGGTACACCGCGATCAGCTGCTGCACGGCGCTGACCTTGGCCGACAGGCAGATCCGGTTGCCCGGCAGGCCGAGCTGCTCGGCGCGCTGAGCGCTGTCCAGCGCCGAGCGCACCAGCGCTTCGCGCAACACCGCCGCGGCGTCCCAGGGCTCAGGGCGGGCAGAGTTCTCGTCCATCAGGCGGGCCAGCAGCTCCTGGTCGAGGCTGCCCCAGTTCACGCCGATGCGCACGGGGCGCTCGTAGCGGCAGGCCACTTCGATCATTTGCGCGAAGTTGTCTTCGCCGCGCGTGCCCCGCCCGACGTTGCCGGGGTTGATCCGGTACTTCGACAGCGCCTGCGCACAGTCGGGAAACTGGGTCAACAGCTTGTGGCCGTTGTAGTGGAAATCGCCGATCAGCGGCACATCCAGCCCACCGCGATCGAGCGTTTCGCGCAGATAGGCGACTTCACGCGCCGCCTCGGGCGAATTGACCGTGATCCGGACCGCCTCCGAACCGGCCGCGGCCAGCTCGCGCACCTGGACCGCGGTAGCGACCGGATCGGCCGTGTCCGTGTTCGTCATCGCCTGCACCATCACCGGCGCATCGCCGCCGAAGCGCACCGTCGTGGACCGCCAGCGCAATTCGACCTGGCGCGAGCGGCGCCGCGCCGACGGGCCGGCCGGGGCCGAGCCGTCAAAGGACTTTTCCACGGCATTCATCGGTTCTGTCCTCCGCTGGTGGCGGGGCCGTCGGCAAGCGTCAGGCGCGCAACGCCGTTGTTGTTGACATAGGGCTTCAGGTTCACCGTCCGGCCCCGGTACTCGACCTGCACCGCTTCGGCGCGGCCGACGGTCAGCACCAGCGGCGGGTTGGCGTCCAGCAACTCGATGGTGCCGGCCTCGCCGTTGCGCGACAACAGCACCCGTCCGTCCGGCTGGCTGACTTCGACCCAGGAACGGTCGTTGAAGTGCAGCACCAGGCCGGTCGTGGCTCCAGGCACTGGCGTGAGCACGAGCTCGGCAGCCGGAACGCGCGAGGCCTCGGCAGCGGCCGCCGAGGCCGCCGTCGAGCCGGCGGACTCCACTGGCGGCAGTGCGCCCGCATCGGCGGGCGCGGCCGGCGCATTGGCCGCAACCGGCGCCGCCGTACCGGTCGCGAGCGCACCGGCGTGCCTGGTCATTTCCGGGTTGACGTTCTTCTGTGCGCCGGTTGCGCCCGTCGTTGGCGGCGCTGCCGCAACGACGCCCGCGCCGGCCGGCGCCGCCTGAGTCGCGGCGGCGGACGCAGGCGCAGGGGCCTGCGCCCGCGTCGTGATGACGCCGCCGAGGTGAAGCCCCGGTTGCGCCATCCAGACGCCGATCAGCCCGGCGCACACCAGAGCGATCACGATCCCGGCCAGCACCAGGTGGCGCCAGCCCCGGTCGTCCAGCACGCTGAGCTGCACCATGCCGGAGGGGCCCAGATCGGGCGTGAGCGTGCCCAGTCCGCTGAGCCGCAGCTTGGCGTTGAGGTCCTCGACCAGCGGACCCGCATCGATCTTGAGCTCGCGTGCATAGTTGCGCACGAATCCGGCCACGTACGCGGCGGACGGTAACGCGCTCAGATCCTCGTTTTCCAGTGCCCGCAACTGCCGCGGGTGCAGCCGGATGCGGGCGGCGGTCTGCTCCAGGCTCAGCCCGGCGCGCACGCGCGCCTGCGCCAGCGCGTAGCCGAAGCCGGGCGCCGAGCGCGCCGAGTCGTCGGCCCGCACCGGCGGCTGCAGCTCGTCGGGCTCATTCATCGAATGCCTCGCGCTTGAGCAGACCCGCCTCGAGCGACTCGGGAAAACGCGTGCGCAACTCCTGGGCCAGGCGCTGCTGGGTGCGCGTGTCCGACTTGGCGTGTGCAATCCGGGCGCCCAGCCACAGCGTCTGCGGGTTCGGGTCCACGCTGCGGTTGAGCAGGTCGTAATAGAACTCGGCGCGCTCGACGCGGTGGGTCTGAAGATACAACTGGGCCAACTGGAATTTCGCAATGGGGCTGGAGGCGTCCAGCTCGAAGGCCCGCATCAGGTATTTCTCGGCGCGTTCGTTGTCGCCCACCTGTTTCAGGCAGATTCCGGCGTTCTCCAGCGCCATGGCCGGCGTCGCGTACATCCGATTGCCCGCTGCACGATCGAAGTAGGGCAGCGCGTCGTGCTCGCGGCGAGTGCGGCAGAGAAACCAGCCGAAGTTGTTGTTCAGCTCCGGATCGGTCGGATCCAGCTGCAGCGCCCGCCGGAAATTGTCTTCCGCCTGGCGGTCCTGCGCCAGGTCCATGTGGATCAGCCCCAGCAGCCCGTACGCGGAAGCCAAGGTCGGGTCGATCTGGGTCGCCTCGGTGGCCTCCTTGATCGCGACGTCCAGCTGCCCTTTCTGGTAGTAGCCGGAAGCGAGCTGGAGCCGGACGGCAGCGCGCCGGTGCGGGTCGCCCTCGCCCTTGGTCGCGCTCGTCTGCGAGCTGTCGGAAGTCGTCGTCACGGTGGTGGTGGTCTTGCATCCGGCCAGCGTCACGGACGCGGCCAGTGCCAGCGCCAGCCAATGCGCGGCCGGCAGCGGCCGCGCAGGCGACGGCATCGCGCGCCATTCCATCAAGGAGCAACGCGCAGCGGCACCGATGCGGCTCCAGCACGCCGCCCGCGGCCCGCAATTCCGGTGCGGTCGTCGACCGCTCCGGCGAGCTGGCCGCACGCGGCATCGATCCGATCGCCGCGCGTCCTGCGCGTCGTCGTCACGATCCCGGCCGCTGTCAACCGCGCCGCGAATTCCTGAATGCGCTGCGGCGCCGATCGACCGACCGTTGCGCCCGGAAACGCATTGAACGGGATCAGGTTGAACTTGCACGGCAGATCGCCGACCAGACGGACCAGATCGCGCGCCTGCGCATCGCTGTCGTTGACGCCGTCGAGCATCACGTATTCGAACGTGATGAAGTCGCGCGGCGCGCTGCGAAGGTAGCGCCGGCACGCCGCCAGCAACTCGCGCAGCGGGTATTTGCGGTTCAGCGGCACCAGCGTGTCGCGCAGGCCGTCGTCGGGCGCATGCAGCGATACGGCCAGCGCGACCGGGCAATCCTGTGCCAGGCGGTCGATTTGCGGAACCATCCCGGCCGTCGACAGCGTGACCCGTCGGCGCGAAAGGCCATAGGCGTCGTCGTCGAGCATCAAGCGCAGCGCCGGAACCACGGCGTCGTAGTTCTGCAGCGGCTCGCCCATTCCCATCAACACCACGTTGCTGATGACCCGATCGACGCGCCCCGCGGCCATGCCGTCCGATGGCGCTGCATGGGCGCGGCGCAGGCTGTGTTCGGCCAGCCAGAGCTGACCGACGATCTCCCCGGTGCTCAGGTTGCGGCTGAAACCCTGCTTGCCGGTCGAGCAGAACAGGCAGTTGACGGCGCAGCCGGCCTGCGTGGAGATGCACAGCGTGCCTCGATCCGACTCCGGTATGTACACGGCCTCGACCGCGTCGCGTGCGCCGACCGACAGCAGCCATTTCTGCGTCGCGTCCGGCGCCGTGAAGTGCGAAACGACCGCGGGCGCGGTGACATGCGCGCGGTCGCGCAGCTTGTCCCGCAGCGAGCGGGCCAGGTCCGTCATCGAATCGAAATCGCCGGCGCCGTGCCGGTGGATCCAGCGCTTCAGCTGGCGGGCGCGAAACGGCCGCTCGCCCAGCGATTGCACCAGTTCCTCCAGTGCCCGTCCATCCAGATCGAGCAGATTGACCGCATCCATCGTAGCTGGCCTGCCGTCGCCTCCGCTGTCAGCGCGCCCGGGCCGCGCTGCCCGCAAAGAAAAATGCAACCTCCACGCGTGCCGTTTCCTCGGCGTCGGAGCCGTGCACCGCGTTGGCGTCGATGCTGTCGGCAAAATCGGCCCGAATCGTGCCCGGTGCTGCCTTCTTGGGATCGGTTGCGCCCATCAGCTCGCGATTGCGGATGATCGCGCCCTCGCCTTCCAGGACCTGCACCATGATCGGCCCGGACGTCATGAATTCGACCAGATCGCGAAAGAACGGCCGTTCCCGATGCACCGCGTAGAACGCCTCCGCCTCGGCGCGCGAAAGTTGCATCATGCGCGCCGCCACGATCCGAAGCCCGGCGGCCTCGAAGCGGGCCAGAATCTTTCCGATCACGTTCTTCCGAACGGCATCCGGCTTGATGATGGACAAAGTTCTTTCGATAGCCATGCGGATTCCTGGGCGCCCGCGGGTCGGCCGGCCGCAGGCATCGGGGCGCCGCCGTGCTCCATCGCCGAGTGTCACAAAAAACTGAATAAAAAGAATAAGTTGCGATGCGATTCGGAGGCGCAGTGTAACACGCGGATCGGCTGGGACGGTGCCGCCCGCTAGCTCTGCGCAGGCTCGAGCACGGCCATCGATTCGACGTGCGAGGTGTGAGCAAACATGTTGACGACCCCGGCGCACGCCAGGCGCCAGCCGCCTTCGTGCGCCAGGACCGCGCAGTCGCGCGCCAGCGTGCCGGGGTTGCACGATATGTACACGAGACGCCGCGGCCGCACCGCGCTGCCGGCCAGAGCGCGCGCCACGGCCAGCGCACCCTCGCGCGGCGGATCGAGCAGCACGCGGTCGATGGGCCCGTGGCGCTGATTCAACGCCTCCCAGTCGCCGCGATTCCAGTCGGCGAGGTCCTGCGCGATGAAATCGACCCGGCCCTGCAGGCCGTTGGCCTGTGCGGCCCGGGCGGCGCGCGCCACCTGGGCGGAATTGCCCTCGATTCCCATGGTCCGCCGCACCCGCGTGGCCAGCGGCAGCGTGAAGTTTCCAAGCCCGCAGAAAAGATCCAGCGCGGTTTCGGCCGGTTGCGGGTCCAGTTGCGCCAGCGCGCGGCGCACCAGCACTTCGTTGACCGAATGGTTGACCTGGGTGAAATCGGTCGGACCGAACGGCACCCGCAGGCCGAACTCGGGCAGCTGCAGCGCCAGCTCGGCCTCGTCGGCCCCGGTCAGCGGCGCCGCGGTGGCGGGTCCGCCCGGCTGGACCCAGATCGACACGCGGTGCGCGGCGCCGAATCGTGCCAGCGCATCGCGATCGGGCTCGGCCAGCTCATCCAGGATCCGGAACACCAGCACGGTGCGAACCTGCTGGGCGCTCTTGACGACGGCAACCTCGATCTGCGGCAGCCGCTGGCGAAGCTGCATCGACCCGATCAGCGTTCGCAGCGGCATCAAAAGCGAGCCCACCGATCCGGCCAGAACGTGGCACTCGCGGATGTCCGCCACGAAACTGCTGGCGCGCTCGTGAAAGCCCACCAGCACCTCGTTCCTGCGGGCGACAAACCGGACCGACAGACGGGCCCGGTGGCGGTAGCCCCACTCCAGGCCCGCGATGGGCCGCGCGATCTGCTGGGGCTTCAGGCGCGCCAGGTGCCACAGCGCGTCTTCCAGAGCCCGCTGCTTGATGGCGACCTGGGCCCGCGCGTCAAGGTGCTGCATCGAGCAGCCGCCGCAGGCGCCGCGCTGAAGGCCGAAGTGCGGGCAGCGCGGCTGCACGCGCAAGCTGCACTCGCGCTTGACCTGCAGCAGCCGCCCGACGTCGAAATTGCGGCCGCCGCGCACCGGCACCCAGCGGATCGTTTCACCGGGCAGCGCACCTTCGACGAATGCGATCTTGCCGTCGCTGCGCACGACGCCACGGCCCTGCAGGTCGAGCGACTCGACCCGATCGATCCGGTGCGGCTTCACGGCGCCGGCGTCGCCGGCCACGCGGCCAGGAACTCCTGCCAGACGGAACCTCCGGACGCCGCCAGCGCGTCGCGCACCAGCTGCACTTCGGCCGCATAGCCGGCCTCGTCGAGCTGGCCGCGCATCTTGCGGAAGCGGCAGTACAACAGGTACGTGTTGACGACGTCGGTTTCGCAGTAGGCACGGATCCGCTCGATCTGGCCGGCGCAGTACGCTTCCCAGACCTGCGATCCGTCCATGCCGAGCTTGCCGGCAAAGCCGGCCATCCGCGCCACTTCGCCCAGCGGAGCGGCGGCGCGCGGCTGGTAGCGCGACAGCACGTCCATCAGGTCGACGTGGCGCGGGTGATAGCGGTTCACGTAGTTGCTGAAGCGCGAATCGCGCTCGTCGTCGCCCTGGTCCCAGTAGCGCCGCGCCGGCACGCCGTGAATCAGCGCGCGATAGTGCAGCACCGGCAGATCGAACCCGCTTCCGTTCCAGCTGACCAGTTGCGGGACGTAGCGATCGATCAGGCGGAAAAAATCCCCGATCAGCTTGGCTTCGCCATCGGCGGACGTGCCCAGGCTGCGCACGCGAAAACCCGCCTCGTCCCGGAACGCGCACCCGATCGCGATCACCCGATGCAGGTGCAGCGGCATGAAGTCGCTGCCGGTGCGCTCGTGGCGCTCGGCCATCGCCTGCAGTGCGATGGTGCGGTCGTCGGCGTCGGCCCACTGCGGCCGCAGCTGCCTGAGTGCTGCGGCGTCCGGGATCGTCTCCAGGTCGAAGGTGAGAATGGGCGTCACGCCCCGATTGTAAGGACGCGACCGGCGGCCGACGCGCGGCGGCCGGTCAATACAGCACGTCGCGCTTGACTCCGCGCGCGGCCAGTGCGCGGTTCAGGCGCGCCAGCGCCTCCTGCTGGATCTGCCGCACGCGCTCGCGCGTCAGCCCCAGCTCGCGCGCCAGGTCGTCCAGCGTGGAAGGATCGTGTCCGTTCAGGCCGTAGCGGCGCTGGATCACGAGACGCTGCTTGTCGGACAGGTCGTCCAGCCAGCCGTCCATCAGGACCTGCAGCTCGCGCTGGGCCACGTGCCACTCGGGCGCCACCGCCGCCTGATCGGGCATCAGGTCGGACATCGGGGCGTCGTCGTCGTGGTCAATCGGACGGTCGAGCGACGCCGGCGACTCGCCCAGCGCCATCAGATCGGCGACTTCCTCGGCCGTCTTGCCGAGCAGATGCGCGATGTCGTCCGCGCCGGCGTTGCGGGACACGCCCACGGCACGCCATCCGCTTTCCAGATGGTTGCGCGCGCGCTGCACCTGCGCCAGTTCCCTGAGCACATGCGTGGGCAGCCGCACCGTGCGCGCCTGGGTGGCGAGCGCCCGATCGATGGCCTGACGGATCCACCAGGTGGCATAGGTGGAGAACCGGAATCCGCGTTCCGGCTCGAACTTGTCCAGCGCATGGATCAGACCGACGTTGCCTTCCTCGATCAGATCGAGAAAAGACACGCCCCGGTTCAGGAAATTGCGGGCGATCGACACGACCAGTCGCAGGTTGTGTTCAATCATTTTCTGGCGAGCGGCGAAGTCGCCCTCGCGCGCCAGCATGGCGCACGCGTATTCCTGCTCGGCGGTCAGCAATGCGCGCGAGCCGATCGCGCCGAGGTAACGGCTCATCGCATCGCTGGTGATGTCGTCGACGCTGGTGGCTGCCGGGGCCGCGGGCGCCGCCGTGTGCGACTCCTCGAAGACGATCGGCTCATCACCGCGCGGATCCGGCGGATCGGCTTCGGACTCGGACTGCCGCGCAGTGCGCGAGGCGCCGAGCGGCGTCGGCTCGCTGTGACTCGACTTGCGCGGCCGCCCCATCCCCAGCGTCCTAGGCACGCCGGCGATGCGGTCCGCGTGCCGCTTAGCGGGACGGCAAGTACGTCAGCGGGTCCACCGGCGTGCCACGACGCCGGATCTCGAAATGCAGCCTGGGGGTGGGCGCACCCGTCATCCCCAGATCGGCGATTCGCTGTCCCCGCTTGACGGCCTGTCCCTGAGTTACAAGGATCTCGTTGTTGTGTGCATAGACGGACACATAGTCGTCCGTGTGTTTGATGATGATCAATTTGCCGTAGTCGCGCAACCCGTTACCGCTGTATACGACCTGACCATCGTTGGCTGCCCATACCGGATCTCCGACATTGCCGGCGATATCGATCCCCTTATTTTGGGCCTCATCGAAGCGTGCCAGCACCTTGCCCGTACCGGGCCATGCCCAAGTGCTGTCGGGCTCGGCTGCGGGCGCGGGTCCAGTCACTGTCGGCGCCGCGGCCGCAGTGCCGCTCGCCGTCACGCTGGGACGCTGCGGCGCCTCCGAAGCGGCGCTGGGCGGCGGGGCGGGGCTCTCGGCGGGCGCCAGCAGGTGCGACTCGACCGTTGCGGTCGGCGCCACCGGAACCGGGATCGCCTCGGCCGCGCCGGAGTCCTGAGCCGGCGGCGGCGCTACCCGCAGCGCCTGTCCGACTTGCAGATGCGCCTCGGGATCGACGGCGTTCCAGCGCGCGATCTCGCGGTAATCCTGCCCGAAGGCCAATGCAATGCTGTACAGCGTATCTCCAGACTGCACCACGTATAGGCCGTCGTGCGCCTCGCGCGTGGCCGGCGGCGCGCTGCGCGCAGCGGGCGCCACGGTCGGGCTCGCCGCGGCGCGGGGCGCGCCGGTGGCCTGCGAACGCTCCACGATCGGCGCATCCTTGGTCGACGAGACGGCGCAGGCGGCCAGCGCGAGCGCGGCCAATGCGGCGGCCGCGCGGCCAGACATCGGTTGGCTCACGCTCATCGGCTGTCCAGGTTGACGCTTCCCTGCACCAGCGGCACGAAACGCACCGGCTCGTGTTCACGGCGAACGATACGGCCTTCCGGGCTGCGCGACAGCACCGTCAGCATCTGCGAGTCACGCCCGAGCGGCGCGACGATCATCCCGTCCGGAGCGAGTTGTTCGACCCAGGCGGCCGGCACCTCGTCGCTGGCCGCCGTGGAAACGATGGCGGCGAACGGCGCTTCGGAGGGCAGGCCCAGCGCGCCGTCGCCGAACACCAGGCGCAGGTTCGCGATCCTGAGCGGGCGCAGGTTGACGCGCGCCGTTTCGTGCAGCGCCCGCACGCGCTCGATTGAAAACACGGTGCCGAACAGCTCGCTCAGGACCGCGGCCGCATATCCGCAACCGGTGCCGATCTCGAGCACGCGCGCGCTTTTCGGATCGGGCGCCGCGCTCAGCGCCAGTTCCGCGCAGCGGGCCACGATGTAGGGTTGCGAGATGGTCTGGCCGAACCCCAGCGGCAAGGCCGTGTCTTCGTAAGCCCGGCTGGCCAGGGCCGCATCGACGAAGCGGTGCCGCTCGATGCGCTGCATGGCCGCCAGCACGCGCGCATCGCGTACGCCAAGCTCCCGGATCCTCTCGACCATGCGTGCCCGCACCCGCTCCGACGTCAGACCGGTGCTGGCGGCGGCGCTCAAAGCGGCCTCTGACCCAGCCATTGTGCAACGGCCTCCAATTGTCCGGCATGCGTCAGGTCGATCTGCAGCGGCGTCACTGAAACCTGTCCGTTGGCAGTCGCGTGAAAATCGGTGCCGGGACTGGCGTCGGCGGCCTCGCCGGCCGCTCCCACCCAGTAGATCGTGTCGCCGCGCGGGCTGACGCTGCGCACCACGGGCTCCGACGGGTGCCGTTTGCCCAGGCGCGTACACACCAGTCCGCGCAGCTGCGCGTACGGATGGTCCGGGATGTTGACGTTCAGCAGAAACGGAGCCGGCAGCGAGCCGGTTTCAAAGCGCTCCACGATCGTCTGCGCAACGCGCGCGGCGCTGTCCAGATGCAGGTGGCCCTTTTGCACGGTAGAAAACGCGATCGCCGGCAAGCCGAACAGATACCCTTCCATCGCCGCCGCCACGGTACCCGAATAGATCGTGTCGTCCCCCATATTCTGGCCGTCGTTGATGCCCGACACGACCAGGTCCGGGCGGCGCTCCAGCAGGCCCGTCAGCGCGATGTGCACGCAGTCGGTCGGGGTGCCGTTGACGAACAGATAGCCGTTGTCGGCGCGCCGGACCGACAGTGGACGCGTCAACGTCAGCGAGTTGCTGGCGCCGCTGCAGTTCTGCTCGGGCGCCACCACGGTGACGTCGCCGAAGGCGCGCATCGCATCGGCCAGGGCCCGCAACCCGGGGGCGAGATAGCCATCGTCATTGCTGACCAGAATGTGCATCGGTCGACGCTGCGAACGACGCAGCGTCAGAAAGCGGTTTGGTCGGGGCGGCGGGATTCGAACTCGCGACCCCTTGCACCCCATGCAAGTGCGCTACCAGGCTGCGCTACGCCCCGACTGGTGCGGGATTGTACCGTGCGGTTCACGCCTCGCGGATCAGCAGCGCGCGAATTTCCTGCAATCGGGCGCGGATCGCGCCCCGCGAGAGGGCCTTGCCGACCGGCTCGGGGCGGTCGGGCACGATCGCGCCGGCCGTATCGAGCCGGTTGCGCGCGCCGTTGATGGTGAAGCCCTGTTCGTACAGCAGCGAGCGGATGCGCCGGATCAGCAGAACTTCGTGGTGTTGGTAGTAGCGCCGGTTGCCGCGCCGCTTGATCGGCTTGAGCTGCGTGAATTCCTGCTCCCAGTAACGCAGCACGTGCGGTTTGACAGCGCACAGCTCGCTGACCTCGCCAATCGTGAAGTAACGCTTGGCCGGAATCGGCGGCAGCGCGCCATCGCCATCCTGCGGTGCCTCGGAGGGGTGCATGTCCGATTCGAAACGCGGCCGGGTTTCGGAATCAGCGTTCGGTTGCGCGCGATACCGCGGCTTTCAGCTTCTGGCTTGCGTGGAACGTCACGACCCGGCGCGCGGTGATCGCGATCTCTTCTCCAGTTTTCGGATTGCGCCCCGGTCGGGTTGGCTTGTTGCGCAGCTGGAAATTGCCAAAACCCGACAGCTTCACGGACTCACCCCGCTGCAACGCCTGGCTGATTTCGTCGAAGAATCCGTCGACCATGTCCTTGGCTTCACGCTTGTTCAGCCCGAGCCGTTCGAACAGCGCATCGGCCAGTTCGGCCTTGGTCAGCGTGCGAGCGCCGCGATCGGCCTCCGCGCGGGGTCGCGCCGCGGGGGGAAGGTCCGGAAACTTGAACGAAGTCATCGGTTCGACGGCCATCGCGCCACTCACTGACGTACGCGGGCGGCTAGGGCGCTCGTCAAATGTTCGACGATCGCGTCGCAGGCCGCATCTGCATCGGAGTCCGAAAGCGAGCGACGAGTATCTTGCAGAACCACCCGGAAGGCAAGACTTTTCTCCTTATTTAACAACACGTTAGCGGGCGCTTTCGGATGACCCGCGGCGTGGCCGGGGGTCGGATGAAACACATCGAACAGCTTAACCTCGCGCAAGACCGCCAAACGGCTGTCCCGGGCCGACAAGCGCGCGATTTCCTCGAACACGCGAGCGGCCGCAACCTGCTCTGGAAACCACAGCGCGATATCCCGGACCACCGCCGGCACATCGGCAATCGGCATCGCCCGCGGCAGGGGCAAGACCTGCAGCGCGCCGCTCTGCACTTCGAACAGCACCGCGTCGCCTGGCAGGTCGTACTTCTGGACGAGGCGCGGATGCAACTGGCCGATCCAGCCGACCGGTCGCTCGCCGATCTCGACCCGGGCGGACCGTCCCGGATGCAGCGCCGGGTGTGTGGCGGCCACGAAGCGCGCCGCCAGCGGACTGATCAGGCGCTCCAGGTCACCCTTGACGTCGAAGAAATCCACCGCGCGCGACGGCACGCCCCATTGCTCGTCGTCGGCGCTGCCGTAGGCCAGCGCTCCCACCAGCACCGGCTGGGCCAGGCCCGCCACCTGCAGCGGACCGTCCGGAAGATCGGGCTGGCGCCAGAAAACGCGCCCCAGTTCGAAGATCCGTACACGGCTGGCCTGGTTGTTCAGGTTGTGCTTCAGAACCGCAACCAGGCCGCCGAACAGCGTGGTGCGCATCACCGCATACTGCGCCGCGATCGGATTGACGACCGAAACCGGCGCTCCGCGCGGTGCGAAATCGGCCTCCCATTCGGGATCGACGAACGAATAATTGATCAGCTCCTGGTATCCGCTCTGCACCATCCGGTCCCGCAGCTCATGCGGTCCGCGCCACGTTTCCGGGTTCGCGACCATCCGGGCCGTGGCCACCGGAGGGTGCGCCGCAATGCGCTCGTAGCTGACCACCCGTGCGACTTCTTCGATCAAGTCTTCCTCGATCTGCAGATCGAAGCGGAACGACGGCGGCTGCACCACGAAGGCGTCCCGGCTGCGCGTGAATGCCAGGCCCAGCCGGCCGAAGGCCTGCGCCATTTCTTCGTCGCTCACGGCCGTTCCCAGCACCTTGCGACAGCGGTCCGTTCTGATCCGGATCGGTGTGCGTTGCGGCAGCCGCAGAGCCTGATCTTCGATCGGGCCGATCCGGGTGCGGTCCGTACCGCAGAGGTCCACGATCATTCGGGTGATCGCTTCGATGTGCTCGACGGTGGTCGCGTAATCCACGCCGCGCTCGAAGCGGTGCGCCGCATCGGTGGCGAGGTTCAAACGGCGCGCGCGCCCCTGGATCGCCTCCGGCCACC
Organism: Burkholderiaceae bacterium; assembly: GCA_035511515.1. Lineage (GTDB taxonomy): Bacteria > Pseudomonadota > Gammaproteobacteria > Burkholderiales > Burkholderiaceae_F > VBCK01. The sequence continues at coordinate 6,650 of DATKFG010000139.1, read as the reverse complement.
AGAATGCGGCTTCCAGGTAGATGTCGGTCGTGTCCGCCCTCACCTCGGTCGCCTGCCCCCCCATGAGGCCCGCCAGCGACTGCACGCCGCGCTGGTCGGCGATCACGCCGATTTGCGGGTCCACATCGACCAGGCGTCCGTTCAGCAGGCGCAGCTGCTCGCCGGCGCGCCCCCAGCGCACGGTCAGCGGGCCGTGCAACGCGCCCAGATCGAAGATGTGGGTCGGCCGGCCCAGCTCGAGCATCGCGTAGTTGGAGATATCGACCAGCGCGGACACCGTGCGCAGGCCGCTGCGCTCCAGGCGCGATCGCATCCACGCCGGCGTGGCGGCACCAGTGTCCAGCCCGCGCAGCACGCGTCCCGAAAACCGCCCGCACAGGTCGGGGGCCTCGATCCGGACCGCCATCGTCTCCTTGAACGTCGGGGGCACCGGGGGGAAAGCCGGGCTGCGCAGCACGGCGCCGGTCAGTGCGGCCGTTTCGCGCGCCACCCCGAGTACGCTGAGGCAGTCGCCCCGATTCGGCGTCAGCTTGATCTCGAAGCACTGTTCGTCCAGGCTCAGCAACCGCCGCACCGATTCGCCCACGGGCGCATCGGGCGGCAGCACCAGCAGACCGGCGTGATCGTCGGACAGGCCCAGTTCGCGCGCCGAGCACAACATGCCGTCTGATCGCACGCCGCGCACCGTGGTGGCGCCAATCGAGACGGCGCCCGGCAAGATGGCGCCCGGCAGCGCGCAGGGCACGCGCTGACCGGCCGCCACGTTGGGCGCGCCGCACACGATCTGCGCCGGCTGGGCGGCGCCGGTCTCGACGCGGCACACCTTCAGGCGGTCGGCGTCGGGGTGCGCGGCGACTTGCGCCACTTCAGCCACGACGACGCCGGAAAAGGCCGGCGCCACCGGCTCGATCGCCTCGACCTCGAGGCCACCCATCGTCAACCGCTCGGCCAGCTCCAGCGTATCGATCGGTGGATCGCAGAACTGTCGCAGCCACTGCTCGGGAATTCTCACCGGTGCGGCCCGCCCCTGTCAGTTGAACTGCCTCAGAAACCGCAGGTCGCCGGTGAAGAACTGCCTCAGATCATCCACCCCATAGCGCAGCATCGTCAGACGCTCCAGGCCGGAGCCGAACGCGAAGCCGATGGTGCGCTCCGGATCGCGGCCGAAGTTGCGCACCACGGCCGGATGGACCTGGCCGGCGCCGGAAATCTCGAGCCAGCGGGGCGGGCGTGAGCCGCCGGTAAACAACATGTCGATCTCGGCCGATGGCTCGGTGAACGGAAAGTACGATGGCCGGAAGCGCACCTGCACATCGTCGTTTTCGAAGAAGCGCCGCAGAAATTCGGTGTACACGCCCTTCAGGTCGGCGAAGCTGATGTTGTCGTCCAGCCACAGCGCCTCGACCTGGTGAAACATCGGCGAGTGGGTCGCGTCGTTGTCGACCCGGTAGGTCCGCCCGAGGCTGATCACGCGGACCGGCCCCGGGTGCTGGCGCGCATAACGCACCTGCATCGGTGAGGTGTGAGTCCGCAGCACCAGCGGCCGGCCCTCGGAGTCGGTCGCGTCCACGTAAAAGGTGTCCTGCATCGAGCGGGCCGGGTGATTTTCCGGGTTGTTCAGCGCGGTGAAGTTGTACCAGTCGGTTTCGATCTCGGGGCCATCGGCCACGTCGAATCCGATCGAGCGGAAGATCTGTTCGATCCGTATCCAGGTACGGATCACCGGGTGCAGGCCGCCGCCGCTGCGGGCGCGGCCCGGCAGGCTGACATCGATCGCGTCCAGCGCCAGCTGAGACGACAACGCCGCCTCGGCCAGCTGCGCGCGCCGCTCGGCCAGCAGCGCCTCGATCGCTTCCTTGGCGGCGTTCAGGCGCGCGCCTTCGGCGCGCCTGCTCTCCGGGTCGAGGCGGGCCAGCGCCTTGAGCCGCTCGGTGATCGAGCCGGCCTTGCCCAGGAAGCGCGCTTTCGCGTTTTCCAGGTCGGCCGGCCGCGAGGCCGAGGCGAACGCTTCGCCCGCCTCGGCGATCAGCTCGTCGATCGGTTGCATCGGGGCTTGGGCAAGCGCAGGACAGCTTCCGTGCGAGCGCGGCAGCGGTTCGGCACCGGCCTTCGCGCTAACGCGCTTCGGCCGGCGAGCTGCGCAGCGATTTGACCCGGTCGACGATGGCGGCGAAGGCCGGCTTGTCCAGCACCGCCATGTCGGCCAGCACCTTGCGGTCCAGGTCGATCGCGGCCCGCCGCAGCCCGTTCATGAACGCGCTGTAGGACAAATCGTGCTCGCGCACGGCCGCGTTGATGCGGGCGATCCACAGGGACCGAAAGACGCGCTTGCGCGTGCGGCGATCGCGGTAGGCGTACTGGCCGGCCTTCATCACGGCCTGCTTGGCGACCCGAAAAACGCTCTTGCGGCGCTGCGTGTAGCCCTTGGCCTGCGCCAGCACTTTCTTGTGGCGGGCGCGGCTGGTAACTCCTCTTTTTACGCGGGGCATGCTCGATCTCCTCAGGCGTACGGAAGCATGCGGCGCACCGACTTCTCGTCGGCCGGGTTGACCTGGACCGATCCGCGCAGGTTGCGTTTATTCTTGGTTTTCTTCTTCGTCAGCAGGTGGCGCTTGAACGCCTGGCCCCGCTTGATCGATCCGCTCGCGCGGACCTTGAAGCGCTTGGCGGCGCTCCGCTTGGACTTCAGTTTCGGCATGACACTTTCCTCTTTTTCGATGTCGCCGGGCGCCCGGCGCCCATGGGCCAGGACTTGAACTGCCTGCGACACTTGTCGTGCGGCGCGCTGGCCGCAACTTGCTACTTCTTACGCCTTGGCGACAGCACCATCACCATCTGTCGGCCTTCCAGCCTCGGCATCGCCTCGACCTGGCTGATCGTCTCCAGATCGGCCTTGACACGCTCCAGCACTTTCAGTCCCAGCTCCTGGTGCGCCATTTCGCGTCCGCGGAACCGCATCGTCACCTTGGCCTTGTCGCCCTCTTCCAGAAACTCGGTGAGCTTCCTGACCTTGGTCAGGTAGTCGTTCTCGTCGGTCGCCGGCCGGAACTTGATTTCCTTGATCTGTATCTGCTTCTGCTTGAGCTTGGCTTCGTGCGCCTTTTTCTGTTCCTCGTAGCGAAACTTCCCGTAATCCATCAGTCGGCACACCGGAGGAACGGCGGTCGGTGCGATTTCGACCAGATCCACGTCGCCCTCCTCGGCCATCCGAAGCGCGTCGGCGGTTCGGACCACTCCAAGCTGCTCGCCTTCGATTCCGATCAATCGAACTTCCGGAACCGTAATCTCACCGTTGAGTCGATGCGCACGTTCTTGAGCGATGGTTGCAACCTCCTTGAAAGACTGTCGAGACGGCTGCCCCGGGGACCCGGCGCCGCGTGCTCAGCCTGCGCGCGCCGCCTCGGCCGCTGCGGCCGGGGCCCCACTGATGCTTCGCTGCTCGACCTCCGACCGCAGGCGCTGCGCAAACGCCGAAAGGGGCATCACCCCCAGATCGACGCCTCCGCGCGCGCGCACGGCCACCGTTCCCGCCTGCAGCTCCTTGTCACCGACAACTAAGATGTAGGGAAGCTTTTGCAGGGCAAGACTTCGAATTTTATATCCGATCTTGTCGTCCCGCAAATCCGCCTCGACCCTAAATCCTTGTTTTTTCAGCGCTTCGGCTGTTGATCGCGCATATTCGCGCTGGTGCTCGGTGATGCTGGCCACGGCCACCTGGACCGGCGCGAGCCATACCGGAAAGGCGCCGGCGTAATGCTCGATCAGGATCCCGATGAAGCGTTCCAGGGACCCGACGATGGCCCGGTGCAGCATCACCGGAACGCGCCGCGAATTGTCCTCGGCCACGTACTCGGCGCCCAGGCGGGCGGGCATCGCGAAATCGACCTGCATCGTTCCGCATTGCCATGATCGGCCGATCGAGTCCTTCAGGTGGTACTCGATCTTCGGACCATAGAAAGCACCCTCGCCCGGGATCGTTTCGAACTGGCAGCCCGACTGTCGCAGCGACTGCATCAGCGCCTGTTCGGCCCGCTCCCACAGCTCGTCGGCACCGATGCGGCGCGCCGGACGCGTGGCGATCTTGTACACGATCTCGTCGAAGCCGAAGTCGCGATACACCCGTTGCAGCAGCGCGGTGTACGCGAGGCATTCCGGCAGGATCTGCTCCTCGGAGCAGAAGATGTGGCCGTCGTCCTGCGTGAACCCGCGCACGCGCATGATCCCGTGCAGTGCGCCCGAGGCCTCGTTGCGGTGGCACTGGCCGAACTCGCCGTAGCGCAGCGGCAGATCGCGGTAGGAGCGCAGATCCGATTTGTAGATCAGCACGTGTCCGGGGCAGTTCATCGGCTTGAGCGCGTAGTGCCGGTTCTCCGACTCGGTCGTGAACATGTTCTCGCGGAAGTTGTCCCAGTGCCCGGTCTTTTCCCAGAGGGTGCGGTCGAGCAGCTGCGGCCCCTTCACTTCGAGGTAGCCATTGTCCCGATACACCTGGCGCATGTACTGCTCGACCTGCTGCCAGATCGCCCAACCCTTCGGATGCCAGAACACCAGGCCCGGGGCTTCCTCCTGCATGTGGAACAGGTCCAGCTCCCGGCCCAGCCGGCGGTGGTCCCTCTTCTCGGCTTCCTCGAGCTGGCGCAGGTAGGCGTCCAGCTCTTCCCTGCGGGCCCAGGCGGTGCCGTAGATCCTCTGCAGCATCTCGTTGCGGCTGTCGCCGCGCCAGTAGGCCCCGGCCACCTTGGTCAGCTTGAAAACCTTCAGTCGGCCGGTCGAGGGCACGTGTGGCCCCCGGCACAGGTCGATGAACCGGCCCTCGCGATACAGTGAAATGGGTTCTTCCGGCGGAATCGAGGCCACGATCTCGGCCTTGTAGCGCTCGCCGATCGACTCGAAGAAGCGCACGGCCTCGTCGCGCGGCCAGACCTCGCACTGCACCGGTTCGTCCAGCGCTGCCAGCTCGGTCATCTTGCGTTCGATCGCCTGCAGGTCCTCCGGCGTGAAGGCCCGCTTGTACGAGATGTCGTAATAAAAGCCGTTCTCGATGACCGGGCCGATCGTCACCTGAGCATCGGGGAACAGCTCCTTGACCGCGTAGGCCAGCAGGTGCGCGGTTGAGTGCCGGATCACTTCCAGGCCGTCGGCGTCCCGCTCGGTGACGACGGTGACGGCCGCATCGCGATCGACCACGAACGAGGTGTCGACCAGGCGGCCGTCGACCCGGCCCGCAAGAGCCGCCTTGGCCAACCCTGGTCCGATCGAGGCCGCAATGTCGGCAACGCTGACGGGGCGATCGTATCGTCGCTGAGTACCGTCAGGAAGGGATATCAATGGCATCGGAATTTGGTGAGCGTGGTAGGCGCGATTGGACTCGAACCAACGACCCCCACCATGTCAAGGTGGTGCTCTAACCAGCTGAGCTACGCGCCTGAAAACGGCCATTGATAATACACGAGGGCTTACAATCGCCGCCCGAGTTGTCATCTATTTGAAATGAATACTTCACGATTTCGACAACGAGGACGACTAAAGTCCGCCGATCCCCCGGCGGAAGTGCCGATGTCTTCTCGCGATGTGCAACGCGTCCCCTTACTCGAACCGGGCAGTGAGAAGCCGCAGCGGGAGCCGCGGCTTTCGGTCGGTCTGGCACGCGGTCCGGCCGACATCGAGGATGCGCAGCGCCTGCGGTACGAAGTCTTTGCACTGGAAATGGGCGCGAAACTGGGGGAGACCGACGACGCGCTCGACCAGGACGAGTTCGATCCGTTCTGCGATCACTTGATCGTGCGGGACGATGACACCACGCGCGTGGTCGGCACCTATCGGATCCTGCCCCCGCACAAGGCGCGCCAGCTGGGCAAGCTGTACTCGGAAAACGAATTCGACCTGTCGCGCTTGACGCATCTGCGGGCGTCGCTGATCGAGGTCGGCCGCTCCTGCGTGCATGCGGATTACCGCACCGGCAGCGCCATTTTGTTGCTGTGGGCCGGACTGGCCCAATACATGAGGACCGCGGGTTACCGCCATCTGATCGGGTGCGCCAGCGCGCCGCTGGGCGACGGCGGAATGCAGGCAGCCCGCCTGCGCGATGAGTTGCAGCAGTACCTGGCCAGCCCTGAATACCGGGTGTTTCCGCGCCTGCCGTTCCCGCACGAGCGCATCCCGCGCGCGAGCACCTTCGAGGTTCCGGCCCTGATCAAGGGCTACATCAGGCTGGGGGCCAGGGTCTGCGGCGAGCCGGCGTGGGACCCGGATTTCAACAGCGCCGACTTCCTGATCTGGCTTTCGCTGGACGGAATCAACCGCCGCTATGCGCGCCACTTCGATCTTCTGGCCGCGCAGCTGGTCGCCGGCCGAACGTAAGCTGCGATGCGGCTGCCGCAAACGGTACAACGGGCCCTGTCACTGATCTTCCGTCTGGCCAAGCCTCGCAAGCGCCCTCACCGCAAGGCGCTGCGGCGGATCTATCTGGCGCCGTTCTAGCGGTTTTAACGCCCTCACCCCCCTGCTTCGCCGGGCGTAGCCCGGCTTCGCAGGGCGAGCCCTCCCCTCTCCCGCTGCGCGGGCGAGGGGCGATCGGGCGCCGCGAGTGCGTACGCGTCCGCCGGGGCACGCGGTGTCGCCCCTCGCCCGCGCAAGCCGGAGAGGAGGGC